>JBFMGU010000375.1:0-7992 GCA_040752415.1 Myxococcota bacterium
CCCCCCCCCCGGCGCCCCCGCCAACACCCCCCCCCCGCCGCGCGCCCCGCGCGGCGCGCGCCCGGGTTGGCCGCGGAAGAGCCGCCGCACCCGTTGCCGTCGTCGCTCTGGGTGGCACGTTTGCGCGCCGCGGAGGACGAGCTGGACTCCTCACCGCCGGAAGAGGAGCTGGTGCTCTCCACCCCACCCGTGGACGAAGATGAGGACGACGACGACGAGCTGGCCTCACCGCCGCTGGAGGAGCTGGAGCCGCCACCGGAGGAGGAGCTGGTGGAGCTGCTGGTGCCACCCACGGGCTCCACGCAGCGGTCGGAATTGCGCGACGCGCTGGTGCAGTACGTGGCCGGGTTGGTGAGCGCGCCCACGGCCCAGAACGTGCGGCAGTGGACGTTGTCGGCGTTGTTGGTGACCACCGGCCCGTCCTCGGAGAAGAGCGCGCAGGTCTGGATGCACCCGTCGCGCGAGGTGTAGAGGAGGTTGTCGCCAACGCACGCGGACATCACGACGTCGCAGTAGTGCTCACACGCGGTGCCGCACACGCCGCCGCCCGCGGGGCCGGCATGCGGACAGTGCAGCGCGGGGTCATTGACGCTGGCCTCCGCGTGGTACTTGCGACAGTTCACGGAGTTGCCCGCCTGCGCGTCCTCCACGCCGAGCGGCATCTGGGAGTCGCGGCAGCCTGACTGGCAGATGCCGATGTTCTGGTACTGGTTGTTCTCCCCCGTGCAGTTCTGCGTGATGGCGCTGCAGTAATCCAGGCACGCTTGCGCCTTGGCCAGGTCCACGCCGCCGCTGGAGGAGCTGCTGGACGACGAGGACGAGCTGCTCGACGAGCTGGACGAGCTGGAGCTCACCGACCCGCTGGACGACGAGGAGGACGAGCTGGAGCTGCTTGACGACGACGAGCTCGAGCTGCTGCTGGAGGACGACGACGAGCTCGAGCTGCTGGAAGACGAGCTGGAGGAGGAGCTGCTGCTGGATGACGACGAGCTGGAGCTTCCCACCGCCCCCTGGATCTGGATGTCCGCGCAGGAGAAGTAGAAGTCATTGGGCCCCGGGTTGGGGGACGTGGTCATCACCTGGATGAGCTGCAGCGTGCACGCGGTGCAGTCCACGTTGGGGATGGTCACCGTCTGCGAGTACTCGCACGGGTCGGCCGAGGCGTTGGGGCAGACGATGTCGGGGATGTCGTCGGCCAGGACGTAGTTGTCAAAGCCCACGTCATTGGCCGGACTGAAGGCGATCCGGAAGTGGCCCGGGTGGTCAATGGTCTCCACCCATGTCACGGTGACCTGCTCACCCGCCGTGAACACCGTCGGCGTGGCCGTGCGCGGAACGCCGCCACAGGGGCCGTTCTTCAGCGCGTCGTTGTTGTTGCGCGGCGTGGGGTATTCCAGGACGGTGTGGGCCCGGGCGGGGAGCGCGCAAAGTACGGAGGCAAACACGGAGAGGCAGGCGAGCCGTTTCATGCCCGCAATCCTAGCGCCCCCCGTGCGAACCTTGAAGTCTCCGTCCCACATTGCCCGCCAGGCAGCGCCGTGGTCTCCTTCGCGCCTCCATGAGCCGGTTCGTCCCGGTGGGCCATGAAGCCCACGACGCCTGTTTCGCCGAGGAAGCCAGCCAGATGCTCGCCAGCGCGGGGCTCAGGGTCACCCGTCCCCGTCGAGCCGTGGTGGAGCTCCTGGAGCGTTCCAACGCGCCGCTGGACCCCGCGGCGGTCCACCAGCAGCTCAAGAGCCAGGGCATCCGGGTGGACCGCGCCAGCGTCTACCGCGTCCTCACCGTCCTGGAGGAGCACGGCCTGGTGCACCGCATGATGACCTCCGGCGGGTACCTGGCCTGTCATCCGCCCGCGCACGTGCACCTGCACGCCCAGGAAGAGCCCAAGGACAGCTCCTGTCACCACCATCTCATCTGCCGGAACTGTCGCCGCGCCGTGGAGATCCATTGCGACGGCCTGTCGGACCTCGTCTCGGAAATCACCCGCGTGACCGGATTTGCCGTCGAGCGCCACAGCCTGGAGGTCACCGGCGTCTGCAAGCAGTGCCAGTCGGAGATGAACCCGCGCCCCCTCTGAGTCGGGGCCCCCACGCGGAGCGCGCATGGACAAGCGCACCATCAACAGCCTCCTCATCAACCGCGCCCTCAAGGACCCGGACCATCCCTGCGCCATCTCCAAGGGACCCGACGGGACCTGGCACAAGATGCCCTGGAGCGAGGGCATGCGACGCATCCGGGCGCTGGCCCACGCGTTGCGCTCCCGTGGCGTCGAGCGTGGGGACCGCGTGGCCATCATCAGCAACACCCGCGCGGAGTGGGTGCTGACGGATTTCTCCATCCTGGCGCTGGGCGCGGTCACCGTGGGCATCTACCCCACCAGCACCCCGGACCAGGTCAGCTACGTCCTCGGGCACAGCGGCTCCAAGGTGGTGTTCGTGGAAGACCGCAAGATGCTGCGCCAGCTCAAGTCCGCGCTGGGTGCCGTCGACGGGATCCGCCTGGTGGTGCTGATGGCCGAGGGTGAGACCGACGAGAACGCCGTCTCCCTGCAGGCCCTCCTCGACGAGGGGCACGCGCTGGACCAGAAGTATCCCTCCAGCTTCCTGGCCTGGGCCGGCGCCGTGGAGCCCGACGACGTCTGCACCTACGTCTACACCTCCGGCACCACCGGCAACCCCAAGGGCGCCATCTGCACGCACGGGAACTTCCACCACGTCGCCACGGTGGTGCCGCAGGCGTTGGGCCTGGGTGGGCATGACCGCAGCATGATCTTCCTGCCGCTCGCCCACAGCCTGCAGCGGTACATCATCTACGCGGGCCTGGTGATCGGCGGGGAGCCATGGTTCGCGGAGAGCATCGAGAAGCTCCCGGACAACCTGCGGGAGGCCAAGCCCACCATTCTCGTCGCCGTGCCGCGCCTGCTGGAGAAGGTCCGCTCCCGCGTGCTGGCCGCGCGCGAGTCCATGTCTCCGACGAGAAAAGCGCTCTTTGACTGGGCGCTGGCCGTGGCCATGACGCGCAGCCGACGCATCCAGATGGGCCTCCCCGTCGGGCCGGTGCTGGCGGCGGAATATGACCTGGCCGGCAAGCTGGTGCTGGACAAGATCCGGGAGCGCGTGGGCGGACACCTCAGGCTCATCGGGTGCGGGAGCGCGCCGCTGGATCCCGCCGTGGCGGAGTTCTTCCACGCCTTGGGCATCACCGTGCTGGAGGGCTACGGCCTCACCGAGACCAGCGCACCGGCCACCATCAACCGCCCGCATGACTTCCGCTTTGGCACCGTGGGCAAGCCCATCCCCGGCGTGGACATCAAGCTCGCCTCCGACGGGGAAGTGCTCATCCGCGGCCCCGGCAACTTCCGCGGCTACCACCGTGACCGGGAGCAGACGGCCGCCGTCATCCAGGACGGTTGGTTCCACTCCGGGGACATTGGCGAGCTCACGCCCGACGGCTTCCTGCGCATCACCGACCGCAAGAAGGACCTCATCAAGACCAGCGGCGGGAAGTTCATTGCGCCCCAGTACCTGGAGGGCCTGCTGCGCGACCAGCCGCTGATCGGCCACGTGGTCATCTACGGCGACAACAAGCCGTTCGTGACCGCGCTGATCACGCTGGACCGCGAGCAGTGCAAGCAGCGCCTGGGCCTGGACGGTGATCCGGCCGGATGGTCCCGTCGTGACGACGTGCGACGCGCGGTGGAGGAAGCCGTCTCCCGCGTCAACGCCAAGGTGGCCCGCTACGAGTCCATCAAGAAGCACGTGCTGGTCCCCGACGAGTTCACCGTGGAGGCTGGCCAGCTCACCCCGACGTTGAAGCTGCGTCGCAAGGAGGTCAGCCGGCAGTACGCCCACCTGCTGGAGGCGCTCTACGAGGGTGACGCCGCCGCCGCTGGCGCCGCGTGAGCACGTTTGTTCCGTCTTGACATGACGGCGGGTCGTCCCTAATTGCGCGGCTCCTCCGTCGAGCCAGGCGCCATGAACCCAGAGCAACCCGCCCCCACACAACCCGGCACCCAGCCGCCGCAACCCCTCCCCCCGCCGCAGGCCGGCGACATCGTCGGGATCCTGGTGCTGGCGGCGTTCCTGCTGCTGTTCCTGTTGATTGGCGTGAAGTTCGTGCGGCGCCAGCGCGGGGAGAAGCTGGAGACGCTCACGCGTGAGCTGGAGAAGCCCGTTGGCGAGGGAGAGCGCGTCCTCCCGCCCCCCAGCGAGGAGCCCATTGCTCCGGGTGAGGCCGTGGCGCCCACCGCGCGGGAAGCGGAGGCGGTCCCGGTGGCGCGGCCGGCGCCTCGTCGTGACGAGGAGGCGGAGGTCCGCGCGTATCACAAGGGCCTGGAGAAGACGCGTACCGGGTTCTTCGCCAAGCTCAACCAGCTGCTCTCACCGGGCCGCCAGATCGACGCCAAGGTGGTGGAGGAGCTGGAGTCCGTCCTCATCCAGGCCGACGTGGGCGTGCGCACCACCCAGCGCCTGCTGGACATGGTGAAGGAGCGCCTGTCCCGAGGTGACCTCTCCAGCGCGGAGAAGGTGCGGGATGCGTTGCGTGAGGAGATGTTGCGCATCGTCTCGCTCGACGCGCCCAACATCGAGGAGCGCAAGGACAAGCCGTTCGTCGTCATGATTGTGGGCGTGAACGGCGCGGGAAAGACCACCACCATTGGCAAGCTGGCCGCGCGGCTCACCGGCCAGGGCAAGAAGGTGGTGCTTGGCGCCGGTGACACGTTCCGCGCCGCCGCCGTGGAGCAGCTCAAGATCTGGGGCGAGCGCGCCAAGAGCGAGACAGTGAGCGGCAAGGAAGGCCAGGACCCCGCCAGCGTGCTCTTCGAGTGTGTGAAGAAGGGCAAGGATGACGGCGCGGACTTCGTCATTGCGGACACCGCCGGGCGGCTGCACACCAAGGTGAACCTGATGGAGGAGCTCAAGAAGGTGCACCGCGTGATGGGCAAGGCGCATGAGGGCGCGCCGCATGAGGTGTGGCTTGTCGTCGACGCCACCACCGGTCAGAACGCCGTGGTGCAGGCCGAGCAGTTCAACCAGGCGCTCAAGCTCAGCGGCATCGTCCTCACCAAGCTCGACGGCACCGCCAAGGGCGGCGTGGTGGTGGCGGTGTGCGACCAGCTCAAGGTGCCCGTGCGCTACGTGGGCGTGGGCGAGAGTGTGGAGGACCTGCGGCCCTTCAACCCCAAGGCATTCGTCGACAGTTTGTTCGAATGAGCGCTCAGGGCGTGGGCGTCGCTTTCGGGTCTTCCTTCTTCTCGTCGGCGGCCGGGTCAAACATCACTTCCAGCGTCTTGCTCTGACCAAAATCCCCCGCCGCAATCTGCCGTTCGAACTCCCGACCATCCACCAGCCGCACCTTCAGGGTGTGGGGTTGCTCGGTGTCGACGTTGTCGATCTTCAGGTTGGTGCGCCCGGTCTCCTCACCATCCAGGATCACCACCCCACCCGCCGGCCGGCTTTTCACGACGAGCGAGCCCACCTGCGCCGTCTTCCCGGTGCGCGCCCGCGTGAGCATCTTGGCCACTTCCTCCGGGTGCGTGGCTCCCCAGGCGCCCACCGCCACCAGCACCAGCGCCGTTGCGGCCAGCAGCGTCCGACGCGGCGTCTTGGAGTTGATGCCGGACGCCTTGGCCAGCGCCAGCAGCTCCGCGTCGGCGCCAATCTTGTTGGCCCAGTCCACCTGGTCATTCGCCACCAACACCTGCGTGACGGGCCGGTGCTCACTGGGAGAGACGGCCACGGGCAGGGAAGGCAGCGAGGGCAGACGGGGCAGCGGCTTCTCCGACATGCGGAAGCCGCTGTCCACGGTGAGATCCGCGCCGGTGTTGGCCGGAGGAGGCGGCGGCGCTTGCGCGGGAACGGCAGGGGGACTGCTCTTGCGCGGGTCGCTGGGCGGCGGCGTGGACCCGCTGGCCACAACACTGCGCGCCGTCATCTCCGCGCCCGCCACCGCCGGAGACGCGCTCTTGATCTCCTGGATCGTCGACGCCAGCTGGCGACTGGTCACGTGCGCGCCCAGACGCGCAACCTCCCCGCGCAGCGCATCCTCGAAGTCCAGGCACGAGGGGAACCGGTCCTCCGGCCGCATGCTGAGCGCCCGCATCACCACCTTGTCCAGCTGCGGGCCGATCTCGGGGCGGTACGTCGAGGGGGGAAAGACCTTGCCGTTCTCCAGCAGGGCACGCTGGCCCACCGCGTCGCGCACGCTGAACAGGCGACGCACGGTGAGCAGCTCATGCAGGATGATGGCCAGGCCGTACTGGTCGGCGCGCGCGTCGACGCTGAGGCCCATGAGCTGCTCCGGCGCCATGTAGCCGGGCGTGCCCTTGATGACGCCGCTGCCGGTCTGGTGCTTCTTGACGGCGGAGCGCGCAATCCCAAAGTCCAGGATCTTCACCTCACCCGCCGGGCTGACGACGATGTTCCGCGGGTTCAGGTCCCGGTGCACAATGCCCATGGCCTGGCCCTGCGCGTTGGAGCGCGTGTGCGCGTAGCCCAGGCCCTTGGCCACTTCCGCCGCCACGTAGAGCGCCTGCGGGATGGAGAGCGGCCGCTGCTTGGTGAAGCACTCACGGAGGAGCTCCAGGGCGGTCATGCCCTCCGCGTATTCCATGGCGATGTAGTAGTTCCCCGCCACCTCCCCCAGCTCATAGACGGGGACGATGTTGCCGTGGGTGAGCGCCACGACGATCTTCGCCTCGTCGATGAACATCTGCACGAAGGACGGGTTCTGCGCATACTTGGGCAGGATGCGCTTCACCACCATCTGCTTCTCGAAGCCGTCCACGCCGAAGATCTTGGCGCGATAGATCTCCGCCATCCCGCCCACGGCAATGAGCTCCGTGAGTAGGTACTTACCGAACGGGACGGGGAAGCCCTGGGCTTGCGCCATGCGCGCGCGAACCTAGCGCGTCTCCCTCGCGCGCGGAAAGGAGCTTTGCCGTGTGCGCCCGCGCCTCAGACCGTGTCCGGGCCCAACGGGCGGCAGGCCTTGCTCCGGGGCGTGCGCGGGGGCTAGGTGGGCCGTCCCCGGAGGAACCCGTGAGCACCCTGGACGACGAGCTGAGCCGCCTGGACCGAGACGCCCTGCGCGACGCGCTGAAGGAGGCGCTGCACCAGGCCGGTGAGCTGGCGGACGCAACGCTGCCG
The DNA here is from genome assembly GCA_040752415.1 of Myxococcota bacterium. Taxonomy (GTDB): domain Bacteria; phylum Myxococcota; class JACRCW01; order JACRCW01; family JACRCW01; genus JBFMGU01. The sequence goes on from JBFMGU010000375.1 coordinate 7,149, forward strand.
TCGGGTGTGGAGACGTCCACGCTGAGGCTTGTGCCCCGGGAGGAGGGCCTGGCGCCCAAGGACATCCCGGTGGAGACGCTGCTCAGCAAGGTGGTGATGATGCGGGACAAGCTGCGCGTGGCGGAGCAGCGCATCAACGCCTCCGACGCGCTCACCGCCGCCCAGAAGTTCCAGCTCCAGGCACACATCACCGAGCTGTACCGGCTCTTCAGCGCGCTGGGCCCCCTGCTCTCCGTCCCCGCCGACGCGCCCGAGGAGACGCCATGATCGCGCGTCGGGCGCTGAGGGCGCTGGCTCTGCTGCTGGTGGCAACGCTGTGCGCCGCGGGGAGCTGCGACCGGGTGGCACGTCGTCATCCGCTGACGCTGGACACGGACGTGTTCGACTTCCACCAGTTCCTCAGGGCCGGGAAGTACCTGGAGGCCAGCCGGTACGTGACGGAGGCGCGTCGGGAGGCGTTCATCAAGGCGTGGGAGCGCGCGCATCCGCTCATGGAGATCACCGACGTGGAGGTGCAGCGCGTGGGTCGGACCGACGACGCGGACTTTGCCACCGTCGAGGTCAAGATCAGCTATCTCACCAAGGACAGCCTGGCCCTCAAGGAGCACCGGCTCTTTGAGCTGTGGAAGGGGATGGGTACCGCGTGGGTCATCGACAGCGACGTGCCCCCGCCCCCGGTGGCCCCTCCGGAGACCGCGCCACCACCTCCCTCCCCGACGCCAACAACCCCGCCCGCGCCCACTCCGGACCCGGACGGCTTTGGCGGCGGCACGCCCTGAGGTATGAGGCCCCTCCCCTCCCGCCCCAGGGCGGCATCCCTGGACTGAGAAGGCCCTCTCCCCTG
>JBFMGU010000376.1:0-7897 GCA_040752415.1 Myxococcota bacterium
ACGGGGCCTTGTGCCGCGCTTGGCCCAGTGAACCACCACGACGCGGCACATCTACGCCTCCCCACGCCGTGGGGGAGGCCGGCCGCCACGACGTGAAATCGGTGAAACCGTGAGGCGGCCGGGTGGGGGGGCCAACCCGCCACCATTCGCCTGGGCCAACCCGCCACCATTCGCCCGGGCCAACCCGCCACCCGCGGACCCACCAGCCAACTTGTCTGACCAGTTGACCACCCGGCCATCCTCCGCTACATCGCCCGCATGGATCAGGGGCTCTTCAAGGCCGTGCGCAAGCAGTCGTTGCCGGAGGCCATCTACGACCAGCTGCGGACCGGCATCCTGAGCGGGCAGATGGCGCCCGGCTCGGTGCTTCCGTCCGAGCGCCAGCTGGCCGAGGTGCTGGGAGTGAACCGCCAGGCGGTGCGGGAGGCGCTCAAGCGGCTGGAGCAGGCGCGCATGGTGAGCATCCAGCAGGGCGGCCAGACGCGCGTGCTGAACTTCCTGGAGAGCGCGGGGATGGACGTGCTCTCGCAGATGCTGCTGACGCCGGAGGGCGGGGTCCAACCCAAGGTGCTGCGCAGCGTCATCGAGATGCGCGCGGCGCTGGCGCCGGACATTGCGCGACTGTGCGCGTTGCGCGCCTCCCCCGCGGTCCGCGCCGCCATCTCCGAGGTGGTGAAGGAGATGGAATCCGCCGGCGACGACCTGCCCCGCCTGCAGGATCTCTCGTTGCGGCTGTGGGAGCTGCTGGTGGAGGGCGCGGACAACGTGGCCTACCGGCTGGCCTACAACTCCCTGCGGGAGACCTACGTGCCGGTGCGCCACGTGCTCACCACGCTGCTCTCCCGTGAGCTCAAGGCCATCAAGCACTACGTGGCGCTGGCCGCCGCGGTGCGACAGCGCTCCGGCACACGCGCGGAGGAGGCGGCGCGGGAGCTCATGCAGCGCAGCACCGAGGACCTGCTCAAGCTCGTGAAGGGCCTGGAGCCCTGAACCTCCCGGAGGACTTCCCATGGTTACCGTGCGCACCACCCCGCTCTCTCCCGACGACGTCGCGCCCACCTCGCTGGCATCCCAGTCCACCGACACGCTGCTCAGCGCGGCGCGGCTGCTCTTCCGCAAGCCCTCGGCGTGGCTGCTGACCGTGAGCGCGCTGATGGCGTGGAGCATGCGTTTCCACCTCGGCAACTGGAGCGCGTGGGACGCGGTGGTGGCGGCGGGCCTGGTGGCGTGGTGGCCGCTACAGGAGTGGCTCATCCACGTCTTCATCCTGCACTTCCGGCCGCGCCGGCTGGGCCGCTTCACGCTGGACCTCTACGTGGCGCGCAAGCACCGCATGCACCACGCGGATCCCTGGAACACCGACATCGTGGCCATCCCCACGCGCGTGGTGCTGGTCTCCCTGCCGGTGCTGTTCCTGCTCTGGACCAACCTGCTGCCCACGCGGGAGCTGGGCTACACCGGCCTGGCCGCGTACCTGACGCTCTCGCTCAACTACGAGTGGATGCACCTGCTCATCCACACCCGCTACGTGCCGCGCGGCGCCTGGTACCGACGGCTGTGGCGCCATCACCGCCTGCACCACTGCAAGAGCGAGCACCACTGGTACGGCGTCAGCATGCTGGCCGGCGACGTGCTGCTTGGCACCGCGCCGGATCCCGCGCAGGTGGAGACGTCGTCCACCTGTCGTTCGCTGGGCTACCGCTGAGTCCCGGGTTTCCCCCGGATCCCGCACGCCCCCGCCCGGTGTACAGCGTCGGAGCGGGTGGGTATGGTGGTTGGCCACATGCCTGCCATCGGTCGAATCGCATTCGACGCGCCGCCCGGCTTTGCGCTGGACGAGACGTCCATGTCTTTCGTGGTGCCCCCGGTGGAGGGGAAACCCAAGGTCCACCAGAGCATCCTGGTCCATGCGCGCACGGTGCCGCCTGGCGCGTCGCTGATCCGGCTGGCGGGCCAGACGCTCACGGAGCTGACCTCCTCGGTCAAGGGCATCACCGACGTCACGCAGGCCGAGCTCCAGTTCGACGACGGCACCACCGGGCTCTTGTTCCTCTACAGCCTGCCCGCGCGTGGCCAGGAGGTGGTGCGGCAATACCACGCGCTGCGCCTGGACGGGGACCAGCTCACCACCATGACACTCACCGCGCTGCTCCCCGAGCTGGACGAGAGCACCGCCAACCTTTTCCTCAAGACCATCGGGTCGCTGGGCAAGGGAGGGAAGAAGCCATGATCACCAGGACCGGAAATCTCCACACCCCGCAGCTGCGCAACGTGCAGGCCCCCGTCACCCCGCCCACCACGGCCCCGGTGTCCCAGCCGCAGACCGCTGAGCAGCCCAGGATCACCGACGCCATGGACCGCAGCGTCCGGGCCGAGCACAAGATGGAGATTGTCTGTCCGGTGCTGGCCGCCATGGTGAAGGAAGGTCGGCTGAAGATGGACGCCGACGGGAACATCCAGCTCAAGCAGCTCAAGAACGTGGTGGTGCAGCAGATGGGCGTCAGCCCCACCATGGCGGCGGCGCTGCTGGGCGTGGGCTTCTTTGGCAACAAGCCCTCCGACATCCTGCGCAACATCATGGGCATGCAGATGAACGTGAAGGAGCTGCGCAGCGGGATGATCAAGCACCCCGCGGACTCCGCCATCCTCACGCAGGGCAAGTTCGACCAGCAGAAGTTCGACGCGCTGGTGTCGCATGCCAGGAACGGTCGCATGACGGTGGAGGGCTTTGGTCACGCCATCCGTAGCCAGGCCGCGCGCGACGCACACGCCGACACCAAGGTGCAGGACGTCATCCCCACCTCCCTGGGCGGCATCCTCCCCGACGGGATGGACTCCTACGCGCGCGGCGTGCCCTCCGCGCTGGTGGAGTTCTCCGCGCTGGTGAACATCTTTGGCACCAAGGACCCGGTCACCGGGGAGCGCTACATCGAGGTGGAGACCATGCGGAAGCTCTACCAGGACAAGGCGCTCCCGCCCGACGTGCGCATGCAGTCGCGCGAGGCCACCGGCATGATCGACGCCACCGCCACCATGTCCAAGATGGCCTGGCACATGGCGTTCGGCTCGGCGGCGGGCACGGCGCAGACCGGCGTGGCCAAGGCCATGGGCACCAACCCCAAGGACGCCGACGCGGTGATGGGCGCGGGGAAGGCCACCTGCCCGTTCATGAACGGCGGCACCTCCATGCAGAAGCCCGCCACGGAGAACGAGCTGGCCAACCTGCACGCCGTCCGCAACAACTGACCGGAATCCGGACACCCTGTCCGTTCCGCGGACACCCCCTCGCCAACAAGTCCGCGTCCTCTCGCTGCGTTCCGCGTGGCACACCGCGTGCTCTGCCTGCCCGCACGGAGGCAACCCATGGAACATCTCAGCGAGGCCATGCAGCGGTACGTGGACATCCTGGCGTTGGAGGCGAAGTTGTCGGTGGAGAAGGAGGTGCTCCGTCAGAGCATCCGCTCCCAGCTGCAGCGTCACGGCGTGTCGCGACACAGCACGGAAGGCGCGGAGGCGTTCCTGGCGCCGCGTTTCACGTTGACCCCCAAGGAGGAACCGCTGCTGCGCACCCTGCAGCCCACCGACCTGCTCCCCTTCACCAGCTTCACCCCTCGCAAGATCTCCGAGCTGCTGGTGCCGCGTTATGGGCGCGAAAAGCTGCTGCCGTGTTTTGACGTGAAGCAGTCGGACGTGCTGGTGGTGCGGCGGGAGCGACGACGACCTCCGCGCGCGTGAAGCTCACAGCGGCTCCAACGCGCTGAGAGGTGCGGCGTTCCCGCGAATCATGGCCTCTCCCCGCAGTGCTCCCATGTTCCCATGTTCCCATGTTCCTGTGTTCCACATGGTGCCAGCGGTGTCCGCTGAACCATGGACTGCCGTCTCCACCGCTCATGCCGCTTCAAAGTCCATGGCATTCCGGGCGCGTAAGCCCCGTCGAGCTGCAGCTCTCCGGGGCTTCTTCCGTTGATGACCGGGTTCGCCTCGGCTCCAACGAGAGCCCGCTTCAACTGGTGAACCCCGCTCGGCCGCGGAGGGCAATGGTCAATCCGGTTGACTGTATCCATGGATCCGACGACAACTGGGCGGCTCTCATGGATCTTCAGTGATCTCCGTCAGTTACGTGGATCATCTCAACGGGCGCGGAAGGATCACGTGACGACGGATTTGCTCATCAACTGAACCTGTGTTCAGCATCGACCCATGGCTCGCCCCCGCCATGACGCCAGCACCCGCATGCCCATCCGCGCGCTCCTCCCCGACGGACCGCGCCTCGATCCGCCCCCGCGCTCGTCGGACGCCACGCCCGCTCCGCACGTGGAGCTGTGTGGCACCACCGCGTTCAGCTTCCTGCGCGGCGCCAGCCAGCCGGAGGAGATGGTGGCGCAGTCGGTGGAGCATGGGTTTGACGCCGTGGGCCTGGCGGATGCCGACGGGCTCTACGGCATGGTGCGCGCCCACGTGGAGGCCAAGCGGCTGGGCGCGCGACTCGTGGTGGGCGCGGAGCTGACCCTGCAGTCTCCCGTGGGACTGCTGGTCCACGTGCTGCTCTTTCCCTCCGAGCGCGCTGCCTACGCTCGCCTGTGTCGACTCATCACCGCCGGACATGCCGGCCGCCCCAAAGGCGAATGCCTGGTGACGCTGGAGGACATCTGCAACGTGGCGCCGGGCAACTTCCTCGTCGTGCTGCCGCCGGGATTGGAGCCGGACCAGGCGGAGTTCGAGAGCGACGAGTATCCCGACGAGGAAGAGGGCCCCGCACAACTGGACCTGCTCTCACCGTGGGACCAGGTCATGGGTGCGCTCGCGGATGCCTACGGGGAGCGGCTCAACGCGGCCATGGTGCGTCGCCTGGGCGCCAATGACGAGGAGATGGATGCCTGGGCGCGTGAGATGGAAGCGCGCTACGGCGCCGCGCTGCTGGCCACCACCCGGCCGCTCATGCACGCACCCCACCGCAAGCCCGCCCAGGACGTCCTCTCCTGCATCCGCATGGGCGTGCGCCTCCATGAAGCCGGCACGCTGCTGCTCCCCAACGCGGAGGCGCGCCTCCTCTCCCCCACGGAGATGGCCGCCCGCTTCTCCGACGTGCCCGACGCCCTCCACCGCTCCCGCGAGATCGCCGACGCCTGCCGCTTCTCCCTCTCCGAGCTGCGCTACCGCTTCCCCGCCGACCGCCTCATGCCCGGAGAGACACCCATGGCGCGCCTGCGCGCGTTGACCTTCGAGGGCGCGCGCAGACGGTACAACGGCGCCGTTCCCGACGCGGTCACCAAGCAGCTCCTCCATGAGCTCTCCCTCATCGAGAAGATGGACGTGGCGCCGTACTTCCTCACCGTGCATGACATCGTGGAGACGGCGCGCGCGCGGCACATCCTGTGTCAGGGTCGTGGCTCCGCCGCCAACAGCGCCGTCTGCTACGTGCTCGGCATCACCAGCATTGACCCCGTGCGCATGGAGCTGCTCTTCGAACGCTTCATCAGCGTGGAGCGCGGGGAGCCGCCGGACATCGACGTCGACTTCGAACATGAACGACGGGAGGAGGTCATCCAGGACATCTACCAGCGCTGGGGCCGCGACCATGCCTCGTTGACCTCGGAGGTCATCTGCTACCGCGGCCGCTCCGCCGTGCGGGAAGCCGGCAAGGTGGTGGGGCTGGATGATGACCTGCTCTCCCGCCTCAGTGACATCATGACCCACTCCTCGCTCAGCGACGTGCAGGACCGTCGCATCCAGGAGGCCGGCATCAACCCCGCCTCCCGTGAGGTGCAGATGACCCTGCGGCTGGCGCGCATGCTCCAGGGCTACCCGCGACACATGGGCATCCACGTGGGCGGCTTCGTGCTCACGCATGACGCGCTCATCGACACCGTTCCCGTCGAGCCGGCCACCATGGAAGGCCGCACCGTCATCCAGTGGGACAAGGATGACCTGGACGCGCTGGGCATCTTCAAGATGGACGTGCTGGGCCTGGGCATGCTCACCGCGCTGCGCAAGACCATGGATCTCATCCGCCAGCACGCCGGCCCGTCCCATGAGCTGTGGTCCATCCCCGCCGAGGACCCCGCCACCTACGCCGCCATCCACAAGGCCGACACCGTGGGCGTGTTCCAGATCGAGTCGCGCGCGCAGATGGCCATGCTGCCGCGCCTGAGGCCCTCCAGCTTCTATGACCTCGTCATCGAGGTGGCCATTGTCCGGCCCGGGCCCATCCAGGGTGACATGGTGCATCCCTACCTGCGTCGACGACGGGGCGAGGAGCCGGTGGAATATCCCCATCCCACCCTGGAGCCGGTGCTCAGGCGCACCCTGGGCGTGCCGCTGTTCCAGGAGCAGGTGATGAAGTTGGCCATCATTGGCGCGGGGTACTCGCCGGGGGAGGCGGATGCGCTGCGTCGGGACATGGCGGCGTGGCGCAAGAACGGCCGCCTGGAGAGACACCGCGAGAAGCTGCGCGCGGGCTTCGTGAAGAACGGCATCACCGAGGAGTTCGCGGAGCGGCTCTACGCGCAGATCCTGGGCTTTGGTGAATACGGATTCCCGGAGAGCCACGCGGCCAGCTTTGCGCTGCTCACCTACGCCTCCAGCTACCTCAAGGTGCACCACCCGGCGGCCTTCGCCGCGGCGCTCATCAACAGCCAGCCCATGGGCTTCTACTCACCCTCCTCCATCATCCAGGATGCACAACGTCACGGCGTCACCGTGCTGCCCGTGGATGCGCGGATGAGCTCCTGGGATTGCACGCTGGAACGCCTCAAGGGCGGCGCGCTGGCACTGCGGCTGGGCATGCGGCTCATCAAGGGGTTGAACCAGGAACGCGTGGAGGCGCTCCTGCAGAAACGCGACAAGACCGGGGAGGTGGAGAAGGTGGCGCACCTCATGGGCGCGGCGCAGTGGCGCCCCGACGAGATCTTTGCCCTGGCGGGCAGCGGCGCGCTGGATGGGCTGGCCGGTGGTCGACGCGAGGGATTGTGGGACGCGCTGGGCGTGGAGCCCGGTCACGCGCCCGGCGCCACGGAGACGCGCTTCACCGAGGGGCTGGCCACCGACGAGGACGCGCCCGCCCTGCCGCAACTGAGCACGCTGGAGACCATGACGCTGGACTATGAGCACGTGGGACTCAGCGTGGGCGACCACCCCATGAAGCACCTGCGCGCCGAGCTCAACCAACAACGCGTGGTGCGGTGCGCGGACCTGCCGGGGCTCTCGCACGGGGCGCCGGTGAAGATCGCGGGAGTGGTGACCACCCGCCAACGGCCCGGCACCGCCAGCGGCGTGGTGTTCGTGACGCTGGAGGACGAGACGGGAACAGCCAACGTGGTCCTGTGGGCCAAGGTGTTCGACCGCTTCCACAGCATTGCACGCGGCGCCACCATCATGGAGGTGCGCGGCCGCCTGGAGCGCGAGGGTGAGGTCATCCACGTCATTGCGCAATACCTCAAGGAACTGCACCTGCCGCGCGGAGAGGTGGAAGTGCGCAGCCGGGACTTCCATTGAGCCTTCTGCCTAAGCTAAGCAAAGTAAGGCGAAGGCGCCTGGGGCGACGCTCTTGGCTCCCGCCAATGAGATTGGCAGGCAATGAAATGGTTTACGTCCTGCTCACCGCTCGGCGAGCGCACACCCTTTGCAGGACTGACTGGGATCCTCGCCGAGCCGCCCCGACAGCCGCACGTTATTCTTTTTGGGGGTCAGTCCTGCGACTCGGCGACGCAGGCCAGTGGGGAGCAGGACGTAAGCTCTTCTCCTGCCTGCCAATCTCATTGGGTGCGGCTCTTTTGAAACGACGCTTGGCCGCAGGCGTAAGCACATCCGCAGGTGGCCGGCAATGGTCAGCCCCGGGCCCAGCGCTTCATGACGACGGAAACTGGCGTGCAACGTCGGCCCAGCGTTTCATGACGAC
>JBFMGU010000377.1:0-7880 GCA_040752415.1 Myxococcota bacterium
GCCGTGTCCTCCTCGGGAGCGGTGTCCTCTTCCGGGGCGGTGTCGTCGTCATCCTCCTCGTCGGCGGCGGTGTCTTCCTCCTCGGTGTCCAGCAGCTCCAGCGCCGCGGTCTCCTCGTCATCCTCCAGCAGCTCGTCGTCGCTCTCGTCGTCCACCAGCGCCTCCACGTCTTCATCGTCGTCGTCGACCGGCGGGTTGGACGCGGGCTACGGGGTGGACGCGGGCAACCCCTGCGAGATCCAGGCGGGCGGGTGTTTCAACTGGACGCAGGACGCCAACGGCACGTGCAGCTTCACGTACAAGTGCCCCGAGGGCTGGCTATGTACAGCCCTCAACGGTGCGGACGTGTGCAACCAGGTCTGGTACGACCCCGGCGTCTGCGGGCGGCTCATCGTGGGCGCGCGCGTCTACCTCGTCTGCAACACCGTGGGAGGCGGTTGGAATGAGTGCCGGAACTGGTGCCTCGAGACCCTGCCTGGATTCGACTCCGCCACCATCACCAACGCGGAGGAGCACGCGGCCCTGGGCAACTTCCTGAATGGGGACGTCTGGGTGGGCCTGACCGATCGCAACCAACTCCTCGACGGAACCCCGGTGTCGTCAGAGGGTGTGTACGTTTGGATTGACGGCACACCGTTCGATTACGGAGCCACCCTCGGCCTCACCCCGTGGTGCGGCGGCGAACCGAACAACGCCGGCGGCGATGAGGACTGCGTCGAGTACAATGGCGGCAACAACTGCTGGAATGACACGGAGTGCAACAACAGCCGTTACTGCATGTGCTCGCGGTGACTTCCATGCGCCACGCCCTCCTCTCCTCGGTGCTGCTGCTGTTGGCACTGGCGGCATGTCCGGAGGACGCCACGGTGGAAACCTCCTGCGGTGGCACCACGTGCGCGGACAATGAGCGGTGCGTGGCGGGCGCGTGTCGGACCAGCTGCGAGGTCGACGAGGATTGCCCGCTGCCGCAGATCTGTGAAGGCCAGGTGTGCCTTGCGCCCGAGGAGGGCTCAGCCAGCGGCTCGTCGAGCGGGGGTGCATCCTCCAGCGGCTTCGTCAGCTCGTCGGGGGGCGCGGCGGTGTCCTCCTCCAGTTCCTCCGCGCAGGCCGTGAGCTCGTCGTCATCGGCCGCGGTGTCGTCGTCCGCGGGGAGCGCCTCCTCGTCCTCGGCGGCGTCATCCTCGTCGTCGTCATCCAGCGTGTCTTCATCTTCGGGCGGGGTCCCGGACGCAGGCACGCCGGACGCGGGTGACCCGTGCGTGGCGCAGGCGGGCAACTGCTTCACCGGCGTGCAGCAGCCCGACGGCACCTGCCAGTTCACCTACAAGTGCGGCCCCAACGACGCGTGCGTGGCCCCCGACGACACCTGCATGCCGTACAACACCGCCTACTGCCTGCGTCGGATCCTCGGGACGCGCGTGTTCATCGGCTGCAACATCGCCGCGAACTGGCCGCAGGCGGTGAACAACTGTCGCACGCTCCCCGGTTTTGAGCTGGCCAGCATCCGCAACGCGGAAGAGCAGGCATTGGTGGCGGACTTCGTGGTGGATGACTCCGTGTGGATAGGCGCCAGCGACACCACCACCGAGGGAACATTCACCTGGGTGGACGGTTTCCCCCTGACCTACGGCGCCACCGGGTTCACCTACCCGTGGTGCAATGGCGAGCCCAATGACTCCGGCACGGAGGACTGCGGCGAGTTCAAGAACGAGAACAGCTGCTGGAACGACGACAGCTGCGGCAACACCCAACCCTTCCTGTGCGCACGTTGAAGAACCTCACCCCATCTCCCCTCGTGGTCCTGCAGGCGGCGACTCCTCCGCAGTGGCTGGACGTGTGCCAGTCCCACCTGCCGGAGCTCCTCTCCGACCACGCCCACTGCGAGCGCAAGGCCGCGGCCAGCGCGCTCTCACTCATCTCCCGCGCTCCGTCGGACACCACGCTGGTCACGGCCATGGCCGCGCTGGCGCGCGAGGAGGCGGGCCACCTCCAGCGGGTGCACCGCGAGATGGTGCAGCGCGGCTGGCCCCTGCAGTCCGACCGCAAGGACGACTACGTGCTGGCCCTGCGCGCGCACATCCGCAAGGGGCGCACCTCGCAGCTCATGGAGGAGCTGTTGGTGGCGTGCCTGATTGAAGCGCGCAGCGCGGAGCGGTTGGGCCTCCTCGCGGAGGGATTGCAGGACGAGGGCCTGCGTCGGCTCTACCGTGACCTGGCGGGATGCGAAGCCGGACACGCCACGCTGTTCTTCGAGCGCGCACAGGCAGCCTCACCTGACGAGGCGGAGGACAGCCTCCAGGAATGGCTGCGTCATGAGGCGGAAGTGGTGCGCGGTCTTCCCGTCACCCCGCGCATCCACGGTTGATCACCGACGCGCCAGGCGCGCGCGACGCAGGATGTGCTCGGCCAGGTCGCGGTGGCCGGAGATGAAGTTGGTGAACGCAATCACCATGTGCTCGGTGCGGATCCCGTAGAAGACACTGAGCGGCACGGGCAGCACGTCCACGGCCAGGATCTCGTCGAAGCGGATGCGGTGGTACTTGAAGAAGCCGCGGTAGGTGAGCGCCTGGTCGTCCACCTGGATCTCCAGCGGCAGGTAGTGGCCGCCCAGGATGGTGAACATCACGCAGAAGCCCAACGCCATCACGCGCTGCCAGCCCCCCAGCTCCGGCAACGTCACGGCGGCCATGGCGGCGAATGTCCACCCGCAGAACGCCACCACCAGCGCCAGTCTCAGCGCCAGGTAGGGGCGGTAGGTCCGCGCGGTGGAATGGCCCGCAACAGCCGTGGTCATGACGAGATTGTATGGCGCCGACGCGACCCGGCAAGCACGGGCGACGTGAAAGACGCTTGGCGCGGCGGCGCACTTTCGTCCACAATCCGTGCGTGTTCTGCGCTTTGCTCCTCAGCGTGATGTCCGCGTCCCCCCTCCCGGATGCCCAGGGTGTGGCCACACACACGCGCGTCGACGGCGCCATGGATCCCGTGCTGGCCGCGCGCATCGAGCGGGCCGCGGTTCGCGTCGTGGCGGAGAAGCTGGGGAGCCGCGCGCTGGTGATGGACCGGGGCCTCGTCGAGTTCGAGCGGGATCCCATCCCGGACCTGCGCAAGGTGGGCCGGGAGATGCTCAAGCGCGCGCGCCAACAGGCCGACGACCTGGACACCGAGGAGGCCCTGCGCACCAGCGAGAAGGCGTGCCAGACGCTGACCGACGCGCTCCTCACGCCCGACGACGCGCGCGTCCTGGCGGAATGCCACCTGCTGCGCATGAGCCTGCTGGGCCAGACCATGGACGTGTGGGGCGCGGAAGAGAATGCCACCCAGGCCTTCCTGCTGGCTCCCGACGTCAAACCCGACCCCGCCGTGTTCTCCGAGGACGACGTCCAGGCCTACGCCAACGTGGTGAAGGACCAGCAGGTCCAGCCGCGCGCTGGTCTCTCGGTGACCAGTGAGCCGCCGGGCGCGCTGCTCTTCCTCGACGGCAAGGAGATGGGTCTCACGCCCATGGAGCTCAAGGACCTGGGACCGGGACCGCACCTGGTGCGTCTCGCCAAACCGCATCACACCCCGCACACGGCGCGCGTGGTGCTGAAGGCCGGCGCCGTCGAGGAGCTGGCCGCCACGCTGGCGCCCACGCAGGTGGGCCAGGACATCCTCAAGACGCTGACCGCCGACCCCATGGACCCGCATCCCACCGGCGCGTGGATGGGCCGCACCAGCGCGCTGAGCGCCGACCACGCCGTGGTGGTGGTGGCCCGCATGTCCGACCGCGACCCCACCGAGGTCTGGCTGGCCGCGCACCTGGTGCACGTGGACCGCCAGTTCCGTCGCCGACGCGTGGAGGCGCGGGCCCGCGTTGACGACGTGGAGAGCGCGGTGGCTGCGCTGGTGGCGGACGTGCTGCAGGTGGAGAAGGGCGTGGGCACGCCGGGCCCCGCCGCCATGACCGGCACCCCGCGCGTGGTGAAGGAGGACGCGGAAGAGGGCGGCTCCGGCGGACCACCCGTGGGCGCGCTGGCCGCGTTGGGCGTGGGCGGTGTGGGCGCGGGGGTGCTTGTCGCACTGGCAACCACCACGGCGGTGGCGGCCACGGTGGGCGGCGTCCTGCTCTGGCAACAGCAGCAGACCAGCACCAGCGGCAGCTCTTCGGGTTCCAGCTCCGGGAGCAGCAGCAGCGACTCGCGCAGTTCCCGTCGACGGGAGGCCGCGCGCCGCGTGGTCACGCAGGGCTACTGACGCTCCCGGTCAAGGTGTCGGAGATCACCGTCCGGGCAGTGGCGAACCAGCGCGGCAGAGGTCAAGATCCGGCGGGAGGACTCGTGCGTTGTTATGCCGGAGCACCTGTCCCGTGATGCGCGGAGGTTCGTCATGGCTGCCCTGTCGCTTGGTTCCTGTCTGCTGGCCGTGATGGCCGCGGCCCAACCACCCACGCTGGTGCAGGACAGTGGAGACCTGGACGGCTTCCTCTCGCCCGAGGAGACGCCGCCGGAGACGGAAGGCGTGCTGGTGGACCTGGCGGATTCACTCTCCGACGCCGACGTGGCCGACCTGGAGCGCACCCTCGGCGTGGACCTCCGGCCCAACAGCGAGTTCGAGGACGAGGACCGGCTCTACCTCGTGGACGACGCCGACGCCGCCCGCGTGCGCGCGCTGCTGGGCGACCCGCGCCTGGAGACGGTGGAGCCCAACTTCATCTACCAGGCCACCGCGTTCCCCAATGACCCGCTGTACAAGTCGCAGTGGCACATGCACCTCATTGGCATGGACGACGCGTGGGGGCGCAGCAAGGGCAAGGGCGCGGTGGTGGCGGTGATCGACACCGGCGTCTCCGACGGCCACGGGCGCTTCCCGCGCGTGCCGGACCTGGAGGCGGTGGAGTTCGTCAAGGGCTACGACTTCATCCACGACACCGAGCAGCCCGACGACGACCACGGCCACGGCACGCACGTGGCGGGCACGGTGGCGCAGCGCACGCACAATGAGTTCGGCGTCACCGGCGTGGCTCCCGAGGCGCGCATCATGGCGCTCAAGGTGCTCAGCAAGCAGGGCTTTGGCAGCGCCGGCGACATTGCCGAGGCCATCCGCTGGGCCGCCGACCACGGCGCCAACGTCATCAACATGAGCCTGGGTGGTGGCGGCTACAGCCAGGTGATGGCCAAGGCGGTGAAGTACGCGCACGACAAGGGCGTGGTGGTGGTGTGCGCGGCGGGCAACAGCGGTCGCGGCAAGGTGGAGTATCCGGCGGCGTATCCCGGTGCGCTCGCCGTCAGCGCCATTGGCCCCGACGGGAAGCGGGCCTGGTACAGCAGCTACGGCAAGGAGACCTTCATTGCGGCGCCCGGCGGCGACACGCGCGTGGACCTCAACAAGGACGGCATTGCCGACGGCGTGCTGCAGGACACCATCGCCCCGGGCGACCCCACGCGTCACGGCTTCTTCCCGTTCCAGGGCACCAGCATGGCCACGCCACACGTGGCGGGCGCGGCGGCGCTGTTGGTGGCGCGCGGCGTCACCGACCCCGACAAGGTGGCGGAGATCCTGGCCAAGAGCGCCAAGCCGCAGGATGACCGCAACCAGTACGGCAATGGCGTGCTCAACGCCGCCGCGGCCACCCGCGCGCTGGACGGCGCCGACCACACCCGCCTGGGCGTGGCGCTGGCGTTGCTCGGGCTGCTGGTGACGGCGGCGCGTCGTCGGCAGCGGTTCCAGGGCGTGACGGTGGGCGGGCTTGGAGTGGCCGCCGCGGTGTTCACCGCCACCGGCCTCTACCCGCTGCACTGGCTGGACCACGACGGGACGGCGCTGCAGCTGCTGGCCACCCCGCCCGCCGCCTGGGAGCCACTGCTGTTTGGTCCCGCGTGGGGGCCCACCGCGCTCGGTGCCTCCGCGCTCATCCCGGTGGTGGCCGCGCTGTTCCTGCTGGGCGTGAAGCGCGCGCGCGGCGTCCTGGTGGGTCTGTGCGTTGGCACCGCCGCATTCCTCCTCTCGGAAGCCGTGATGGGGCACGCCAACATCCGCTTCATCCCCGGGCACGGCGTGCTGGACGCCACCTGGCTCGCCCTGCAGGGATTGCTGGCGCTGGGGCTCGGCCGACTGCTGCTCCGTCGCTGACGGGCGCGCCACGCGTTGCGTGCAACCGTGAGCTGGGGCGATACTGCGGCCCTCTGCTCGACGGGTAGGGCATCATGTTCATCACGAGTGCATTGCTGGTGCTGGCGGCCGCCAATCCGGAGGTCACGCGCGTCCTGGCGTCCATTGCCACCTCCCAGGGTGAGGCGCGCGCGCACGCGGTGCAGGGCTATGCGGCCGGTTGTCGCGGGAAGAACCGGTTTGCGTACCGCAACAACAAGGACGCGCTGGAAGCCTTGCGGCCCACCTTCAAGGACGAGGACGCGGGCGTGCGCCTGGCCGCGCTGGGTCTGACCGCCTGCTATCCGCCGGACACCTTCGGGCCCGAGCTGGTGACGCTCACCGAGGACAAGGACCCCGCCGTGCGCGAGCGCGCGTACGAGGAGGCCGCCCACGCCGAGAGCACCGAGGTGCTGCTGGGCCTGGGCACGCAGGTGGAGACCTGCACCAGCAAGCTGGACACGCTGGACGCGGAGGGCGCGCGCTGGTGCGTGTTTGCGCTCTACGCGCTGGCGGAGAACGGCCGGGCCATCAAGGACCAGGCGCTGCGCGCGCGGATTGCCGAGCTCAGCGCCCCCATGCTCACCGCCAACAACGCCAAGCTGCGGGAGCACGCGCTGCGCAACGTGGACCTCTTTGGCACCGCGGCGCAGGTGGAGGCGCTGCAGGCCCTGGCCGCGGGCGACGTGCGCGCCGGCGGTGAGCGCGCCACCGACGAGGAGAAGAAGAAGGCCAAGGCGCTGATGCAGAAGGTCAAGAAGCGCAAGAAGTGATCACCAGCCCACCAGCGTGAGCAGCGCGGCGTCCACGGCGGCGTCGGCCTCCACGCGCGGCAACACCAGACCACTGATGAAGATGGCGAACACCAGCCGCCGTCCCCGCAGCGTGTCGACGACGCCCACCATGTTCCGGTGACCCGTCAAGGTGCCCGTCTTGGCGCGCACCCTCCCCTGCCCCACCGTCCCCACGAGCCGGTGCTGCAGCGTGCCCGGCTCTCCCGCCACGGCGAGCAGATCGGCAAAGGCGGGATCGCGCTGCAACGTGTGTCGCAGCACGGACACGGCCGCCTCCGGGCTCAGCAGGTTCATGCGGGAGAGCCCAGAGCCATCCACCAGCCGCACCCGCGACGGATCCCGCCCCGCCTCGACGAGCAGCTCCCCCACCACCTGCAATCCTCCGAACGTGGTGGGCTCCGCACCGGCCAGGCGCCCCAGCTGCATGAGCAGCGTCTCCGCGTGCAGGTTGAGCGAGTCCTTGTTGGTGAGCGCGCACAGCTCCCGCAGCGTCATGCTCTCCTCGCGCGCCAGCACCGTGGGCGTGGCAAGGGGCACCTCGTCACGACGGGCGGAGCGCGGCGCGCCCTCCACGCGGATCCCCGCCTCGGCGAGAACGCAGCTCAGCTGCTCGGCGGCAAAGCGCGGCGGGTCGGGGACGGCCACCCACTCGTGACTGGCCAGCGCATCCGGCGGTCCCAGCCAACGCGCAACCACGTCGCCCGGAGCCCAGCCGGGGAGCAGCTGCAGCGTCGAGCGCGGACCGGCGCCACGCTCGACGGAGACCCGCACCAGCGACGTCATGGGCTCCAACGACGCACTGACCCCGTCGGCGGTGGCCACCACGCGCAGGTCCACCACGCCCTCATTGACGGTCAGGCCCGAGGGCGGCGCGCTGTACGCGTACGCCGCGTCGTCCCAGCTCCAACCCGCCAGCAACGACGGCGCCGGCAACACCCCCCCATCCCCCACCACCGC
>JBFMGU010000378.1:0-7841 GCA_040752415.1 Myxococcota bacterium
GCCGACCCATTCCTCAACGGCCCTGGGAAGGAGCACCTGCTGTGTTCGGTCCGGCTCGATGACTCGGGGCATGCCCCCTCATACGCAGGTACCCGCCACGACGTCACATCAAACTGAGACACCCTCTTCCAGGGCGCCGCTGCTTCCGCTCGCCGGCGTCGTGACTCCCTGTGGGGATTCCCCGGCACCGCTTGACGTCTGACCCCTGACTTCCTTTTGGGAATCCCCGACACCCCTCACGGCTCCCGCAGCGTGAACGCCCGCTCGCCCGCGGCCTGCCCGTCCAGCAGGAACACGCAGCGGTAGTCCCCCGCGGCAAAGCCTCCCGACGCGCCATTGCTGAATCCCTTGGCGTAGGCCACCAGCTGTGCGGCGGCGTCCACGCCGTCGGAGCGCGCCACCGTCTGGTTGCCCAGGTGCAGCTCGGTGGAGACATGACAGCCCTTGGCGCCCGCCACCGACGCGCTGCAGGTCAGCTGGTCGGTGCGGGGCCAGCCCTCGCTCGAGAGGTCGCGCGTGCAGATGGGCACGCCACCTCCGCCCACCGTCTCGCTCCCCGGGCACGCCGCCAGGTCCAGCAGTGGACCGGCCGACGCCGCGCTCTCAAAATCCACGCTCGCCACGTCGTCATCCACGGTGATCTCGCAGCGCCACGCGCCACCGGGCAGCGCCTGCAGCCCCACCCGCGCAAACCGGAACGCCACGGCGGACGCGCCCGCCTCCACCACGGTGCGGGAAACCGAGACCTCCTCGTCCAGGTAGAAGAAGCGGCCCGTGGCGTTGCGACCAGCCTGGTTGCGCACCTCCACCGTGCAGAACACCTCGCCGGACTGGATGGGTGTGCCTGCCTCGTCGGTGGTGCAGCGGACCGCCTGCGAATCAAAGGCGCCGGTGCTGCACACCTGCATGGGCCCCAAGCTGCCCTCGGGCTGGCACGCCAAGAGCGCCAACAGCAGCCACACACAGCCACGCACCATGCGCCACAGCGTGCTCCGCGCCAGCAGCTCCGGCAAGCGTCACCGCGTGTTCACCGGAAATCCGGCGCGGAGCGGGAAGCAAAACACCGCGAGGATGGTTCAGCCCAACAAGCCCCGCACACCCGCGCAGGATGGACCTGCGTGCCTGAGCAAAGCGGCGTGAGAGGCAAGGGGAACCGGCCCGTGGTGCGAGAGCCAACACGCATCCTTTCCATCCATCAACCGGTGCAACGCCTCGGTTGGATCCTCCACTGGCGCACCGACGTGTTCCAGGCGCCGCGCGCGCAGATCATCAGCCAGCTGCTCCTGGACGGAAACGTGGTGGCCAGCCGCACGCGCGCGTTGGACCTGGAGCACGCGCCGTTGCGGGAGCAGCTCTTTGCGCATCACCGCCAGGTCATGACCGAGCTGCACGAGGGACACCTGGACCAGCGCATCCGTCACGTGGCCCAGGATCACCCGCGCACCCACAGCACGCCGCGCGCGGGTTGACCCTCCCGCGCCTCAGCGACGCAGGTCCACCGGCGACGGCACCGGCCCCGCCGCGCTGCCCGCGCTCAGGCCGGTCAGGCCGTCCACCTCCGCCACGCGCGCGTAGTGGAACGCCATGTGCCCGTCGAAGGAGACGCGGACCTGCACGTCGTTGCGGCCGTGGGAGTCGTAGTCGGGCACGTCCTGGAAGGTGACGGTGAAGTGGTCGGCGTACTCGTCGTAGGTGACGGTGCCGCCCTGCAGCGGGTTGATGTCCGCGAAGCGCCAGGCCAGCGTGGGCCGCTGGTAGAAGTCCGCCACGATGATCGAGTAGTTCGTGTTCTCCTGGCCCAGCGTCAGGTAGCCGTTGCTGCCCACGTGGACGCTGCTCCACTCCTGCCCCAGGTAGCGCAAGCGCGAGCCGGCGGAGAAGAAGACCTCTTCCGCGTCGTCGTCACGCAGGAGCAGCACGCGGCTGAGCGGTCCGCTGGAGCCCGGCACGTCCGGCCACACCATTCCGTCCGGCGTCACCGACCACGCGTAATCCGTGGTGCCCACCGGCGTGAGGTGCAGCGTGGCGCCGGTCAGGTCGAAGGGATGGGAGAGGTCAAAGAGCTCATGGAACCCACGCCGCACCGGCAGGCACGGGAGGTTGGCCGCTCCCGGCGTGCCACGCACCTCCACCCCGTCCACGCCCCACGACGTCGACGCCGACGAGAAGCACCAGTCCACGGGGTCGGTGCTGATCCATGGGTTCTCGCCAGCTGACCACTGGATGGAGGAGCCCAGGGTGCCTCCTGCGCCGGGCACCCCCACCGGCCACGGCGCCACCGCCTCGTACGAGAGCGTGGCCAGCAGGGTGGTGCCATCCGCCGCGATGAGCGTGACCACGTCGGCGTCGGCAGCCAGGCTCAGCGCGGGGTGGACGAAGTCCGGGGGTGGCAGTCCCAGGCCGGGATGTCCCAGGTCCGCCGACGCGGCCACCACCACGCGATCTCCCTGCGAAAGCACGGTGCCGGTGGGGAAGATGAACGGCGCACCGGGCTCGTCCAGGATGACCCCGGAGAGATCCAGCGGCGCGTAGAAGATGTTCTGCAGCTCCACCCAGTCGCCGGTGTCGCTGGGTACGTCGTGGGCGGCGTACATGATCTCGGAGAACACCAGCTGCCCCTCACCGCTCGGCGAAGCGGGGGGGTCGGCCTGCGCCGTGATGTCCACCTCCAGCACGCCCGACGCGCCGCCCGCCGCCGTCTCCACCAGCAACCACAGCGCCCGCGGCTGCGTGCCCGGGTTGACCAGCTCGATGCCGCGCCCGTCGACGTTGCTGGCATATTGCAGACAGGAGCGCACCCCGGCCACGCAGTCCTCGAGCAGCAGCACGCGGATGTCGCTGGTGCCGTAGGCGTAGACGTACAGGCGCTGCGCGGGCGGGAGGGTGAGGGAGAAGAGCTGGTCCGGACCAGACAGAGGCAGCCCCGCGCAGCTGGCCCCGTTGGCTTCCAGGGCGTTGGGGTTGCCCGTCGTGTTGAACGCCACGGAAGCGCTCCCGCTGAGGGGCTGCGCCGCGCTGCATCCGCCGCCGGGGCTGAGGTCCACGCACGCCTCCTCCACGCAGTCCAGTCCCAGGGCGCAGATGTTGGTGACCCCGGTCTCGTCGCACGGGTCACCCAGGCCCTCCACCGGGAGCGGCTGCGGAACGACGGAGAGGGACGCGCTGGTCCGCCCCGCACCATCGCGCAGCAGCAGCGCCACGCGTCCCACCGCGGGCCAGGGCACGTCGGTGGCGGCGGAGATGTCCACGCGCGCGTCCTGGAAGGTGGTGCTGCCCACCGCCGCGCCCGCGGGAAGGACCATGCGTCCGACGGGGCCGGTCAGCGGGAAGTCCTGGGTGTCCAGGAAGGTGGCCTCCACCTCGCGCACGTCGCCGTCGGGGTCGGCGCCGCCCAGCAGGAGGAAGGCCGACTCCACCCGTCCGTCGTCATCGCGGTCCACCGTCCACAGGCTGGCGGCGGCCAGCAGCGGTCCTCCCGTGGCCACGCAGGTGCGCGGGAGGGCCTGGTTGCAGCGCAGGCCGTCGTCGCAGCGCACGTCCACGTCGTCACACGTGGCGCCCTCGCCGGCGATGCGGCGCTGCCTCACGCTGAGCTGGAAGGTCTCCGCGTACTGCGGCGTCCATCCCGTCACCACAATGGTCACCGTGGTGCCCGGCTCCAACGCCCGCGCCTCGGCCACCTCGTTGGTCCAGACGGTGACGACGTCACTGCAGGTCAGCTCGCTGTCCGGGTCGGCGCAGCTCCCGCGGATGGCCAGCTGCACGTTGGAGTCGGAGTAGACGCTGGCCACCACGTCGGCGCGGTCAGGGCCGGTGGTGTAGCGGTAGATCTGCTCCACGGCGGGACGCGCCCGCGAGCCGCACGAAACATCCAGCAGGTCCGGCGCGCCCAGCAGCGTGGCGCTGGCGCCTCCGTCGGCAAGATTGGGGGCCGCGGCGCAGGCGCCCGTGACCAGGTCCTGGCAGGTGGACACCCCGCCATCCACCACCACGCACTTGAGGCCCGGAGCGCACCCCACCGGTCCGCACGGCTCCCCGCCCGTCGACGGCGTGAGCACCCCCGGAAACGCATCCAGCGAGGGGCTGCGCCTTCCACCGCGGTCCACCACCGCCACCGCCACCTGCGCCACTTCCGCGAGGTTGGAGGCCCCGCGGAGCCCGTTCAGCTCGGTGGTGACGTCTGAGAACACGGTCTGGCCCAGCGCCCCGCTGAGCGGCAGCGTCACCACCGGGCCCTGGCTGCGCACCGGGTTGTCCTCGGAGAACCGCAGCGCCACGGCCGCGCCGTTGGCGTTGGCGAAGGTGACCCGCAGCTCGGCGGCGTCGCTGTCGGGGTCCTGGCCGTCCACCTGCAGACGCAGCGCGTCCACCACGCCGTCACCCTCGCGGTCCACCCACCACGCCGTCACGGCGTCCAGGCGCGGCGTGGCCTGCGCGGTGCACTGCCCCTGCACGCACGCGCTCCCCGCTGCGCAGCGGTCGGCCTGGCCCTGCACGTCGCACAACTCGCCCGCGGAACGAACCGGACGCTCCACCACGCTGAGCGTGAACGCGCCGGGGTCGCCGGGGCGGTGGGCAAACACCAGCACGCTGAGATCCGTTCCCGGCGTCACGTCCTGCACCACCAGCTGCGTCCACTGCGGTCCCTGGCCGCGCGGCACGCAGGTGTTCCACTCCGGCACGTCATGGCACGGACCAGCCACCTCCACGCCATGCTCCCCCGCCGCATCCACGGTGAAGACCACGTCGACGACGCCACCGGCGGGCGCGGTGTAGCGGAAGAGCTGCTGGCCACCGAACGCCTCGCCACACGCCGGCAACAGCGGCGGAGCGGCCGTGGTGTCACCGGTCACCGGCGCGGCCGCGGAGACGGTGGGGCCCGCGCTGCACGCCGCCGCCACCAGGCTGCTGCGGTCCACGCAGAAGGAGCCGTTGTCGCCCAGCTCGCACACCAGCCCGGCGGCGCAACGGGAGAGCACGCCCGCGGCGTCGCAGGCCGCTCCGGCACCACGCACCTCACGTGCGGCCAGCGTCAACGTGAAGTCCCCACCGGGGTTGGCGCCGTGTGCGCCCACGAAGAGGTGGACCGTCTCGTCGCGCGCCACGTTGGGGATCTCCAGCCACTCCTCGCCGGCGCCCGCGCGCTCGGAGCAGGCCACGTCGTCACCGGTGGGCTCGCAGGTGCGGCTGGCCCACAGGGTGAGGTCCGCGGTGGAGGCCAGGCGGACGCGCAGGTCCAGGTCCACGGGCGCGCGGAAGGCGTAGACCATGTCGTCGCCACCGCCCTGCAGCTGGCAGCTCCCGTCGCGGAACGAGGTTCCGGACCAGGCCAACGCGGACGGCCCCAGCGCCACGGACGGCGGGTCGCGGCAGATCCCCACGCCGCCGGACGACGATGAAGAAGAAGATGATGATGATGACGCCGAAGAAGAGGACGACGCGGACGACGTGAAGCTCCCGCTGCTCCCGGAGGTGGCCCCGCTGGAGGCGCCGGAGGACGCGCTGGTGGAAGTGCTGTCCGACGAGCTGGACCCCGTGGTGGCGCCCCCGCTGTTGCTGGAGGTGCCGGGCTCCCCGCCGTCGGCGGAGGGGCCGGCGTCGGGGGCGGATCCGGAGGAGGACCCACCGCTGGACGCCGCGCCGGAGGACGTGCTGGCACCGCTTCCCGACGACGTGCCGGTGTCCGGCGGCGGCCCATCCTCGCACCGACCCTCCTCGCAGTGCTGGGTGCCCACGCAGTCACGGTGGGTGTTGCACAACCGGTGGCAGCGGTTGCCTTCCTGGACCTCGTCCTCTTCGCACTCCACGCACGCCGCGGAGCCGAGCAGGAGGCCGCACAACGCGGCGGCGAGGAGCGCTTGGCGGCGCGGGTTCCCGGTCATGGAATGGCCAGCATAGCGCGGGGGAGCAGGGTTGCGCGCCTTCCGTCCCGGATCCTGCCCTGTCGTCGTGACCGCCCGGCAGCGCCCGCCCCCGGCTTTCCGCCCCCTGGGGCCCAGCCCCCCGCGGAAGCGCAGGCACTTGGGGTTTTCCCGAGCCTAACCTCAACCTAAATCCTTGAATTGGAAAGGTTCTCCCAGTAGGGTGCGCGGGGCCGGGTGGCCGAATTCCGCGAAAGGCGCGGCGGCACCGTGGAGGTCGCATGGGAACGTACGCAGCTCCGCAGATGCTGGTTGAGACCGACTGGGTCGACGCGCACCGCGCGGACCGCATGGTGCGGCTGGTGGAAGTTGACGTCGACACCTACTCCTACGACGAGGGACATGTCCCGGGCGCGGTGGGCTGGAACTGGTCCTCGCAGCTGTGTGACACGCACCAGCGCGACATCCTCTCGCGGGAGCAGTTCGAGAAGCTGATGTCCAGCGCGGGCATCACGCCGGAGACCACGGTGGTGCTCTACGGCGACAACAACAACTGGTTCGCGGCGTGGGCGCTGTGGCAGATGAAGATCTATGGCCACCGCGACGTGCGCCTGATGAACGGCGGGCGCGGCAAGTGGCTGGCGGAGGGCCGGGAGCTCACCCTGGAGCAGCCGCGCTACGACGTCACCCAGTACACCGCGCGCGAGCCCGACCTCTCCCTGCGCGCGCTGCTGCCGCAGGTCCGCGCCGAGGTGGAAGCCCAAAAGACGTACCTGGTGGATGTGCGCAGCGGGCCGGAGTTCACCGGGGAGCTGCTGGCGCCGCCGGGCCTGCCGGAGACCTGTCAGCGCGGCGGGCACATCCCGGGCGCGGCCAGCGTGCCGTGGGGCAAGACCTGCAATCCCGACGGCACCTTCAAGAGCTACGACGATCTCAAGGCGCTCTACGAGGGCGTGGGCGTCAAGGGCGACCGCCCCGTGACGGCGTATTGCCGCATTGGCGAGCGCTCCAGCCATACGTGGTTCGTCCTCAAGTACCTGCTCGGCTACCCGGACGTGCGCAACTACGACGGGTCCTGGACGGAATGGGGCAACCTGGTCCGAGCCACCATCGCCAAGTGAACCCGGGGGTTTTCGGGAGAGCCATGTCGACCCATGACGTCAACGGTCGCCGGGTGGTGGAGAAGGATGGTCGCAAGCTGGGCGTGACGGTGCACCGCGTGGGCACGCGTTTCTCGTGCCGGGTGGACAACGTGGATCCCGGCGACGTGATTGGCCGGGGCAGTGGCGCCACGGTGGAAGAAGCGGAGCAGGCCGCGTTGGCCAACGCGCTCATGATGCTGAGCCTGAGCCAGGCCACGCACCAGCTCCGCCAGAGCATGAAGAACCTGGGCAAGGATTTCCCCTCGAAAGGATGAGCATGACGACGTTCCGCGCAGAGGAGTACCAGCGTCGGGTGGAGCTGGTGGACGGTTGGCACATCCGCGTCACCAGCTACCGGCTGGCGGGCCGCCACCACTGCAAGATCGACAACATCGAGCCGGGCGCGTTGATTGCCCGCGCGGAAGGGGCCACCCGCGACGAGGCCGAGGCCGACGCGCTGGGGAAGGCCAAGATGCGCCTCAGCCTCACGCGACGCTTCAAGGCGGCCCCCAAGGCCCCCTGAACCGCAGCTCCAGCGTCCCCTCCAGCGACGTCAGCGGCGAGGGCACGCACGCCATCACCGCGTAGCGCAGGTGCGTCACCTCCAGACGCGCCGACGTGAACCGCCCCACCACGCGCCGCTGCTCGGTGACGCCCACCGGCGTCTCGCCCTCGCCAATGAGCGAGACGGTGGCCTCAGATTGACCGGGGAAATGATGGCCCTTGGCCGCGGAGCCGCAGACAAGAATGGCCGCGCCACGGAAATTGCCGTCGATGTCGTGAGCCCACGGGTCTGGCCTGTCGCTCAATGGGCGCGGAATCGCAGACAAGAATGGCC
>JBFMGU010000379.1:0-7700 GCA_040752415.1 Myxococcota bacterium
GGTGTCGCCCAAGCCAGGCCAACGACGACAAGGGACCCGGGACCCGCCTCGGCCGACAGCCAGGACGGTTTTTGGAGCACTTGTCCAAAGCGGCGAGGGCCCGCCGCACTCCAGGTCGTGGTCCGCTGGAGGCAACCAGGACCACGTGTCCAAGTTGTTCTGACGCAGCCTCCAATCCCCCAGCCACACCCGTGGCCAACTTGTTCTGACGCAGCCGTCAGGTCCCGGCGGGCGGCGCGTCCGAGCGCGCTTCCTTCGTCGTGGCGGGCTCGACCGTCTCCGCCGCGAGCACTCGCACCAACACCGCGGAGGCCTGGTCAATCCAGTAGCTCCGCCCCTTCCGCCCTCGACCCCGCACCCGGACCCGCGCCGGCACCTTGAACCGCTTGGCCAGGCGCGCCAACCGCGAGTGTCGACCCATCAGCTTCCGCTGCGAGATGCCCAATGCACTCTCCATCTCCTGCGGGCGGTAGGCACGTGTGGCGAGCAGCGTCAGCTCCTTCCGCTCCACCGGCGTGAGCGCGCTCCAGAACTCCCGCATCGCCTGGGGCACCGGCGGCGCAGGTGGGGCGGCCGGCGTCGGCGTCGGGATGGCGGGGGCCGGCAGTGGCGGCGGCAAGGAGCGACCGAAAAGCAGCGCTTCCATGATGGGGATGCGCGGATCGTCGTCCGGCAGCTCAATGGTCAGGCCCCGGTGAAGCAGCTTCATGGTGACCACCTCATCACTTTCGTTGGCATCATACGTGATTTCGCCTTGCAGGATCACGACTGATGTGCCCGAAGTTCGGTCCGGCAATTGGCGGGATCACAACTGGCGCCAGTCTAGACATGACGGCACGTCGCAGGGATCATAAATACCGTCACCGAGGTGACCTTCCCTGGCACGGCGACTCACGACCAGAGTGGCCGGGGTAGGGTGCCCACAGCGCGCGGATCACGACTTTGGTGCCCGCGGTACCCACCGCTTCCCGTGCGACTCACGACCAGGGTGGGGTCAGAACCCACCGGCAACGTCCCGGATCACGACTTCATGGTCACGGGGACCCACCGAGCAGCTCCCACAAGGCCGCCCCGGCCCACGACGAGCCCCGCCGCGAAGTTGCGTGGAAGACCTAGGCCAAACAGCCGATGATGCGTCTCGCACCCTGGACTACACCGGGCCGCTCGCAGGGATCCGTGGCGGAGATCTGCGGCTTGGAGCGGAAAAATGCGCGTGACCAGGGTCTTGGCATTCTCGGTTGTCCAGCTTGTGGCGGCGGGTTCCTTCGTGGCGGGGTGCACCACCGGGGAGACCACCAGCGAGGAAGACGCGGGCGGGGATGAATTCGGGACCCGTCGCGGGGACGGCGGATTCGTCACCAACCGGCGCGACGCGGGAGACGGCTCCAGCGGCAGCACCTCCTCCTCGTCATCGGGCGGTTCCTCGTCGGGGGAGAGCCCGGATGGTGGGCGGCCGCGTCGGGACGGCGGCGCGGGCAGCACATCCAGCACCAGCGGCGGTGGCAGCACCAGCAGCACCAGCGGCGGCACCAGCACCAGCAGCACCAGCGGCGGTGGCAGCACCTCGTCGTCGTCGGGCGGGGCGTCCACCAGCAGCGGCGGCAACACCTGCCAGAACGACGCGCTGGAGCCCAACAACCTCCCCGCCGAGGCCACGCCCGTGGCGGCCGGCACCTACAACGCCACGCTGTGCCGCGAGGACCTGGACATCTTCCGCGTGAACCTGGCCACCGGTCAGGAAGCCACCGCCACCATCACGTTCGACAACGCGCGCGGCAATCTCTCGCTCTTCCTCTACGCCCCCGACGGCCAGGTGGCGCAGAGCTCCGAGACCACCAATGACACCGAGACGGTGACCCACACCGCGGCCACGGCGGGTGCGTACTACGTGGTGGTGCGCGGCGCGGCCACCGACCAATCCAACACCTTCCAGCTCCGCATCCAGCTCGGCACGCCGCCCGTCAACAACTGCTCCGACGACGCATACGAGCAGAACGACAGCACCGCCTCCGCCTCCGCGGTGGGCGCGGGCAACGTCACCGCGCGCATCTGCAACGGCGACCCGGACTTCTTCCGCGTGGACCTCAACACCGGCGACCGCCTCGACGTGTCCATGACCTACACGCAGTCCTCCGGCGACCTGGACCTGGAGGTCCTCAACGCCGCGGGCACCAGCGTGGGTTCCAGCGCCAACAGCACGGGCACGGAAAGCATCAGCCACACCGCGGCGGCGTCGGGCAGCTACTACATCCGCGCTTTCGGTCGTGGGGCGGCGGAGGGCAGCTACACGCTCAACGTCTCCATCACCCCCGCCACCGGCGGCTGCCAGGACGACGGCTACGAGCAGAACGACAGCGCGCAGGCCGCCCAGTCCGTGGCCGCGGGCACCCTCAACGCCACCATCTGCAGCGGTGACGACGACTACTTTGCCCTCAACGCCAACGCGGGCGACCAGGTCTCCGTGGTGGTCCGCCTGGCGAACGGGGCGCCGAACCTGGATGTCGAGGTGCGCGGGCCCAGCGGCACGGTGGTGGCCTCCGGCACGCAGCCCGGCGGCGACACGGTGACGGTGACGGTGGCGGCTTCCGGTCGTCACGTGTTGCGCGTGTTTGCGCCGTCCTCGGTGCCGAGCGCGGTGGCCTATGAGCTGGAGGTGTCCATCACCCCGGCCAACACCGGCTGCACCGACGACCCGTTCGAGGACAACGACACGCAGGGCACCGCGCGCTCGCTGGCCACCGGCAACCACGCCGCGCAGATCTGCGTGGGTGACGACGACTACTTCAAGCTGAGCCTCAACACCGGCGACGCGCTCTCCGCGACGATCACCTTCGACAGCGCGGTGGCCGACCTGGACCTCTACATCCTCGGCCCCGACGGCACGGTGCTGGACGGCAGCGAGTTTGGCGAGAACCAGGAGCAGGTCACGTGGACGGCCGCGTCCGCCGGTGAATACGCCGTGCGCGTGGCGGGCTACCTGGACGCCGAGGCGCCCTACCAGATGACGCTGACGGTGACGCCCGCCACGACCACGTGCCACGAGGACGCGTTCGAGGACAACGACACCGCCGCCGCCGCGCGCGCGGTGCAGCCCGGCGCCCTGAGCGCGCAGATCTGCTCCGGTGACGACGACTTCTTTGGCGTGGCGCTCAACCTGGGCGACGCGCTCACGGTGACGGCGACCTTCGACGGCGCCTCGGGTGACCTGGACCTGCGCCTGATTGCGCCGGACGGTCGCAACCTGGACCAGAGCAGCGGCGTCACGGACACCGAGTCGGTGAGCTTCACCGCCGACATGGCCGGCACGTACGTGGTGCAGGTGCTGGGCTACAACGGCGACGAGAACGCGTATGACCTGGACGTGGCCGTGGTTCCCGCCGCGCCCACCTGCACCGACGACGCGTTCGAGGAGAACGACACGCAGGCCACCGCCTCCGCGGTGGGTCCCGGCACGTTCACCGGCCAGGTCTGCTCGGGTGATTCCGACTACTTCAAGGTCGTGCTGAACGCGCAGGACACCCTCAAGGTGGACCTGACCTTCACCGACGCGGAAGGCGACCTGGACCTGCGGGTGCTGGACGCGTCGGGCGCGCAGGTGGCCTCCTCCACCGGCGTCACCGACCTGGAGTCCATCACCTACCAGGCGCCCACCGCGGGCACGTACACCATCCGCGTGCACGGCTTCCAGACGGCGGAGAATGACTACTCCCTGCAGGTGCGCGTGGACCCGTTCATCCCGCCCTGCGGCGACGACGCGCAGGAGGACAACGACTCCTCCGCCGCGCCGCGCGCCATCAACGCCGGCACCACCGGCAACCTGCGCATCTGCCCCTCCGACGACGACTGGTTCAGCATCAACGTGGTGGCGGGTGACACCGTGCAGGTGAACCTCACCACCTCCACCGCCGGCCAGAACCTGGACCTGCAGCTCACCAACTCCACGGGCACGGTGCTGGCCTCCAGCGCGGGAGCGGGGGGCAATGAGAGCGCGACGACGACGGCGTCGGCCTCCGGCGTGATCCTGGTGCGCGTGTTCGGCACCGCGGCGGACGCGAGCTACTCGCTGGCGGTCACCGTGACGCCGGCCGCGCCCACCTGCACCGACGACGCGCGCGAGCCCAACGACACCTCCGCCGCGGCGGTCCTGGTCACCCCCGGCACCATCACCGGCCTGCAGATCTGCGCGCGTGACGACGACTTCTTCGCCGTGGACGTGCCCGCGGGCGGCTCACTGACGGCGTCCATCAGCTTCACACACGCGGAGGGCGACCTGGACCTGGCGCTGCTGGATTCCGCGGGGAACACCATCACGTCGTCCACGGGGACCACGGGCACGGAGACGGTGAGCTACACGGCCACCACCGCGGTGCGTGTGCTCATCCGCGCCTACGGCTTCCTCTCGGCGGAGAACGACTACAGCCTCACCGTCACGGTGACCGGCGGCACGCCCGGCTGCACCGACGACGCGTTCGAGGACAACGACACCTCCGCCGCCGCCACCGCGGTGACCCCGGGCTCGCGCAACGGCCAGGTCTGCTCCGGCGACGACGACTACTACCGGATCACGCTGGGCGCGGGTGAGACCATCCAGGTGGACGTGCTGTTCACCGACGCCGACGGCGACCTGGACCTGCGCCTGCGCGACAGCAACCAGGCCGTGGTGGCCTCCTCCACCAGCACCAATGACGACGAGAACCTGACCTACACCGCGGCCACGGGTGGCACGTTCTACATCCAGGTCTACGGCTGGCAGGGCGCGGCCAACGACTACGTCATGAACATCACCGTGACCCAGCCCGCCGGCTGCACCGACGACAACCAGGAGCCCAACAACGGCTCGGCCGCGGCGCGTGCCCTGCCCACCAGCCCGGCCAGCCTGAAGATCTGCCCGGGTGACGACGACTGGTTCACGGTGAGCCTGGTGGCGGGCGAGACGTTCTCCGTCAGCGCGGCGTTCACCCACGCCAACGGCGACCTGGACCTCCGCCTCTACGACACCGACGGGACCACGGTGCTGGCTTCCAGCGTCACCAGCAACAACACGGAGTCCATCAACGTGCAGGCGCCGGTGGCCATGACCGCGCTGGTGCGCATCAACGGCGTGAGCGGCGCGCAGAACAGCTACACGCTCACCTGGAGCCGCTCATTGCCCACCATCACCTGTCCCGCCGACGACAGCTTCGAGGTCAACGACGACCGCCAGGGCTCGACGGTGCTGGAGCGCGGGACCACCATGGTGGGTCGCCTGTGCGCCAATGACGAGGACTGGTTCGCGGTGGCGCTGGAGACCGGGGACGACCTGCTGGTGGTCATGAGCCCCAACGACGGCAACGGCGACCTGGACCTGGAGCTGCTCAGCCCGCAGGGCCAGCTGCTGGCGAGCTCGTCGGAGACGGGGGCCACGGCAGAGGCCATCCAGCACACCGCGGCCACGCCGGGCGTCTACTTCGTGGTGGTGAGCGGCTACCAGAGCGCGGAGAACCGCTACGCCATCTACACGGACATCGTCCCGGCGGCGGGCGCCTGCCAGGATGACACCGTGGAGCCCAACAACACGCTGGCCCAGGCTCGCGACGACGGCGTGGACGGCCCCACCAACCTGGACCAGCGTCCCACCACCGCCGGCCAGCTCTGCCTCAATGAGGAGGACTGGTTCGACCTCGCGGTGTTCAACGGTGAGCGCGTGGTGGTGGACCTGAAGTACGACCACTCCCTGGGTGACCTGGACGTGTACCTGCTGCGTGACAACGGCACCGCCGGCGGTCAGCAGGTGGCGTCGAGCCTGGGCTCGTCGGGGAGCGAGCACATGGAGTTCACCACCGACCGCGACGAGATCCTCTACGTGCGCATCAAGGGCTACAACTCCGGGTTCGGCCCCTACACGCTGATGTGGACCATCCAGTAACGCGCGGAAAACACCGGGCGCGGGCGGTGGATGCTCGCCGCCTCGCCCGGAGCTCCTACCAACCTGACTTCTCGAGGGGCCGCCTTCAGTCTCAGGCGCTGGGCCGCGGCGTGATGCTGACGCCGGGGGCAGGGGCCGGCGCCGGCCACGAGCGGGGCTGCGCACCTTCCGCCTGCTCCTTGGCCATGCGCGCGAAAAGCTCCTGGCTGCGCACGCGCTCCACGACGGGGTCCACGGCCTTGCGCTCGTACACGCCGTCGGGACGCATGCGCCGGGCCTTGGTGTTGTCCTTGAGGATGTTGAGCAGGATGTCCTGGTAGAGACGCGTGCGGCTGTGCTCGTCCGCCACGGGGAACATGATCTCCACGCGCCGGTCGAAGTTGCGGTTCATCCAGTCCGCGCTGGAGAGGAACATGTCCCCCCGGCCCGGCGGCTGCCCGTTGCCGAAGTAGAAGATGCGGCTGTGCTCCAGGAAGCGGTCCACCACGCTGATGACGCGGATGTTCTCGCTGTAGCCCTCCACGCCGGGGCGCAGGCAGCAGATGCCGCGACAGATGAGGTCAATCTCCACGCCGGCGCGGCTGGCCTTGTAGAGCGCGCGGATCACCATGGGGTCCGTCAGGGAGTTCAGCTTGGCAATGATGCGACCCGGCTTCTCCTTGGAGGACTGCGCGGCCTCACGCTCAATGAGCGCAATGACCTTGGAGCGCATGTCCACCGGCGCCACCACCAGCTCCTTCCACGTCTGCGGGACGATGTTGCCGGTCAGCAGATTGAAGAGCGCGCTGGCGTCCTCACCCACCGCCGGGCGTGACGTGAAGAGGCCCACGTCCGTGTAACCGCGCGCGGTCTGCGGGTTGTAGTTGCCGGTGGAGAGATGCACGTAGCGACGGATGCCGCCCGGCTCCTTGCGCACCACCAGGCACGCCTTGCAGTGCGTCTTGAGGCCAATGAGCCCGTACACCACGTGCACGCCGGACTCCTCCAGCTCACGCGCCCAGCGGATGTTCGCCTGCTCGTCAAAGCGGGCCTTGAGCTCCACGACGGCGGTGACGTCCTTGCCCTGCTCCGCGGCCCGGGCCAGCGCGCGCGGAATGGGGCTGTCCAGGCTGGTCCGGTACAGCGTCATCTTGATGGCCAGCACGTTGGGGTCCACCGCCGCCGCGTTCACGAACTCCACGACGCTGTCAAAGGAGTCGTAGGGGTGGTGCAACAGCACGTCGCGCTCGGCCAGCAGCGCAAACGGGTCGGCCACGGAGCGGAACAGGGGCAGCACGCGCGGCGTGAACGGCTCATAGCGCAGGGCCGCGGCGGTGGCGGCGCTGGCCAGCTGTGTGGCGAACGCGGGATCCAGCGGCCCCTGGACCTCGTACACGTCGTCATTGGTGAGGCCCAGCGTCTCCACCAGCACGCGACGCACGTCCTCCGGCGCGCCCGCGGCAATCTCCAGGCGCACCGCGTTGCCACGCTCCCGGCGGCGCAGCTCCTGCTCAATGGTCTCCAGGAGGTCTTCCGCCTCCTCCTCGTCAATGGAGAGGTCGAAGTTGCGCGTGATGCGGAACGGGATGCAGCCGGTGACCTCCAGGCCGCTGAACAGCTCCGCCGCGTGCAGCGCAATGACGTCCTCCAGCAGTACGAAGTTCTTCCCGTCCACCGACGCCGGCAGCTCGATGAGGCGGTTGATGGAGCGCGGCACCTGGACCACGGAGAAGCTGGAGGGCTGCCCGCCCAGGATCACCGCCAGGTTCAGCGCGCGGTTGCGCAGGTGGGGGAAGGGATGGCCGGGGTCGATGGC
>JBFMGU010000038.1:0-54279 GCA_040752415.1 Myxococcota bacterium
GGCCCCGGCGCAAGCGTTGCGTGGAGGGACCGGGCTCCGGGGTGGGAGTCCAGAAATCCAGCGAGCCGGTTCGCCGGGATCCCCGGTATCAGGAGATGAATGAACCCTTTTGCATGTCGCTGATGCCCTCGCTGCTAGAACACGCCCCGTGACGCTTCTGAGCACCAACCGGGTGCTGTTGGAGAAGTTCCGCGCCGGCGACGAGGGCGCGCTGCGAGAAGTGTTTCGACACTACGCGCCGCGGGTGGCGGCCCATGTACGACGAGGGGTGCGGGTGACGCGGGGCCGGGAGCACTTCAGCTTCCGCGGCCCCAGCCAGGAGCTGGAAGTGGAGCGGATTGTGCACGAGAGCTTCAGCCGCGCCTTCAGCCCAAGCGCGCGGGCCGCCTACGACGGGGTCACGCCTTTCGGCGCCTACCTCTGCCGCATCGCCCGCAACCTCATGATCAACGAGGCGCTGGCCAACCGGCGCGCGGGTGAGCTGACGTTGGAGGGTGAGCTGCCTGAGCTGGAGCAGCAGGGCCCCACGCCCGAGGAGGTGGCGGAGCGGGACGAGCTCACCGTGCTGGTGCGGGACTTCCTCTCGGAGCGGCCTGAGCTGGAGCGCCAGGTGTACGCGGAACGCTTCCAGCACGGGCGCAGCCAGGAGGTGGCGGCGGCCCAGCTGGGGCTGGCGCGCATCACGGTGCGTCGGGCGGAGG
Source organism: Myxococcota bacterium (assembly GCA_040752415.1). Taxonomy (GTDB): domain Bacteria; phylum Myxococcota; class JACRCW01; order JACRCW01; family JACRCW01; genus JBFMGU01. The sequence goes on from JBFMGU010000038.1 coordinate 702, forward strand.
AGCGGCTCAAGGCGGCGTTCCTGCGCTTCATGGGACGTCGTGGTGCCCTGAAGGACTACGCGCCCGAGGGGGGAGGTCGCTCATGAATCACCAGCGTGCCCAGGAGCTCCTGGAGCAGGCCATGGCCGCCGGGCGGCCGGTGCCCAGCCACGTGCGTGATCACGCGCGCGCCTGCGCGGAGTGCGCCGCGGTGCTGGACCGGCTGCTCGCCGCCGAGCGCGCCCTCGAGGGTGCCGAGGGTCTCTCCGCCCGTGCGCTGCATGAGCTGGAAGGCCGCCTGATGCGTACGTTGCCCGCCCCGGCGCCGCGCACCCGGCCGCTGCTGCAGCGTCTCTGGCCCGTCATCCCCGCGCTGGCGGTGGCGGCCTCCGCGTGGGTCCTCATGGTCCGCACGCCCCACCGCCCCGACGAGGCTGACCCCTGGCGCGCGCGTGGCGGCACCACCACCGGGGAGGCCGCGGCGGTGCCGGCGTTGCGCGTGTTGTGCGTGGGGGAGGGCGGCGTGCGGGGGGATGCGCGCAGCAATCCGCCCAACGCGCAGCCACTCCGCTGCGGCGTGGATGACGTGCTCAGCTTCACCCTCAGCGACCCGGCGGGGACCGACCTGCGTTACGCGTTCGTGGTGGGTCGCACCGCCGAGGGCGCGCTGCGCTGGTACCACCCGCGTCCCGAGGAGAAGCAGAGCGTGCCCCTGCCCCTGGCCCCCGCCGCCGACGCGCCGCTGCCCGGCGTGCGCCTCAGCGTCAACCACGAGCGCGGCCCGCTCACCGTGCTGGCCATCTTCTCCTCGGAGCCCCTCACCGTGGAGGGCGTGAAGACGTCGCTGGACCAGATCCTGGAAGATCCCGCGGCCCACGGCAGCCTCGTGCAGCGGGTGGAGCTGGTGCTGGAATGAGCGGGGCGGCGGCCGCACGTTGCCTGCTGGTGGCCCTCATGGTGCCCGCGGCCTTGCACGCGGCGCCGGAGCGTCCCCGTCCCGTGCGTCGCTTTGCGCTGGTGGTGGGCAACAACGTGGGGCCCGCGCACCTCCCCCTGCTGCGCTACGCCGACGACGACGCCGCCCGCCTCTACGAGTTCCTCGTCGGGGCCGGCTACCGCGCGCGGCTCATGACGGTGCTGGACGGAGAGACGCAGAACCTCATGCCCGGCGTGGTGGCGGTGGCCCAGCCGCCCACCCGGGCCGCGTTGGAGGAGACGCTGCGCGGTTTGTGGACGGAGATCTCCGCGGCGCGCGCCGCCGGCGCGGAGACGGAGCTCTTGTTTGCGTTTGCCGGCCACGGGCAGGGCAGCGCGGAGCAGGGCGGCGCCATCTTCCTGCTGGACGGATTGTTCACGCGCGCGGACCTCATGGAGCTGGTGGTGCGGCCCTCGCCGGCGGACTTCAACCACGTCATCATCGACGCGTGCGACAGCTACTTCATGGTGGCCGCGCGCGGCGGCGACGAAGCCTATCCCGACGACCGCGTGGCCGGACCCACGCCCGAGCAGCTGGTGAGCAGCTACCTGGCTGGTGACGGCGTCATGCAGGACCCGCGCACCGGCTTCATGGTCTCCACCAACCAGGCCGCGCAGAGCCACGAGTACGACGGGTTCCGCGCCGGCGTGTTCTCCCACGTCATGCACAGCGCCATGGCCGGTGCCGCGGATTCGGACCGCGACGGTCGCGTGGAGTACACCGAGGTGCTGGCGTACGCGGCGGCGGCCAGCCAGGAGATCAAGGACCCGCGCGCGCGCCTGGCCATCCACGGTCGCGCCCCGCCCCGCGACGTGCACCGTCCGCTGGTGGACCTGCGCCACGCCACCTTTGCGCACTACCTCCGTCTCGGTCCGGAGCTGGAGGGGCGGATCCACGTCGAGGATGCGCGCAGCGTGCGGTACGCGGACCTGCACAAGACGCGCGGCTCGGAGGTGCTGCTCGCGCTCGTCGACAGCCCCAGCTACCTGGTGGTGAAGCCGGGCGGAGAGGCGCGCATCACGCTCAGCGCTCGTCGTCCCGGTGCCCAGGCCCCCGGCGGATTCCGGGAACGCGACGCGCGCGCCCGCGGTCCGCTTGAGACCTCCCTGCGCCAGGAGCTGTTTGCCGTCCCCTACGACGGGAGCTTCTACCGCGGCTACGTGGCCAGTCGCGGACTGACGCCGGCGCGCACCGGAGAGCGCTTCATGCCCGAGGGCACCACCCGACCCACCTTCATCCCGCCGCGACCCCCGCTTGCCATCCCCGGGCTCGCCATCCTCGGCGTGGGTGGCCTGTTCGGCGTGGGCGCGGGCATCACCACACTCGTGACCACCCTCGTCTACAACCAGTTCGCCGAGGACGTGCGCCGGAACGGCGTCTACGATGAACAGCAAGCGGAGAACATCAACCGGCTGCGTCTCGTGACGGGCCTGTTGATCGCGGCAGGCATCTCGGCCCTGGCGGTCGGAGGAATTCTCGTGGCGGTGGAGCTCCTGTGGCCGGCACGCAAGGAGGAACTGTGAGTCGCGCGCGCGTCGTCATGGCCTCCGGGCTGGTTGCGTTGGTGGGGCTCCTGACGGGCTGTTCCCGGGAGCTGGCCTGTCTCATTCCGCTCGAGCCGGAGTGCGTGCGCCAGCAGGCGGACCTGCGCGTGGACATCCGCAACCTCCCCGCCAACGCCACGCAGGTGAGCGCCCGCGTGATGCAGTCCCACCGGGATGAGACGCGCAGCGCCGCGGCGGACGCCTTCCGCAATGGTTCCGTCACCTTCCTGTTCTATGACCTCGAGGACACGCGCGCCGACGTGGCGGTGCGGGTGGAGCGCGACGGGGCCCAGGCGCTGGGCTGCAACGTGACCCAGGTGGCCGTGGGGAACGGTGACGCCGTGGAGCTGCGCGTTGACGACGAGAACACCTGCGAGCCCGAGGAGGACCACGAAGACGCCGGTGTGCGCGACGCGGGTGGGGAGGACGCGGGTGGTCGCGACGCAGGTGGTGGCGACGCGGGCGGGAGGGATGCCGGGACCGAGGACGCCGGTGAGGACCGTGACGCTGGCGAGGACGACGAGGACGGCGGCGACGACGAAGACGGCGGTGACGACAGGGACCCGGACGCCGGTGATGAATCGGACGCCGGTGATGAGCCGGATGCCGGTGATGAGGCGGACGCCGGTGAGGCGCGCCCGGGACCCGACGACGGAGGCCGGCCTCGACCGGACGGCGGCCCCGACCAGGACGGTGACGGCGGCGTCGCCCTGGAGCTGGTGCGTGAGGAGTTCACCGACCCGGACAATGGCGGGTTGATGGTGACGCAGGTCCGCGCCGACCACATCATGGAGGTGAACACGTCCTCTGGCACCGTCAGCGCTCAGCTCGACGACAACGAGTGGGAGGACGTGGTGTCCCTCGCGTTGGAGCCAGATCTGCGGGACTTCCTGGGCGGCGCCGAGGGGTCGTGCTCTCCCGGGCCACGCCACCTGCTGCGGGTGGACACCACGGCGTGGGACGAGGAACGCGACGTGGCGGGGTGCGACCAGGACGCGGTGCGCGCGCTGATTCTCGAGCTGGAACTCCTGCGGGAAGTCCACCAATTGGAGTAGCGCTCCCTTCCCTACGACGAAGCGCCACGATTGCCTCCACCTGGGTCGCGAGCGCGTTTCCTGGCTTCCGGGAAGGCCGGTTTTCCGTCGTGGCGGGCCTGGCGCAATTGCTGCGGGTTTGGCTTGCGGCGGGCGGAGAACCGGGCTTCAATGGCCGCCATGAGCGCGGGACGACAGGCGAGATCCTGGGTGGCGGGGCGGGCAAGGCCGGCACCCGTGGAAACAACGACGCAGCTGGAAGCGTTGCGCGAGCGGCTGGCCCGCTGTGGCAACCTGGACGAGGTGCTGGAGGTGCTGGAGCAGGACCTCCCGTCCGTGCTGCCCGCGCGTGACCGCGTCTCGCTGGCGTTCCTGGACCCCGACGGGGAGAAGATGCGCGTCTACCGCGTGCTCCCCCCGGTGACCGACCGCCCCGACGAGCTGCCCCGCGTGCGCGTCGACGGCACGGTGGTGGGCCTGGTGGCCCGGGACGGCGTGCCCCGCGTGGTGGGCGACGTGCGCGCGGACCGGAACATCCGCTTTGGTCACGCTTCCCACGACGGAATCCGCTCCACCGCGTCGGTGCCGGTGCGCGAGGGCGCGCGGGTGGTGGGCGTGATGAACGTCGGCTCGCACGTGGTGGGCGGATGCACCGAGGCCATGCTCGACGAGCTGGCGGAGATTGCCGCGGTGGTGGGCCCCGCCATCCTGGACCGCGAGCGCCCCGCCACGGCGCCGCGCCTGGAGGTGGCCGCTCCCGCCCCGGAGCTGGTGGGGCGCAGTGAGGTGTTCCGCACCCTGATGGCCGCGGCCCGTCGCGCCGCCGCCAGCGACGCCACCGTGCTCATCACCGGCGAGACCGGCGTGGGCAAGACCGCGCTGGCGCGCGCCATCCACCGCTGGAGCACTCGCGGGGAGGGGCCGTTTGTCGCCGTGCACCTGGCGGACCTGCCGCCCACGCTGGTGGAGTCGGAGCTGTTTGGTCATGAGCGCGGTGCGTTCACCGGCGCCGCGGCGCGCCGCACCGGCCGCTTCGAGCTGGCCCACGGCGGCAGCATCTTCCTCGACGAGATTGGCGAGTCTCCGCTCTCCCTGCAATCCAAGCTGCTGCGCGTGCTGCAGGACGGCTGCTTCGAGCTCGTGGGCGGGAGCAGCACCGTGGCGGCCAACGTGCGCGTCATTGCCGCCACCAACCGCGACCTGCACGAGGCGGTGGCGCGCGGCCAGTTCCGCGAGGACCTGTTCTACCGGCTCAACGTCATCCCGCTGCACGTGCCGCCGCTGCGGGAGCGCCGCGAGGACCTGGAGCCGCTGGTGGACGCCATCCTGGCGCGCCTGGCCACGCGGGAGCGCCCCGCGCGGAGGATTGCGCCGGAGGGCTGGGCCCGGCTGCACGCGCATCCCTGGCGCGGCAACGTGCGGGAGCTGGAGAGCGTGCTGCGGAGGGCGGTGGTGCTGGAGGACGCGGAGGAGCTGGTGCTCTCCGGGTTCCCGGACCGTCCCTTCGCCAACCCGCCGCCGCCACCGGTGACGACGGAGATCAGCGACTGGCCCACCCGCGACGAAAACGAGCGCCGCTACATCCAGCGCGTGCTGCAGCACACCGCTGGCGTCATCGAGGGGGCGCGGGGGGCGGCCAAGGTGCTGGGGATGCGTCCGTCCACCTTGCGGAGCCGCATGAAACGGCTTGGTGTGTCGGCGGACGGAGTTCGTCGCGAGGGACGGAGCTGACCATGCGCGCCACCAGACTTGCTCAAAGCGCGGTGTTGCTGCTGGCCCTGGCGGGGTGCGCCGCGGGGGAGGCCACGTCCCAGGCCCCCAGCGGCGAGTGGACCCTGGACCTGCAGCAACGCGACGGGATCCTGCTGAGCGTGTGGGGAACGGGCTCCACGGACGTGTGGGCCGCCGGCGGACAGGCGGGTCGCGGCCTGGTGCTGCACGGCGACGGCGTGACCTGGCGGGAGGTCCCCACCGGCGCGGATTCGCTGCTGTGGTGGATCTACGGCTTCGGCGTCGACGACGTGTACGCGGTGGGCGAGAACGGCCTCATCCTGCACTACGACGGCACGCGCTGGGAACGCGCCCACTCCGGCACCACGCGCACGTTGTTTGGCGTGTGGGGCGCCTCCGGTGACGACGTGTGGATGGTGGGCGGGGACCCGAGCGGCGAGCCGGGCGCGGCGGTGATCCTGCGCGGGCAGGGTCGGTTCTTCCAGCCGGTGGCGGACATCCCGCCGGAGCTGGTCCCCGACGCGTTCTTCAAGGTCTACGGCAACGGTCGCCACGACGTGATCGTGGTGGGGCGCAGCGGCACGGTGTTGCGCTGGGACGGCGTGACGTGGCGGAAGGAAGGTGCGCCCACGCGTCGGCCCATCATCTCGCTGTGGGGTCGGGGCGCCAATGACATGTACGCGGTGGGCGGCCAGGACTCCGGTGAGGTGCTGCACTACGACGGCGCGGAGTGGCGCCAGGTCAGCGGGATTGGTCCCTCGCCGGGGCTCAACGGCGTCTTCACCGGACCGGGTCGGCCGGTGTTCGCGGTGGGCGCGGACGCGTTCATCCTGGAGATCTCGCCGGAGGGGGAGGCCAGCGTGAAGGAGGCACCGGCCACGGACAAGCCGCTGGTGCTGCACTCCGTGTGGGGCGACGAGAAGGGCACCGTCTACGCCGTGGGCGGCGACCTGCACACCTACCCGCGCCCGATGAGCGGCGTGATCCTTCGTCGTCGCTGAGCGGATTCCTGGAGCGAGCGCGCATGCCCGCAATGTGCCGCCGGTTTTCTTCCTGGCGCTGAGCGCGGCACCCGGTCCCAGTGAGCCCGTGCCGCTCAACGTGCGGAGTGCTCAAGCGTGGCGGCACATCGACACCTCCCACGCCGTGGGGAGGTCGGCCGCCACGACGAGAAATCGGTTCAGGCGGAAAGGCGGCCGGGTGGGGGGCCATCTCGCCACCAAACCCGGGCCACGCCCGGTCATTCTCAGGTGCAGCCAACGGCTGCCCCTGATTACCGACGGTCATCCGATCCGCATCACGTGGGGATTGGGATGGGAAAGGCCACACCCGGGCGACGCGGGCCCGCGTGGTTCGTTTGTTTCAAACGAGAAGAAGAAGTCCCCCCCGGGACCGCGAGCATCCTCTCGAGACGCTCAGAAGCAGTTCACGTCGTCACTCTTGGGGTAGTAGTAGACAAAGATGTTGCAGTGCTCACCGCGGTCCACCACGCCACCAAAGGTGTAGCAGCAGTCCAGCTCGTCGGCCGGCGTGGCGGGCTGGCCCGCGTGCGGTTGGCTGTCGATCTGGTTGAGCGACTCACACGTCACCGAGCCCGCCGGCTCCTGCCACTCGTAGCTGCAGGAGTACCAGACGCCGCCGCCCGGCGGGATGACCTTGCTGAGCTCGGGGGAGCGGCTCATGGGCGGCTCTTCCCAATCCTCGCTGCTGTAGAACTTCTCGCTCTCCGGCGGCGTGGTGGCGCTGGTGCCGTCCCAGCCCCACATGTCGAACTTCTTGCCGCGGCTGTGGAAGTGCGCGTTGGCGCCCACGATGGTGGTCTGCTCCGTGCTGTTGAACTGGCAGCTGCCCTCGAAGGTGGGCTCCGGGTTGCTCTGGCAGATGCGGATGGACTGCTTGGTGGCGAAGATGGTGCCCAGCTCCGAGGTCACCTGGTCCTGCGGGATGCTCCAGAAGTTCACCTCCACGTGGCCGCGGAACGGCGTGGTCTGCGTGGCCGCGTTCACGTAATGCGTCTGCAGCATCATCCACTCACCGGCCTGGAACTTGTGGGCCACGCCGGTGGGCAGCGTCCAATCAATCTTCTCGTCCACCTGGCTGTTCATCACCAGCGGCCAGTCCGCCCAGTTGGCGCTCTTGAAGCACGGGCCCTGGCCGTCCTGCGCCTTCTGCACCAGGCCCTTGGCGGGGTCCAGGTTGTCCGCCGTGTCCGGGATGGTGCGGACGCGGAAGATGTTCATGTGGTGGCTGCCCTCGTTCTGCACCACCTCGATCTTGTTGATGTACACGTCCTGGCCGGCCGTCCCGGGAACCTGGAAGAAGTAGCAGTCCTGCTGCTCCACGCCCTGCGGCACCTCAAAGGCCTCCGTCTCGAAGTGGAAGCCCTGGCCTTCCGGCGGGGCCGGCAGGTCGGCGTCCTGGAACTGCGGGGCGGTGCCGCTGCTGCTGCTGGTGCTGCTCTGCGCCCACGGGGGCTGCACGTCAGTACAGGCGGATGCAAACGCGAGCACGCCGGTGGCCATCACGGCGGGTCCGGTGCGGCTGCGCAGGAACGGGATAGACACGGGGACTTCTCCTTGGCCGGGTGTGGTTGGTCGTGTTGGGGATTGGGCAGGCGTGACCCCCGGCGCCTGGAGGCCCTGTAGCAGGCGCCGTGCCCGAGCTGGCGCTGGGAAGCAGCCGCACCCCGCCGGGCGATATCGCGGATGGAATCCCGCCGCCACCCGTCGCCACCGCGAGCGGGAGCGAGAGGCGGGACCACCCCGAAAGGTCCGCGCCGGTTCGTGGGTCCGCGAAATCTCGTGGGGAGGCGCCGCGAAAGATCGTGGAGGGAGCAAGGGGCACGCGGACAGGTTGCGCCGCCCTTCCGTCCCACCCTTGGGGTGGAGAAGTCGGCGGGGCCCGAGACCGGTTCGGGACGGACGTCGAGGTCGTGGATGGGATCCGCGCGGCGGGAGGGGGACGCGGCGCGTGATGGCTCAGAGGGAGGACTGCCTGGCGAGCTGCTTGTAGCCACTCTCGATCTGGTCCAGGTCCTTGGCCACCTCGACCCAGCCCTTGGTGGCGGAGAGCGTGTTGAAGTCGGTGATGAGCTTGTGGTTCCAGCGGTCCGGGCCCTTGGCGGCCTTCTCCGGCTTGGCGTGGTGCGCCTCCACGATGCCCTGCCCGATCTTGCTGGTGAGCCAGCCCGCCTGGGCCGCGCGCGCGGCGAACTGCGCCAGCAGCGCCAGGTTGCCGTCGTTGCTGGCGAGGAGCGCGGCCTGGTCGGTGCGCGGGTCGAAGAGCTTGTCCATGAGGCGCGCGCCCTCCCGCTCGTCGCCACCGGCCAGCGCGTGGGCGAACTTCAGCGTGGCCTCCGCGGCGTAGCGGCCGGGCATGTTGAGCGCGGTGTCGCTCTTGCCCCAACCGTACGCGCCGAACATCCAGCCATTGTTCCCGTCGGCAATCAGCGCCTTCAGTGCGTCCTTCTTGTCGGCGGGCGCGGCCTTCACCAGCTTCTCGGTCAGCGCGTCCTTGCCGTTCTCCCAGGTGATGGTGCCCTTCTGGATGCCGCGGAAGTGCGCGTCCAGCGCGGCGCGCGCGGTCTCCTTGGGCAGGCCGAAGTTGCGCGCCAGCTCACCGGCCACGTAGCCCACGTGCTGGTGTCGTCCGGCCACCGCGCCATCCCCCTCGACAAATCCGCCCGGACCGAAGTGCGCCGTGGTCTGCCGCGTCACATCCGCCAGCGCCTCGCGCGCCACCTTGACCTGGTTCTCGTCGAGGTAGGCGGCGTTGGGGCTCTGCAGGAACTGGTTGGCGCTGAGCTCCGCGTAGGCCGCGGCCATCTTGCCGTGGTTGCCGGCGCGCGCCTTCACGTCGTCGACGTCCTTGGCCTTGAAGGCGCCCATCACCTCCGTGCGCTGTGCCTCCAGCTTGCCGGCGTCCATCCTGGCGCGCGGCTCCACGGCCACCTGGAACGACGTGGAGGTCTTCTTCAGCGTGTCATAGACCTCGATGCGCGAGCTCTTGTCGACGGAGGCCTGGGCGGTGAGGAACACCTGGCGGTCCCCCTCGAAGGGGCCGTAGGGGATCTGGCTGCTGACGCTGCGCTCGGCGCTGATGGGCTTGCCGTTGACGCGCAGCTCCAGGAGGGACTTGTCGTTGAAGGAGCTGGTGCCGCCGGGGGCCAGGCTGGCGTCGCGCAGGGTGACGGTGGGTTTCCCGTCGACAATCCCCAGGCTGAGCCGGATGTTCTCCGGGCCGGCGCCGTCGCCCATCAGGATCTTGTTGGCGCCCAGGGTCAGCGTCTCGGCGGGTGGGGCGGCGGGCTTCTGGCCCACGGGGGCAAGCTGCCCGGTCTTGACCGCCCACTGCGCGGACATGCTGAGGGGCTTCTTGACCACCACCTCGGTGCGGTTCTGCCCGGTGAAGTTGGCCAGCGCCTGCTTGGAGCCCGCGTCCAGGTTCACCGAGCCCTTGGCGAACTCGTCGACGAGCCGGGCCAGCTCACCGGCGGAGATGCCGAGCTTCTGCGCGGTCTCCTGCACGTTCTTGAGCGCCTGCTGCGGCTCGGTCCTGGCGGGGCCCTGGAGCTGCTGGGCCAGCAGGGCGCGGATCTGGGACTGCGCGGCGGCGTTGAGCGAGACGGACATGGCACCCACCCTTCCCTCAGAGACGGGCGTGGTTAGCACGCGGAAAGCCAACCGGAAAGCACACGCCCCCGACGAGTCCGCCAACCGCCGGACGCTCCGCCCGCCGCTACCACCTACGTTGTCCTCGTGGAGCAGCCGGGGGATCGCCCGCCGTGACGTCGTCAGCTGCGCAGGTGGTGGAGCTGGTGCGCGTGCGCCCGTCGGGCTGGCGGGTGGGGATGCAGCTCATTCCCGTCGAGGGTGGCGTGCTCATCCACAGCCCCACCTGGCTGGGCGAGGACACGTTCCCGCGCGTGGCGGCGGTGGGCCAACCCGTGGCCATGCTGGCGCCCAACCACTTCCACCACCTCTCGCTGCCGCGCTTCCGGGAGCGCTGGCCGGGGATTCCCGTCGTGGCCGCGGCGGAAGCGTTGCCGCGCCTGCGCCGCAAGGGCCACCCGGTGCAGCCGGTGGAGTCGTTGGGAACGAGCCTGGGGTCGCACGTGGCGTTCCATCCGTGCGCCGGCGTCAGGACGGGTGAGACCTGGGTTTCGCACCGTTCCGCAAGCGGAACCACGCTGGTGGTGTGCGACGCGTTCTTCAACGTGCCCGGCCCCCTCACCGGCGTGGAGGGCTGGCTCTTGCGCGTCACGCGCACCGGGCCCGGGCTCAGGCTGGGGCGGACGTTCCAGTGGGCGGCGCTGCGGGATCCCCACGTGTACGCGCAATGGGTGCGCGCCACGCTGGAGGTGGTGCAACCCGACTGCGTCCACTTCTCGCACGGAGAGCCCATCCGCGGTCCGGATTGCACCGCGCGGCTGCTCGCGGCCCTTGCGAGCGCGCTGGAGCGCTGAGGGTTGCATTTGCGCCCGGAAAGGGCTGGGATACGCGGCACCCACGCCATCGCCGCACCACGAGGAGCCACCCAGATGCCACCCCGGATCGGAGACAGACCTGCTGTTGCACACCGCCACCGGGCCGACCGGACCGAGGAGCGCGCGCCCGCTCGTCGACGGGAGGCCAACCGCGGCACAGAAAAAGGCCCCGCCGACAATGACGTCTACGCCGGCAACGCGCGCGGGAACCGCGGGGCGGTGGAGGTGCCGGTGAATGCCCGGGGTGGCGGCGGGAGTCGCGTCAGCACCGTGGACGCGCGGCGGCTGGCGCTGGAGGGCACCTCGGGGGCGGCGCCGTACGAGAAGCTGGCGCGGCTGGGCAACTTCGAGGGGTTCATCAAGACCGCGCACTTCGGCGAGATCTACGTGCGCATCAAGCAGGGCGACGAGCCCGCCAAGCACCCGCCGGTGGTGTACCTGGGCGGGATTGCCACCTGCGCAGAGCGCTCCAGCAAGTTCGAGGAGGACATCCAGGCCAAGGGCGGCACCGTCATCACGCTGGTGCTGCCGGGCCAGGGGGAGACGCTGGCGCGCGACATCAAGAACAACGGCCGCGCCAAGAGCCTGGACAAGGACATCACCGCGCGGATGCAGGCGGATGCCGTGGTGGAGACGCTGGATGCGATGGGCGTGAAGGGTCCGGTGCACGCCACGGGGCTGTCCTACGGCGGCTATATTGCCGCGGCGTGCAAGAAGGCGCACCCGGAGCGCTTTGACCAGCTCTACCTGATTGCGCCCTACGTGATGAGCCAGGCGGAGTTTGACCCCCGCGCCAAGGCCGCGCGCGACATGATGTTCCGCAACCCCTTCAACCCCTTCAGCTACTTCATGGGTCCGGCCATGGAGCGGCAGGCCACGCGCGCGGTGCTGGAGTCCACCTTCAACTTCACGTGGCCGGTGCTGGAGGGGCACCGTCGGGAGTTCATTGACGCGCTCACCAACCTCACCATGGGCATCTCCAACGACAGGCTGCGCGACACCGTCAAGGGCATGGACGGCGTGAACATGCTGGTGGTGCCCCAGGACGGCGCCTCGCCGCCGGAGCTGGGGGAGGAGGCCTTCCAGGCCAGCGCGCGGGACGGCGTGTTCATGCGCGCGCCCGCCTCCGACGCGGGCCACCACGACCTCATTGGCGCCAACCCCGCCCTGTGCGCGGAGTTCGTTGCCAAGTTGATGAAGCAGCGCCGGGCCGAGGAGCAGTGAAGATGAGCCGAGCAACGCACGTGAACGGTACCGCCACCATTGCCACCGTCACCGACATGGAGCCCATGCTCCGGCAGCTGGTGGTGCAGCACAAGACCGACAACGGCCTGCCCGCGCACTGCTCCGACGCCGAGCTGCAGGCCGCGGCCAGCCGCTTCGTCAGCGACTTCGACCAGTCGCGCGCGGAGTACCTGGTCGAGGCCAAGCGGCAGATTGCGCAGGGGCTGATGGATGGCGTCTCCCTGGCGGGGATGGAGCTGACGCGGGATCACCTGCTGTTCATCTCCTCCACCACCTTCCGCTTTGACGACGTGAACAAGCTCAAGGCCATTGTGTTCACGCAGGTGGCGGGCGGGGGTGACGGCGCGGCGCTCAAGCCGTTCGAGTCGTTCCGCATCGAGCAGGGGAAGGGGAAGCTGGTGGTGGAAGGCGCGCCGCCCGCGTTTGGCGCCGCCACCGCCGCCGCGCCGGCCGAGGTGCTGGAGCGCAACAAGGTCAGCTTTGCCTTGGAGCTGCCCCTCCAGCCCGTCGAGCACAACGCCACGCAGGCGGAAGGTCAGCGGCTGCGCTGGGAGTACAACCTGGCGCGCCTCAGCGACCCCGGCCAGCAACCGCCGGTCATGCGCGCCACGTTCTCCACCGCGCAGTGACGCGGTCACGTCGAGGGAACGCACCGGCGGCTCAAGCCGCGTCTGGAAAGGCACCAAGCCTTGCCTCGCATCCCGCTTGCCTCATTGGGCAGCGCAAGGCTCTGCGTTGGTGGGGTAGGGAGCGTGGTTTGAGAAAGAGATGTCTTCCGTGCCTCGTCGACAACCTGGATGCTGCGAACCACGCTCCCTATGTCACCAACGCAGAGCCTTGCGCTGCCCAATGAGGCAAGCGGGATGCGAGGCAAGGCTTGGTGCCTTTCCAGACGCGGCTTGAGCCGCCGGTGCGTTCCCCCGCGACGGAACCACGGCCACAACCCGACATCCACGGTTCCCGCGCCGTCAGGGCCGCGGTGGGGCGGGAGCGCGGTCACGGGTTCACGTCGTCATCGCCGCGCTTCATCCGGCGGCACGGTCAACCCTGTCCCACGCCGGTGTGACCGCCACGCGGCCGCGCCCTTCCCGATGTCCGGCCCTTGCCCGATGGGGTGAACCCGAGCCGTCCCACGCCCCGGCGGGCGCGGGGGGCGATGTGGGGAAACTCCGCGGATCCACTGGGTTTCCGGCGTGCGCAACATTGACGGGGCATCGCCGATATGGGCACCGTAACGCCGTTCCCACCCACTCGAGGTCTGTCATGGCCGGTCCCGTCACTGGAAGTCGCCCGCGGTCAACCCCCAGCGTCCAGCAGCAGTCGCAGACGCAACAGAGCCAGCAGACCCAACAGACGCAGCAGAACCAACAGACGCAGCAGACGCAGCAGACGCAGCAGACCGGTCCCACCGCCACGCAACAGCAGCAGGCCAAGGACCGGTTCGACGCCCCCATCCAGCAGGTCAGCAACGGCGCCAACGGCGTGAAGGTGGCCACCGACGTGGTGGCGGGCACCCAGACCCGCACGGTCAACGGCCCCGGCCGCTTTGGCTACACGGACATCCCCGGCGTGAACCGCGCGGTGGAGGGGCTGAACACCCCGGCCAGCCGTGTGGCGGGTGCGGCGGGCACCGCGGCCAGCGTGGCCCAGCTCCCCGGTGCCGCCTACACCGCGCAGCGCGACGTGCGCGCCGCCATTGCCGACCCCACCGCCGACAACATCCGCACCGCCGCCGGCTCCACCGCCAGCGCGGTCTCCACCGCCGCCAGCGCCACCAAGGGCACCCTGGAGACGGCGGCCAACATCAGCACCGCGCGCAACACCTACAACGCCGCGCAGCAGGCCTTCCGCACCGCGGCCCCCAACGCCGCCGACGACGTGGTCCGCGCCGCCTCCCGCGCCGCCACCGGCACCGCGCTCACCGGTGGCACCGCGCGCGCCGCCGAGCAGGCCGCCACCACCGCCGCGCGCACCGCCATCCGCGAGGGTGGGGAGACGGTGGCCCACGCCATGGGTGCGGCGAGTCGTACCGCGGCGCGCACGGCGCTGCGGGAGGGTGGTGAGGCCGCGGGTCGGGCCGCGCTCAGTGCCGCCGCGCACTCCGGGGCCAGCACCGTGGCCCGCGCCGCGGGTCGGTTCGCGCCCGGTCTCAACGTGGCCATTGCCGCCGCCGACACCGCCGTGGCCGCCACCACCCTGGCCGACCCCAACGCCTCCACCACCAAGAAGGTCACCAGCGTCATCACCGCGGCCGGCTCCATTGCCGCGGCCACCAACATCCCCATTGTCAGCCAGGCCGGCGCGGTCATCTCCACCGCCAGCAGCCTGATTGGCGGCATCTTCGGCTGAGACGTGCGTCGTCACCGTTGGAACAGGGGGCCCGTTCACGCGGGCCCTTTTGTTTGCGCGCCGTTCTCCACTAAATCCGCTCGTCACAGACGGGCCCATCCCGCCTGGCGGAGCCTCCATGGCCAAGCCTCCCCCCAAGTCCCGCTCCAAGGATGACGACGAGAAGCCGTCCAAGAAGCCCGCCACCTCCCGCGCCATCATGGCCAAGGACGACCGGCTGCAGCGCATGGTGCAGAAGGCGCCGGTGGCCGCGGCCATCACCCACGCGCAGGTCCCGCTGCCCAAGGTGGATGCGCCCGCGCTGGAGGGGATTGCCGTGACGGTGCCCGCGGTGGCCCCGGTCACCACGGAAGACGTGACCGCGCGCTTCCTGGAGCTGTGCCGGGCGGCGGCGCCACGGCGGGCGCGCGCGGAAGGTGAGAAGGTGGGCGCCGGCGACGAGGTGGTGCTGGACACCGTGGGCTACGTGGGCACGCGGCTCATCCCCTTCAGCATCCGTGAGGGCGCGCACCTGGACGCCGCACCCCTGCCCATGCTGCCCGCGTTGGGCGAGGCGCTGGTGGGCCTGGAGGTGGGCAAGAGCGCGGTGGTGGAGATCACGCTGCCGGGCAACTACCCCGTGGAGTCCCTGCGCGGACAGAAGGCGCGCTTCCTCGTCGACGTCCTGGAGGCCTTCGAGGTCACGCCGCCCCAACCCTCCGATCCCGCGTTCCTGCGCAAGCTGGCCCGGGGCGACACGCTGGACGAAGTGATGGCCTCGGTGGCGGCGGAGCTGCGCGGGGAGCGCGAGGAGCTGCAGATCCTGGAGGCGCAGGACCGCGTGCTGGATGCGCTGGCCGCGCGCGTGAAGGTGGACCTGCCGGACGGCCTCATCGACGAGGAGATCAAGCGTCGCTGGGGTGAGCAGGAGGGCAAGGTCACGGCGCGGAAGAACTTCACGCCGGAAGAGCAGCAGGACGCGCAGCGCGGCTGGCTGCAGGACCCGGCCACGCGCTTTGACGTGGCGCGCCGCCTCAAGATCGGCCTGGGACTCAAGGCGATTGTCGAGAAGGAGAAGCTGCAGATCACCGCGCAGAACATCGGCCCGCTCCTGGAGCCGGTGGCGGCGCGCGTGGGCGTGTCCGTCGACGAGGTGAAGGGCGCGCTGCGCAAGCAGCAGGGACCCGCCGCGCAGCAGGTGGTGGACGCCGCGCTCTACATGCTGGCGGTGGGCCACGTGCTGGGGAAGGCGCAGATCACCTTCGAGGATTGATCAGCCCACCGGCAGGACCCGCGCCCCGTCATTGCGCTCGAAGCCGCGGCACACCACCTCCAGCGGCCGCCGCGTCCGTCGACACAACTCCACCGCGAACGGCAGCAGCTTCCCGCGCGCGGCGCGCCACTCCGTGACCGGCAGCTCCGCGGTGCGCGGTCCCTCCAGCTCCCGCTCCCCCACCACCACGCCCACCGACGCACGCGCGGTGGCCGAGAGCCCGTTCTCCGCGCGCCAGATGGTCACCGTGAGCCGCACGTGACGCACCTCCTCCAGCGCAGCGCGCACCACGCCCCCGCACACCCCCTGCACCTCCCGGCGCGCGGTGTCGACGACGAGCGGCGTGGGCCGCACCCGCGCGAGCACCCGGTTCACGCTGAGCGCGGTGGTGGCCGCCGCCGGAAACCCCACCAGCACCAGGCCCGGCCAGCCGAACGCCTCCCGCCACATCACCGTGCCCACCGCCACCGCGCCGCAGAACAGGCCCAGCACCCCCGATCCCACCGCTGCGCCCCAACGTGGGCTGCGCAACAGCGCCAGTCGGCTGTCCGTGCGCTCCGTCACGTGGAAGTCCTCCACCCGCGACGTCACGGGCAGGGGCGGAGCCTGTTTGGGGTCGAGATCGAACTCGGCGTGGGGACGGAGCATGGCCTCTGGACCAAGCGATCCGAGCAGGCCGGCGGGGGGTTGGGCAAGCGCGGCGTGTCGTCGGGGCGGTGAGGGTAGCCACCGGGGCGCGGAACGGGAAAAACGCCTGCTCCCATGTCATCATGTCCACCCCGGGGCCGAGGACGACGATGGCGCGACGCTGGTGGCCGGTGCTGGTGGTGCTGATGGTGGGCGCGCTGCCGGCCCGCGCGGAGATTCCCCGTCGGATCAACCTGCAGGGCGTGTTGCGCGACGGCGCGGGGGCGCTGCAGAGCGGCACGTTCGAGATGACGTTCCGGCTGTATGACGCACCCGACGCCACCACGCCGCGCTGGCAGGAGGTCCAGCCCGCGGTCGCGGTGGACGGCGGGGTCTTCTCGACGGCGTTGGGCGCCGAGCAGCCGCTCCCCGACAACCTGTTCCGTCAGAGCGCGTCGTTGTGGCTGGGGGTGACGCTGACGGTGGACGGCGTGGAGAACCCGCGCTTGCCGCTGGCCTCGGTGGCGTACGCGTTTGAAGCGCTGCACGCCACCAACGCCGAGGACGCGCTGCGCGCCGCCGACGCCGTGCACGCCGCCGACGCCGAGAACGCGGTGCACGCGCTCAACGCCGACGACGCGCTGCATGCCGATGACGCCGAGAACGCGGTGCACGCGCTCGACGCCGACGAGGCGCAGCACGCGCTCAATGCTGACAACGCGCAGCACGCCGACGACGCCGACGAGGCGCTGCACGCGCTGGATGCGGACACCTTGGACGGGGTTCCCGTGGACGCTTTCCAGCGGACCATCGACGTCACCGCGCCGCTGCAGCTCAACGGGAGCACGCTCAGCCTGGTGGGCTGCGCGCCCGGGCAGGTCCTCCGCTTCTCCGGCTCGGCGTGGGTCTGCGACGTGGACCGGGAAGGCCTCACCGGCGCGGGCAACGGGCTCGTGGTCAATGGTGCGCAGGTGGAGATTGCGCCCACGGGCGTCACCACCGCGCTGCTCGCGGACCTGGCGGTGACGGATGCCAAGCTGGCCGACAACGCCGTCACCGCGTCCAAGCTTCTCGACGGAGCCGTCACCGGTACCAAGGTGGCGGGCGACAGCCTGACGGGCGCGCACATCGTGGACGGCACGGTGGCCGACGCGGACCTCTCCCCGAACGTGGCGCTCAAGGACGCCGCGCAGACCTTCACCGGGCTCAACCAGTTCACCGCGACGGGCACGGGAGTGCAGGTCACCGGTACCGCGGTGGTGGGGCGCCTGGAGTCACCGATCCTGGCGGGAGGCACCGCGCTTGCGCTGGAGGGTGACACCATCGCGTTGACGTCGGGGACCACCACCCGGCTGACCGTGGACGGCACGGGCACCACGGTGAACGGACCGCTGCAGCTCCTCAGCAGCGCGGGGGCTTCCACCCTGGACGCGCCCGCCAGCGGCGGGGTGGCACTGACCTTGCCCGCGTCCGACGGGGTTGCCGGTGCCGCGCTCATCACCGACGGCGCCGGCGCGCTCGCCTTCAAGCGGCCGCAGACGGTGGAGACCAACGCCACCAGCATTGCGCTCACCAACACCGCGCTCACCGAGCTGACGGCGGTGCGCACCACGCCGCTGACCGGCGACTACCTGCTGATGTTCTCCGCCATTGCCCTCTGCGCCAGCGCCACCGCCGACGGTGCGTTCCAGCTGCGCCGCGGCGCCACCACCATTGCCGGCACGCAGCACAGCATCATCTACGTCAGCGGTCAGCGACGTGCCGTGGCCTTCCAGCGCTACGTCACCGGTCTGGCCAACGAGGCCATCAGCGCGTGGGCCAGCATGCCCACCGGCGGTACCACGTGCTCACTGGAGCAGGTCACGCTGACCGCGGTAGAGCGCTGATCACGACTCCCACGGCGCCTTCTCCGTGCCCCGCACGTCCTGGTGTCGCAACGCGTACAGGCGCGCCACCGTGCCGTCCTCGGTGCGCTCGCTGGGGCCCTCGTCCACGCGGAAGCCGCGGTTGATGGCCGCCTCGGTGAAGCGGGGGAAGTACTCGCGCGACGCGTCGGCGATGAGCGCCACGCCCTTGGGTTTCAGCAGGGCCCAGATGGCATTCACGATCGCCGGGATGAAGCGGTGCTGGTAGATGACGTCGCTGCAGATGATGATGTCCGCGCGCTCCAGCGTGGGCGCCCGCCAGTCCATCTTCATCACCGTCACGCGGTCCTGCAGCTGCAGCTCCTCCACGTTCATCCGGGCCAGCATGATGGCGCCGTCCTGCAGGTCGGTGAGCGTCACGCGCGCGCCCTTGAGACCGGCGCACAGCCCCGCCAGGCCATGCCCGCAACCCAGCTCAATGGCCGTCTTCCCCGTCAACGCGGGGCCGCGCATGATGGCCGCGCCCAATACCGTGGAGACCGGCCAGACCCACGCGTAGTACGGCACGTCGTCGTCGGCGGGGCGGCCCCCGGGGAGCAGGCGGCCCAGGAATCCGTCGATCTCCGAGAGATGCCAGATGGAGACGTCGGTGCCGCCGAGGGAGAACGTCTTCCTCGTCAGCTCGTCGCGGTTGGGGAGGATGGTCAGGTGGCGCTCCACGGAAGGCAGGGGGCGGCAGCGTCCCACGGCGCGCGGTTCCCGCATAGTCATCGACGACAAACCGCCGCCCCCGCGGACCCGGAGTGCGTCGTCCCAGCTGCAGCGTGCGCGTTGACGGCGCGAGGTCGGTGACAGCGGGACCTGGGTCATGGGCGGCCGGTAGCGCGGCTTGAAACCTCAGCGGCGCGTTGTTCTATCCGGCGAAGACGGGGGACTGCTCCATGCAACCGGCCATCCCGGACGTCGAGGGGTTGATCTTCCGGACCCTGCTCAAGAGCCCGGTCCCGGTGGCCATCTTCTCCTGGCGCAACGAGCCGAGCTGGCCGGTGGAGTTCGTCTCTCCCAACGTCCGCCACGTCCTGGGTTACGAGGCGGAGGACTTCCTGTCCGGGCGCGTGGTGTACGCCCAGATCGTGCACCCGGATGACCTGGCGCGCGTGGCCGACGAGGTGGCGCGGCACAGCGTCGTGGACGACGTGTTCGAGCACGCGGACTACCGCATCCTGGACCCGGAAGGCCGGGTGCGCTGGGTGCGCGACCTCACCGCGGTGGTGCGCAACGCGGATGGCCGGGCCACGCACTTCCTGGGCTACATCCTGGAATCCACCGCCCAACACGAAGCGCTGGAGGCCATGGCGCACGCCAAGCAGGAGGCGGAGGCCGCGGCCCGGGTCAAGAGCGAGTTCCTGGCCAACGTCAGCCACGAGGTGCGCACGCCGCTCACGCTCATCCTCGGGCCGCTGGAGGCGCTGCTGGCCGGGGAGGGCGGGGCGCTGCCTCCCGACGTCACGCGGCGCCTGGAGCGGGTGCAGCGCAACGCGGAGCGGCTCTACGTGCTGGTCAATGACCTGCTGGACTTCTCCCGCCTGGAGGCCGGCCGCGACGAGGTGCTGTGGGAGCCGGTGGACGTGGAGGCGCTCGTCTCCGCGCTGGTGGAGGAGGTGTCGCTGGTGGCGGAGTCCCGCGGGATCAACCTCTCCGCCGACATCCACGGCCCCGCCACGCGCGTCCCCGCCGACCGCGGCAAGCTGGAGCAGATCATCCTGAACCTGCTGGGCAACGCCCTGAAGTTCACGCCGGCGGGGGGACGGGTGACGGTGACGGTGCGCGTTGACGACGACGCCACGGTGCTGCAGGTGGCCGACACCGGTCCGGGCATTCCCGCCGCGGAGCACGAGCGCATCTTCCAGCGCTTCGAGCAGGTGGACGCCTCCCAGACCCGACGTCACGGCGGCACCGGCCTGGGCCTGGCGCTGGTCAAGAAGCTCACCGAGGCCATGGGCGGCACGGTCTCGCTGAGCAGTGACGTGGGCAGGGGATCCTGCTTCACCGTGCGCATCCCGCGCTCCCCCGACCGCCTGGCCCCCGTGCTGGCCACGGAGTGGCGCGACCGCGCGACGCTGCGCCGGAACCGCCGGGCCCGGCTGCACGACGTGGCGCCGGCGGAAGAGGCCGCGGTGCCCCCGGTGAAGGGGGGACGCCCTTCCGTGCTGCTGGCCGAGGACAGCGCGGACATGCGCGCGTTCATGGCGGAGGTGCTCTCGGGAAGCTACGACGTGGAGGCGGTGGCCGACGGCGCCGCGGCGCTGCGGGCGGTGCGGTCTCACCGGCCGGAGGTCATTGTCTGCGACGTCATGATGCCGGAGCTGGACGGGCTGGAGGTGGTGCGCCAGCTCAAGGCCGACCCGGAGCTGCGTGCCATCCCGGTCATCCTGGTCACCGCCAAGGCCGGTCGACACGAGGTGGTGGGCGGGCTGGAGGCGGGCGCGGACGACTACCTGCCCAAGCCCTTCGACGCCACGGAGCTGCGCGCGCGGGTGCACGCGGCCCAGCGTCTGCACCAGGCCTACCGCGAGCTGGAACAGAAGCACCAGGACCTGCAGGCGGCCCACCACGAGCTGCAGCAGACGCAGGAGCAGCTGGTGGAGTCCGGGCGCCTGGCCGCGGTGGGCATGGTGACCGCGGGCATCTCGCACGAGCTCAACAACCCCATTGCCACCATCCTGCTCACCTCGGAGAAGCTGCTGCGCCAGGCCGCGCCGGGAACCCCGCTGCACCGCGGGCTCACGGTGATTGAGCGTCACACCACGCGCTGTCGCGACGTCATCCGCGCGCTGTTGGACTACGCGCGCAACCAACCGGCGCACAAGGAGCGCGTCCCGGCGTCGCGGCTGGTGGAGACGGTTGGCACGCTGGCCACCACGCATGCGCTGGGAGGCGGTGTGCGCGTGGAATGTCCCCCGCCGCCGCCCAACCTGCCCGAGGTGGAGGTGAACGTGCCGGAGATCGAGGCGGCGCTGCTCAACCTGCTCAGCAACGCGCTGGATGCCACGCCCTCGGGCGGCCGCGTCTCCGTGCAGGTGCGACCGCGCAGCTACCAGGGACGTCCCGGCGTGGTGCTCTCCGTGGCCGACACCGGTTCCGGGATCCCGGCGGAGGTCCTGCCGCACATCTTCGACCCGTTCTTCACCACCAAGGCGGGAGGCCGCGGCGCGGGTCTGGGACTGACGCTGGCGCAGCGCATGGTGCGCAAGGCGGGTGGCCACATCGAGGTGGAGACCGCCGCGGGGCGGGGCACCACCATGCGGGTCTGGCTTCCCTCGGGGCGGGCGCCGGTGGAGCAGCAGGCGCAGGCGCCAGGAGGTGCGGCGTGAGCACGGGAGTGCCTGCGCGTCCGCGCATCCTGCTCATTGACGACGAGCGGGACCTGCTGGAGGTGCTGGCCGCGGAGATGGAGGAGGCTGGTTACGACGTCACCTGCGTGGGCAGCGGCGCGGAGGCGCTGGAGTGCGCGCGCACCCAGCAGTTCGACCTCATCCTCACCGACTTCAAGATGCCGGGCATGGACGGGCTGCAGACGGTGGCGGCGCTGGCCGAGCAGAACCCCGCGCTGCACGCCATCCTGATGACGGGGTTCATCTCCGACGAGATGCGCTACGCGCTCAAGCAGCGGTGTTATCCGTGCCTGGAGAAACCCTTCCGCCTGGAGGACCTGCTGCAGACGCTGGCGGGTGAGCTGCGGATGCCCGCGCCCAACCGCCACTCCCCGCACTGACGCCTATTCCGGCACGCAGTCCAGGCAGCGCAGCGTGAGGAGGTAGCCCAAGACCATCTGGTCCTGGTTGGACTCGGTGACCTGCAGCACGTAGTCCCCGCTGGCCGCGGGTTGCCACGACAACGCGGAGCAGGTGTTGAGACCGCCGTCGTCGTCCTCGGCGAGGTAGGCGAGGTCGGCGGTGAACAGGGTCAACACGGTGTCGGCGCTGTCCTGCTGGCTGGCGCACTCGCCCACCGTGCCGAGCCAGGTCTCGAAGAGGTAGAGGTGGCCGGCCTCCAGCTGGAAGATGTAGTTGTCGACGTCGCCCACCGGCTCGACGTAGCCGCGCACACGCAGGTCCATGCCCACCGGCATGGGCGGGGTTTCGTTGGGCTCCAGCTCCTGCACGATCTCCAGCTCCAGCGCACAGTCGCTGCAGCCGTCACCCGTGGCGTCGTTTCCGTCGTCACATTCCTCTCCGGGGGTGACAACCTGGTTGCCGCACGCGGTGAGCGTGCAGTTGCCGTCGCAGCCGTCCCCGTCCACGAGGTTGCCGTCGTCGCATTCCTCGCCGGAGGTGAGCACGCCGTTGCCGCACCCGGTGGCGGTGCAGTTGTTGTCGCAGCCGTCGCCGTCGACGGTGTTGCCGTCGTCGCAGCGCTCATTGCCGGCGGGAATGCCGTTGCCGCAGGCGGTCAGCGTGCAGTTGCTGTCGCAGCCATCCCCGTTGACCGCGTTGCCGTCGTCGCACTGCTCGCCCTGCGTCACCACGCCGTTGCCGCAGCCGGTGAGGGTGCAGTTGTTGTCGCAGCCGTCGCCGTTGAGGGTGTTGCCGTCGTCGCACTGCTCCAGGGGGTTGACGCGGGAGTTGCCGCAGGTGGGCTCGGCGTCACAGATGGCGTTGCAGCCGTCGCCATTGGCCAGGTTCCCGTCGTCGCACTCCTCGCTGCCGGCCTGGTTTCCGTCGCCGCAGACGCTGAAGGGGGTGGCCGGGAACTCGCAGGCGAACGGGCTGGAGGTGGAGCAGCCCTGGTCGTTCCAGGCGCCGCCGGAATAGAACTCCGCGCAGTCCTCATTGCCGCCGTATTGGTTGGGCTCGCCGGTGGTCCACGCCTGGTAGGTGAGCGCCTCGCGCGTGATGGGCATGAAGATGGAGCCCACCGTGTTGGCCTCGTACGCGAAGTCATGCAGGCCCATCCACATCCGGGTTGCGTTGGGCGGTCGCAGCGTGAGCACGAACTGCCGCTCCGCCAGGGACGAGATGACGACGAGGTGCCCGCCGAGATCCACGCAGGTCTGGAACGCGCCGGCCCAGTTCCGTGCGGTGGAGAACGTGGCGTAGCACTCTCCGGAAGGCCGCACTCCCACCGCGTAGGCGCCCGTTCCGGAGGCGCAGGTGAAGGTGCAATCCGTCTCGCAACCGTCGCCGTTGTTGCCGTTGCCGTCGTCGCATTCCTCCGTGCCCTCACGCGTGGCGTCGCCGCACACTGGCCCGCCCGACGAGGAAGATGAGCTGGTGGACGAGGAGGATGATGACGAGGAGGAGCTGCTGCTGGAGGACGCGCTGCTGGACGACGAGGACGCGCTGCTGGACGACGAGGACGCGCTGCTGGACGACGAGGACGCGCTGCTGGACGACGAGGACGCGCTGCTGGACGACGAAGAGGCGCTGCTGGATGAAGCGGAGGACTGGGCCGAGGAGCTGGACGCAGCAGTGGAGCTGGTGGAGGTGGAGCCGGTGTCCGACGAACTGGAGCCACCCGTGGAGGAGGTGACACCGGCGGAGCCCGACGTGGCGGCGGCCGACGTGGAAGTGCCGGAGCTGGAGGAGCTGGTCGCCGTGGAGGACCCACTGCTCGAGCTGGCGGAGGAGGACGCGCTGGAGGAACTGCTGCTGCTCACGCCGGAGGAAGAGCTTGACGGGACCACGCCGGAGCTGGACGAGGTTCCCCGCAGCGACGTGGGGCTGCCCGGTTCACAGGCTCCCTCGGTGCACATCTCGTCTCCCGCGCAGTCTGCATCCGCGTTGCAGAGGGTCAGGCACTCGTCGCCACGCCGGACCTTGTTCTCCGGACACACCACACAGCCCAGCGCGTCCACCAGCAGGCACGACGTCACAAGCGCCAGAATCCGATGCATGGACGTGTGATAGCACGGGCGCGTCGACGGCGCCCGTTCCCGGACTCGCGCAAGCCTGCAAAAGACCACGCCGGGGGTTTGCGGTAACAGAAGCCTAACGCAGGGTGTTGCCGGAGTTGGTCACCACCCGGTCCCGCAGCGGGGCACCCGCCTCCTCGACGACGACGCTGTAGGGCGGGACAAATGCCTCCACACCGGCGCAGCCCACGCCGAACTCCAACGGTGCGGTGCTGGCGGGATCCATCCAGGTCCCCGTCTCCAGGATGTCCCCGCCACTCTCACAGCGGGAGGCGTGGTTGGCCTGCGTGAAGCTCTCGAACTCGTGGGGATGACGACGCACCATCTGCCCCTCCAGGAGCATGCGGCCGTTGTCCTGGCACTGCGAGCCGAACGACTCATAATAGGGCTCGGTGAAGAACGGCCCGTACATGCGCCAGTCGTCCCAGAAATTGTTGAACAGGTGGAAGTGCCCGTGCCGGGCCTGCGGGTGACGACGTCCCGTCTGCAACGCGTAGCTGTGATGCACGGTGATGGTCTGCAGCGCATCCAGCGCCGGGTCCGCGTCCCCGTTGCCAAACAACATCACCTTCTCCCACCGCTCAAAGCGGCACCAGGCCACGGTGATGTTGCGACTGCCAAAGACCACCGAGATGGCCTCGTCCACGTACCGCGAGTCTCCGCCTTCCCCGGACTGCAGGAAGGCCAGGTGGTCGAGCACCACGTTCTCGCTGGGGTCGGGCAGCGCGCTGCCGATCTGCACGCCGTCCTCGGAATCCGGCGCCACGTCGGAGATGGCCAGGTTGATGAGGATGACCTCGTCGGAACCGGGCAGCACGAACCCCTTGCCGCGCAGCGTGATGTCGTGGCCGCGTCCGTCGACGGTGACGTTGGAGGGGACGATCAGCGCGGTGACGAGCGCGATGACCCCGTCGACCGCGAAGGTGATGACGCGCGGAGCGCCGTTGGTGCGCAGGGCCTCGCGGAGGGTGCCCGTTCCGTCGTCGTCCAGTGACGTGACCACCACGGTGTCATGGCCATCCTGCCATCCGCCGCGGGTTGCCGCGCCAAAGCCCGCAATGGGGAACGGCGTTCCCGCGGGACCGTAGCCGCCGGCGTCGGGCGTCACCGCGGCGTCGACCTCCGCGGCCGCGTCCGCGGGTGATGTCGCGTCGGTGGGGATGTTGGCGTCAAGGGGGACTGTGGCGTCGGGACGGGCGGCGTCAGCAGTGGGGATGCTGGCGTCGGTAACCGAAGCGTCAAGGCGGTTGGCGTCGGGACGCGCAGCGTCGGAGGAGGTGGCGTCTGGAAGCGCAGCGTCGGGAAGGGCGGCGTCGGCGCGCGCAGCGTCGGGCCGACCGGCATCCGCGCGGGACGCAGCGTCAGGAAGGGCCGCGTCCTCCGACGACGGGGAGGGCGTGGTGCACCCCAACGCCAGCAGGAATGCGAAGTGGATGGGATTCAAGCGTGTCATGCGATTCCTGGGTCTCACCCCGACGTCGATTCGGCCGTGGGTCTATCACGGATGTAGAGCGTACCCTGCGCAATCGCCACCGGCTCCCCGTCGTTGTCGACGTCAATGCGCACCACGGCGAGCTTGCGCCGCAACGAGAGCACTCGACCGGTGGCGGTGACGCGTCCGGCGGTGACGGTGCTCAGGTAGTTCACCTTGAATTCCACCGTGGCCACCCACTTCCCCACCTCGACGAGCGGATAGACCGTGATGGACAGGACGTGGTCAATCAGCCCGGCAATGACGCCGCCATGCATCATGCCCACGGCGTTGCCGAGCTCCGGGCGCAGCTCCACGCTGCAGCGCAACAGCCCCGGCTCCACGTGGTCCACCGTCATGCCCACGAGGGCGGGAAACCCTGCGCTCCGCGTGTACTCGCGCAGCGCGTCGGCCACCTTGGGGTTGTAGAGCTGCTGGAGGTCGGGGTCCGTCATGCTGGCAACGTTGCCCCGGTCCGCGAGGAGCCACAAGCGTCGTCACGTCCCCGCGGCCGTCACGGAGGACGGGACACGCGTTGCCTGGACGGTTCTCTGCGCCGGGTGGACGTGGCAGCTACATTCACCACGATTCCATTTCGCACAGGCGGTTCCCGTCGTGACCACGGTGGTCCTCTCGCCGTATGACGTGGCGCGCTACTCCGAAGGGGGTGGCCACTTCTGGGTGTACCTGCATTACGCGCTGGGCCTCCAGGACATCGGGTGCAACGTCTTGTGGTTGGAGAGCTACGTCGAGACCGGGGACCGCGACGACGACCGTGGAAAGCTCCGGACCCTGGCGGAACGCCTCAAGCGTCACGGGTTGCGGAACGAGCCGATCTTCTACCCGCGCTCCACCCCGTCGACGCTTCGTTCCGCATCCGGGCTCTTCCAACGCGCCGAGCTCCTGATCAACTTCGAATACGCCATCCATCCCGACGTCCTCGCATGGTTCCGCCGGACGGCGCTGGTCGACATCGACCCCGGGATGCTCCAGTTCTGGATGGCCACCGGTCAGCTTCAAGTCCCCCACCACGACGTCCATTTCACCACTGGTGAGAACATTGGCGCGCCGGGTGGACGCGTTCCCGACGCGGGTTGTCGCTGGCACGCCATCCGGCCCCCGGTGAGCCTGGCAGCGTGGCCCCGTGCCACCGGTCCCACCCACGGCGCCTTCACGACCATCTCAAGCTGGTGGGGCGGAAAAGGCCGCGGGGAGTGGATGGTGGTGGACCGGGAGAACGCGTTCTTCGAGAACAACAAGCGCACCACGTTCCTGGAGCTGGCCGACCTGCCCCTGCTGACGACGGAAACGCTCGAGCTCGCGCTGTCCATGGATGAGCAGTCCATCCTGGAGGCGCACGTTGCGCTGCAGGGTGAAACCGCCATTCCAAGCCGGTTGCGCGAGTACGCCTCCGAGGCGGAGGACTGCGCGTTCCTCCTGTCCCGCGGGTGGCGGATTCGAACGTCGCGGGAAGTGTCGCGCACGCCCGACGAGTACCAGCGGTACATCCAGCAGTCGCGAGGTGAATTCAGCTGCGCCAAGCCCGCCTATGTCCGGTTCCAGAATGCGTGGGTGAGCGACAGGACGTTGTGCTACCTGGCCAGCGGTCGTCCCGCGGTGGTGCAACACACCGGGCCGAGCACCTTCCTTCCCGACGGAGAAGGCCTGTTCCGCTTCCGTACACTCCATGACGCCGCCACCGCGCTCGACGCCATCCAGGCCCACCACGAACGTCACTGCCAGGCCGCGCGCGCCATCGCGGAGACCTGCTTTGACGCGCGCAAGGTGGTGGCGGGAATGCTGAACGTGGCGTTGTGAGGGCTCAGGCGGCCTTCATGGTTTCAAACCACGTCTCCACCCGCGCCAGCTCGGAGAAGGCCCAGTCGACGTGGCCATCATGAACCGCAATCGCGGGCCAGATGAGTCGATTGGTGATTCTCGCTTCCTCCTGCAGCGCGAAGATCTCGTGGAGGGTCCGCGCTTCCGGGAGCGTCCAGACGTATCGACCCAGCGCCTCCTGGTAGACGCTGAGCAACCGCGGTCGGGCTGACAACGGAAACCGATACAGAAACGTGGAGAGGTCATAGCTCGCGGGACCCAGCGCGGCGTGATCCCAGTCGATGAAACACGCGCGCAATCCGCCGGCCTCGTCACGAACCAGCACGTTCTTGGGCCAGCAATCACCGTGAACCAACGTGTCGGGACCGCCCAGGGAAAGCAGCTGGGCCCGACGTGGACTGTCGCTCCGCATGTCTTCCAGGCGGGATACGAGACGTTCGACGAGGATTCGTCGGTCGCGGGAGAGGAGGGCGGAGGGAACGGCGCGCAGGCTGGTGAGCGCGTCGGTGATGCTGGTGAGATGGAACCGCGCGCTGAGATCTCCGCCGTACAGACGGCATTCCGGAAGCAACGCGTGACCCACGAATCCCGCGTGAACCGCGGCCAGGGCCCGCAGCGCGTGCTCGACGTGGTCTGGAGGTGACCTCCCTGGCACCAGGCCATGGTCGCCGAGGTCTTCGTAGACATGCCAGACGCATTGGCCATGGGGGGCGGCCGCAACGCCGACGAGCGACGGCACCACGCGTCCCAGTCCCAGGGCCGGCAACCACCGTGTGGCGACGAGGTGATTGCGACGAGCGATCTCCGGCCCGAGGTGCTTCACGATGACGGAGTGCGGAGCGCCATCCAGCGCCAGGCGGACCCGGTACACCTGGGACGCCAGGCGGAGCTGCTCGATCACCCTTCCCGACGAGCAGCGCGGGCGGAACAGGGCGTCGAGGACGCGCCGCAGCTCCTGGAGACCCGGCTTGCCCGTGGTGGCGAGCAACGTGTCCAGTCCCGTGATCATGCGGCATTCCCGGCGCTGAGCAACTCGATGCGCTGGACCACTGTCGCCATCACCTCGGCGGTGCGATGACGGTTCTTTTCCTTCCCCAGGGAGCTCAGCATCTTGTGGACCTGGAACGCGCGCAGCGTCTCATGCAGCGGGGGTGGGGGTGGGAGTGTGACGTGGGAACCCACGTGGCGCTGGAATGCGTCGACCAATTGATCCAGGCGCCACCCGGTGAATCCATCACACAAATAAGCGAGGTCAAAGAGCGGGTTTCCCAGTGCGGCCAGTTCCCAGTCCACCGGGCAGATGCGCGGCGGTGACGACGACGTGGCGACGAGGATGTTGTCCGGCCGGAAGGAGCCATGGACCATGCACAGCGGTCCCGCGGTCATCAGGTCCAGCGTGCGGGAGCGGTTTTGCAGCGCACGCTCCAACCTGTCCGAGAGGGCGGGTGCGGCGTCGCGGACCACCATGAGAGCCCGTTCCGCAACGCCCTCGAAGTGGTGACGATCAAGGGGAGGGAGCACGTCGTGAGGAATGTGCGGCTCCCGGGCCAGCGTGGACTGCATGCGTCCAAGCCACGCCGCCGTCTCGTGCCACCGCGGGAAGGCCTGTCGTCGCAGCAGCTCCCCCTCGACAAGCTCCAGGAAGAGCCAGTACCGCCCGTGGACCTCATCCCAAGAGCACCCGTGGTACCGCGCGGTGCCGAGCCCCAACCGGCCCAGGAGGTCGGCGTAGACCCGGCGCTCCCGCTGCCGACGCGCCGCGCGCGCATCCTTCACGAGGCGGCTGGTGCTGAAGTCCTTGACGAAGAGGCGCAGCTCCGTCCCGTTGCCAAACGTCACCGACGCCACGTGGGCTGCGTAGGACGCGGCAAAGCGGAAGGGCTCCACACGGATGCCGGTGATGGCTCGGCCTTCCGAACATTCGCCCGCAATACGCGCAAGCTCATGGAGCAGCGCTTCCTGGGGGATGTTGGGGACTGGTTGAAATCCCGTTTCGCGCTCCATGAACGTTCCGCTCGTCGTGGTGCAGCCTGATGTATCTCCGACCTTGCGATCCCGCACCCACGGCGGTTGACGCCGGTTCTCGCGTTGATCCCTGAAAACCGTGCGCGCCCTTCGGCGGTGCCGCGCGCTGAACAGCACATTCTTCCAAGCCATCCCGGAGGGCCCATGGGCAAGAATGTGCTGGTGACCGGCGGCGCCGGCTACATCGGCAGTCATGCGTGCAAGGCGCTGGCGCGCGCCGGTCATGTCCCGGTGACCTACGACAACCTGCTTCATGGGCACCGGGAAGCCGTGCGCTGGGGTCCATTCGTCCACGGTGACATCGCGGATCGGTCGACGCTGTCCCGGGCGTTCTCCTCCCATGAGATTGGCGCGGTGATGCACTTTGCGGCGCTGGCCTACGTGGGCGAGTCCATGCGCAGCCCGCAGATGTATTTCCAGAACAACGTGGTGGGGACGCTCACGCTGCTGGAGACCATGCGGGAGCGCGGCGTGCACAACATCGTGTTCTCGTCCACGTGCGCGACCTACGGCGAGCCGGAAGTGGTGCCGATCACGGAAGAGGTGCTGCAGCGGCCGGTGAACCCCTACGGGGAAAGCAAACGCACCGTGGAGCGGATGCTCTACTGGTATGACGTGGCGCATGATTTCCGCTACGCCGTGCTGCGCTATTTCAACGCGGCGGGTGCGGATCCCGACGGGGAAGCCGGTGAGCACCACGACCCGGAAACACACCTGATTCCGCTGGCGCTGGATGTTGCCCTGGGACGAAGGCCGCACGTGGACGTCCTGGGCACCGACTATCCCACGGCGGACGGGACCGCGGTGCGCGACTACATCCACGTGCAGGACCTGGCGGACGCGCACGTGAAGGCGTTGTTGCTGTTGGAGAACGGCGCGTCGAGCATGGCGTTGAACCTGGGAGCCGGCCAAGGTCACTCCGTGCGCCAGGTCCTTTCCGTCGTGGAAAAGGTGACCGGTCGGCCGGTGATGCAGCGGGAAGCGCCGCGTCGGCCGGGTGACCCCGCGGTGCTGGTGGCGGACCCGGAACGCGCGCGCAAGGTCCTGCGCTGGGCGCCGCGGCTGTCCGGGATGGAAACCATCATCCAAACCGCGTGGCGCTGGCACTGCCGTGGCCTTGGCGCGAACAACCACCTCCGTCGCTGAGGGACGCATTCCATGTCCCACGTGATGTGGATGGGCTTGTGGAGCGTCCTGGCGACGGCCGCGCCCAGCGCCCCGGCCCCACCGCCCACCGCCTGGAGCGCACGCGCCGCCATCCCTCCGCGCATAGACGGGTTCGCCGACGACGTGGTGTGGGCCGTGGCTCCCATCCAGTGGCGCTTCTACCAACGCAAGCCACGCGCGGGAGCGCCCCCCTCGCAATACACCACGTTCCAGGTGGCGCATGACAACACCGCGCTCTACTTCCTGGTGCGCTGTCATGACAGGGATGCCAACGCCATTGTGGGGCGTCTGACCCGACGTGACCGCACCCCGGAGAGCGACCGCGTGGAAATCGGTATCGATTCCCACCTGGACCGGCGCACCGGCTACCAATTCATCATCAATGCCGCGGGCGTGCAGGCGGATGAGCTGCGTTTTGATGACACCTCCGAAAGCAAGGAATGGGACGCGGTCTGGGAGTCGGAGGTGCAGCAGGATGCGCACGGCTGGACCGTGGAGGTGCGCATTCCGCTGGCGGAGCTCCGGTACTCTCCGTCGGCGGAAACGCTGATGGGACTGCAGGTGACGCGTCGCATCTCACGCACGCGGGAGACACTGCTGTGGGCGCCCGTTTCTCCGTCGGAGAATGCGTGGGTGAGCCGGTGGGGAGTCTTGCGCGGCCTGGAGCGTCTTCCCGCGCCCCAGAACGTGGTGTTGACGCCGTACGTCAGTGCGGGGTTGAGCCTGGAGCAGGAGGAGGGTGAGGCGCCGGTGCAGGAAGCACGGCCGCGGATGGGAATGGATTTCAAGCACGGCATCACCTCCAGGCTTACCCTCGACGCCACGGTGCTTCCCGACTTCGGGCAGGTGGAAGCGGATCCCGTCGTTGTCAACCTGGGTCAGTACGAGACCTCCCTTCCCGAGAAACGTCTCTTCTTCCTGGAGGGCCAGGAGCTGTTCACCCCGAGCAACGCACTGGGTTGGGACAGCGGCAACGAGGTGCGCCCGTTCTACTCACGTCGCATTGGCGCCAAGCGGCCCATCCTGGGAGCGGCCAAGCTGACCGGACGCGTGGGAAAGCATGTGGGAATTGCATTCCTGGACGCGGTGACCTGGGATGGTTTTGAAAGCGGTGACACCACGCGGATGAGCAACATGTCCGTGGAGCGCGTCACGGTGAGCTACGGGGATGTGACCCAGGGCGTGCTGCTCACGCAGGTGCTGCGAGCGGGACCGCTCAGCGAGGGCCCGCCCGCCGCGCAGGCGCTGGTGGCGTCGACGGACAGCGTGTTCCGTCCCGGCCACGGTGACTACGTGTTCTCCGCGCTGGGCACCGGAACGATGAAGCACGAGGACCCGGACACGCCGCCCACCAGCGCCGAGGACGCCTTCGGCCCGCGCTACAAACAGGGTGCGGGTGGAAAGTTCCGCGCGGTGAAGGAAGGCGGCGTGGTGATCGGCGGCGTGGAATACCAGCTGTATTCGCCCGACTTTGACGTCAAGGACCTGGGCTACCAGAAACGCGCCGACCTCCAGCACGTCATGGTGATGGGAGGATTGCGTCGGGATTCCGCGTTCGGGTTCCTCAACAGTGGCAGCGTGCGGCTCACGGCCTCCGCCGCCAGCACCTTTGACCTGCTGCCGCTGTACGCCAGCGTGGGCACCCAAGGGGCCATGGCGCTCGGGAACAAATGGGAGCTGGAGGGCGGCATCTCCTTGCGTCCGCCGTGGCGCGATGACCTGGAGACGGGGGACCGTCGGGTGGTCCTGGCCCGACCGATGACGTTCAGCAGCTACGGCTCCTTCACCAGCGACGCGAGCAAGCCGGTGGTGGTGGGCGGCGGGGGAACGCTGGGGCGAACGGACCACGGCATGGCCACCGACAGCTACCTCTGGGTGTCCCTCACGCCTGTCCCGCCGCTCGAGCTGGTGGCGGACATCTACGGCGGTCATCGCGACGGGGAGGTGAAGCTCGTCGAGGACACGGACACGAGCTACCTGTTCGCTCGTCGGCGGGCGGCGTACGGAGGCGGGTCGCTGAAGTCGACCGTGGCGGTGACGCGCGCGCTGAGTCTGCAGCTCTACGCGCAGGCGGTGGCGCTGGAGGGGGCCTATTCCCACCCGCGCTACGCGCCCAAGACCAAGCGGGTGCCCGGTTCACGTCCGGTGATTGTCCCCGCCGAGCTGCCGTCGGCCAGGGAGTCCGTGCTGGACGGCACCGCCAATCAGGACGGGGTCCTGGTGCTGCAGACGGTGGTGCGGCACGAATTCCAGCCCGGCTCCGTGTTCTACCTGGTGTATTTCCATCGCAATCACCAGGACGGGATGCTGCGTGACGAGGACATGTCGCGGGTGCTGAGCGGCGTGGTGCCCGGCAGCGCGGAGGACCGACTGTTGTTGAAGCTGTCCTTCCGGCTGGCGCGCTAAGGAACCCTAAGACACCGAGCGCTGTGCGCCCGAGGTCCGGTCCGAGAACTCCACGATCCTTCCGTGCTCGAGACGCAGCCGGATGTCGCAGTGCTCGAGGGTGCCAAGGCGGTGGGCCACCATGAAGATGGTCTTGTCCACCATGAGCCGCTCCATGATGGCCATCATGGTGGCCTCGGTGGCGGGATCCACGGCGCTGGTGGGCTCATCCAGGATCAGGATGGGAGCATTTTTCAGGAACGCGCGCGCCAGGGAGATCCGCTGACGCTCACCGCCAGAGAGGCGGATGCCTCGCTCCCCGACGACGGTCTGGTACCCCTCGGGGAGGCGTTGGATGAAGTCATGCGCGTGCGCCGCCGTGGCCGCGGCCACCACCTCGTCGTAGGTGGCGTTGGGACGCGCATAGGCAATGTTCTCGGCAATGCTGGTGGAGAAGAGCACGGGGTCCTGCAGCACGGTGGCAAACTGGTTGCGCAGGTCGGTGAGCCGGTAGTCGCGCAGGTCCACGCCGTCGAGGAGGACCTGGCCGCCGCGCGGGTCATGGAAACGCATCAGCAGACTGAGCACCGTGGTCTTGCCGCCGCCGGTGGTGCCCGCAATGCCCACGCGCGCTCCCGCGGGAACCTGGAAGGAGATGCCATGCAGGACCTCCCGCTCGTCGTAGCCGAAGCTCACATTGCGGAAGCTGATGGCACCCGCGGCGCGCACCAGCGGCCGGGCATCGGGGCGCTCGGTGACGTCGGGGGTTTGATCCAGGAGCGAGAACGCGCGCTCCAGGCTGGCGAGATGGGATTGCAGCGACGCGGTGCGTCGACTGATGGCGCGGATGGGATCATAGAGCTGCGTGAGGTAGCCCATGATGAGCAGCAGCTCGCCCAGCGTCAGCGTGCCCGCGGTCACGTGCTGCACGCCAAGGTAGAGCACCACCGCGCTGCCCGTGGCGGTGAGCATTCCCACCGTCAATCCCAGGCGGCCTTCCAGCGCGGCCAGCTTCAAGCGCGCACGCAGTCCCGCGGAGGCGCGATGGCGGAACCGCTCCTCCTCCCGTTGCTCCTGTCCAAAGGCCTTCACCACGCGCAGCGCGCCAAGCACCTCCTGCACCACCGAGGCCGCGCTGCTCTCGAGCCGTTTGGTCTCCCGGGAGTGCTGTCGCAGCCGTTCCCGCTCCAGCCGGGTGGCCAGGTAGATGGGCGGTGACACGGCCAACGCCACCAACGCCAGCTGCCAGTCGAGCCGCACGGTGACCCAGACCATGGCCACCAGTGTGACGGTGGAGGTGATGAAGGGGATGATCCCGTCGACGGTGAGATGCTGGATGGCGGGCGCGTCGTGCTGGATGCGGTGCGTGGTGTCCGCGGTTCCCGTCTTGTCGTGGTAGCTCAGGGAAACACGCTGAACGTGACGGAACAGCGTGGTGCGCAGGTCCAGGACCAGACGCTCCCCCACGTGATGACGCAACAACGTGACCAGGAGACCGTGGAGCTGGCCCAGCACGGCCACCAGGATCAGCAGGCCCACCGCCAGGATCAGCACGGCGTCACGCGAGGTGGCCAGCTCCTCCGGCAACCACGCGAGCAACGACCGCACCGCGTCGTCGTGGGTACCGGAGATGCCGTCCACCGCGATCTTGAGCGGCAG
This sequence comes from Myxococcota bacterium, assembly GCA_040752415.1. GTDB lineage: Bacteria > Myxococcota > JACRCW01 > JACRCW01 > JACRCW01 > JBFMGU01. Next base: position 35,249 of record JBFMGU010000038.1, read on the forward strand.
TGGCGTGAGCAGGGTCAGCGGCGTGGAGAGCAGCCCCAGCGCCAGGATGCCCGCGAGGTGGAACCCGTAGGGGCGGACCTGCGCCAGCACGCGGCGCCACCACGTTCCCGTGCTGTTCTCATGGGACGTGGTCATTCCGGGGAATCTTGGGTGGCGTCGTGGAGAGCGCGCATGGCCACCGCCACCTCCAGCACCGTGCGCACCGTGGGAACCAGCGCTGCCGCGCCCAGGACCACCGCCGCCACCAGCGCGTGACTCACGGCGGCCGCCACCAGGAATGCCAGCAGCGCGGTCACGAGCAGCACTCCGCACGTCGTCACCCGGGGCACCACGCGGAAACGCGCCAGCTGACGACCCGCGCCGTGCTCCTCCAGCATCATGATGAGGCGTGCGCCGCCCAGGATCCCGCCCCGCACCTCGAGGTCCCACGCGTCGTAGTCGCCACCGCGCCACGCCACGGCGCCCGCTTTCCGCAGTCGCGCCTCGAGGGCGCCGAGCCAGGCCTCCGGCGCGCGCCAGGTCTCGCTCCACACCGTCGTGGTGCTGAGACGTGACGGCCAGGTGTTACGCCAGCCCCGGCGACGCCACGGCGTGAGGCCAAAGCGGATCCGACCCCGCAGCCGCGCAATGGGTTGCAGCAGGTGCAGCGCCGCGGTGATGGCATGCAGCCGGAAGCGTTGTTGCCAGGAATGCACTTCGCTGGTGAAGGATGCGCGCGCGCTGCTGACCACGGCCTGTCCCAGCGGCGCGGCCACGGCGAGTCCCAGCACCAACAACGTGAAGAGGAGGGGTGGCCACACCAATCCCAGCGCGGAGACACCGGACAGTCCCGCCACCATCAGCCACCATTCCGGCATGAGCGGCAAGGAGCTCAAGAGGCCCGGCGCGGGTTGGTAGATGGATTGGAAGAGCGCCACGCCCCACGTGCCCTGGTAGACGCGTCCGCCCCCGAGCTGCAGCGCGGCGGTGAGGCCCTTGCCATAGAGGCGGCCGGCCCAGCTGAGGTGCCCGGCGGCGTTGTAGCGCTCCGGCCATTTCTCCTCGAGAAGCGCCTCGGCCTTTCCGTATCCCTGTTGCTGCGTCCAGTACGCGCGCAGGGAATTGCGTCGCTTGTGCCAGACCATGGCGGCGGCATGGAAGCCCAGCGTCCAACCGCGCTCCTGCAGTCGCCAGCAGATGTCCACGTCGTCGCCGGCGGCGCGGTAGCGCGGGTCAAAGCCGCCCACCGCCAGCAGCGCGTCCCGACGGAAGGCCATGTTGCACCCGGGGATGTGCTCGGCCAGCTCGTCGGTGAGGAGGACGTGCACCGGGCCGCCCGGCGCATTGGCCACGCAATCCGCAATGGGCCCGTCTCCCGGCGGCGCGATGTTGGGCCCCCCCACACCCACGTGGGAGGTCTTCTGGAACGTGGCGGCCAGGTACATGAGCCAGTGCGGATCCGGCCGCGCGTCGTCGTCGGTGTACGCGACGATCTCCCCGGTGGCCGCCTCCAGCCCGGTATTCCGCGCGTTGCTCAGCCCACGGTTCTCGGTGCGGATGAGGCGCACGTTGAATCCGCTGGCAATCGCGGCGGTGTCGTCGGTGGAGCCGTCGTCGACGACGATCACCTCGTAGTCCGGGTACTGGAGCTGGGCCAGACCTTCCAGGCAATTGCGGATGGTGCGCCCGCCGTTGAAGCTGCACACCACCACCGAGACGCGTGGCCAGCGGTGCTCGGGCGGAAACGGGACCGCGGCGTAGGCGCGTCGCACCGCGGACAGCGCCGGCTTGGGACGACGGGAACGCGTGGTGAGACCAAAGTCCCAGTCCTCGATGTCGAGACCGCCGCGGTGCCACTCGTCGGTCCAGGAGAACACGAACGCGCCCGCGCCGCCTCCGCTGAAGATGGTGCGCAGCTGCCAGTCCAGCGTGGTGGCCTGCTTGTCCTCGCCGTTGCGGCGACTGTCGAGGCCCACCTCCGCGAAGAGCAGGGGACGGTCGCCGGCGAGGTTGTGCAGGCGCGCCAGGTAGCGTTCCAGCCTGGCGCGGGATTCCAGGTAGACGTTGAAGGCCTGGAAGTCGGCGAAGTCCAGGCGCAGGTACTCCGTGGACGGGTAGTTCACATACGTCACCAGTGCGCCGGGATCCTCCTCCTTCACGGCGTGATGCAACCGCTCCAGGAACCGCTCCACGCGTCGCGCGCCGTGCCAGCGCACCACCGACGTGGGGATCTCATTGCCCACCGCGTAGCAGAGGATGGCGGGGTGACCGGCGCAGGCGCGCGCTGCTTCCCGCACCCGCTGCTGGATGGAGCGGGCCCGCTCCCGGTCCTCCAGGAACGCCACGTGTTGCTCCCACGGCAGGCCCACCATGACGCGGAGGCGGTGGCGGTGCGCGGTGTCCAGGAACCAGCGCGGCGGGACGGTGTAGACGCGCACCGCGTTGATTCCGTGCGCGCCCATGGCGGCAAAGTCGGTCTCCGTGGTGGCCGGGTCGTACTCGCTTCCGTCGTCACGCGGGCGGAAGGTCCCGTAGGTCACACCGCGGACGAAGAGCTTCTCGTTCCCCGCGTACAGGAACTTCCCCGCCACCCGCGGACGGATGAGCTCCCCGCCGTGCGGAGATGACGACGTGGATCCACTGGTTTCGCCTTCGGACAGCAGGGCCCGTTCAATCAGCTGCTCGGTATCCACGCAATTCCCCCGTCACGGGTGGCGTGGTTGCCAGGCCCGCAGTCCGGGGTGCTGCGGGGTGGAGCGCCACGCGCCGACGACACGAAGCGCGGCGTCGTCGGAAAACGGCCCACGGGGAGCCGTCAGGGTCGGTCTGGTTTTGGCAAGGGCGAGCGGCTTGAGGAGCTGCCGTGGCTCATCCGGTGTGCACCGGGTTGTCCGGCAGACGTGTTCCCTGTTTCCGTCGCCACGCAGGTATAACAACGGGTAGGTGACCACCGCAGCCGCGCGCACACCACCGCGTCCACCTCGTCACGCGTGACGGGTCAAGGCACCGGGGACCGGGCAACGTCCGCGTCGCCGGGACGGCTTCCGCTCACCCGCTTCCAGACGCGCTCGGCGCCGCCGCATTTCCAGGTGCCGCTCGGCGGCCGGCGCTACCGACGGGTGGCCGGATGCGGATCATTGTGGGAAACACCCGCTTCTCGTCGGGGAGGCAAGGCTACAGGCTCGCGTTCACCACCGGCGCCGCGGGGGCCACCACCGTGGATGTCCCCTCGGGCTCCAGCCTGGAGCACACGCGGTTCCGGCCAGAGTGCTTGGCGCGGTAGAGCTCGTCGTCGGCGAGCTTGAGCAGCGCGGCGGCGGGCTCCGCGGTGTCGGCGCGCGCCTCGGCCACGCCAATGGAGACGGTGACCGCTCCCTCGGGCAGCCCGCCCATGGAACTGGCCGCCACCGTGGCGCGGATCCGCTCGGCCACCTCCACGGCGTCGCGCAACGCGGTGTCCGGGAGCAGCACCGCCATCTCCTCGCCGCCCAGGCGCCCCACCACGTCGTAACCGCGCACCGAACCGCGCAGCGTGGCGCCCAGCGCGGCAATCACCGCGTCGCCCACCGGGTGCCCGTGGGTGTCGTTGACGCGCTTGAAGTGGTCGATGTCCAGCATGAGCACGGAGAAGGAGCGTTGCGTGCGCTTCATGCGGCAGGAGCACTCCTCGATCCGCTCGAGGAAAGCGCGCCGGTTGCACAGCCCGCTGAGCGCGTCGGTGTTGGCCAGGTAGGTAAGCTGACGGTACATGCGCGCCAGCTCCACGTAGTTGCCCACGCGGGCAATGAGCTCGTCGGGCTCATAGGGCTTGACCACGAAGTCGGAGGCGCCGGCCTGCAGCGCGCGGACGCGGTCGGTGCGGGAGCTCTGCGCCGTCACCAGCAGCACCGGCAGCTCCGAGCGCGACTTGCGCATGCGCGCGGCACGCAGGAAGCCCATCCCGTCCATCACCGGCATGTTCATGTCACACAGGACGCAGTCCAGCTCCTCCGCCAGCGTGATGCGCAGGGCGCTGGCCCCCTCGGAGGCCTCCTCCACGCGTGCGCCCATGGCGCCGGTGAGCAACTCCGCAAGCCCGCGGCGGGTCATGGCACTGTCGTCGACAACCAGGATGCGGGGTGGGCCCAGGAGGCTCTGACGGATGGCGTCGACCATGGTGGCTTCTCCGACCGCGGATACACCGACATCCCGGTCCTCAAGCAGGCACATCGGCACCGTGGCGGCGTCCCTTGAGGCCACGGCTGTCCCGCGTGACGTCGTTGTTGCACCCACATGCCCGTCCCGCGCTTGCCCCGTGTCGGCGCAAGACCGCCGTGGTCACATGAGGAGGTCGCAGAGAATGCGGGTCATGTTGCACGCGCCTGAGGGAAATCCACGGCCCATGTCTTGCTGCACCCGGGGCGACGGGGAAGGTTTCCGGAGGGCGCCATGCACGTTCCCATGCAGGTGATCTACGAGGGACTCATGGCCGGTCACGACGAGGTGGAAGCTGCTCTCCGTCGCTGGCGACCGCCCGCCGAGGCCGTGGGTCACATGGAGCTCATCCGGGTGCACATCCGGCCGGCGGGAGCGTGCTGGGGGGTGACGGCGGAGGCGGTGCTGGTGGGCAGTGGACACACCATCCGGCACGTGGAGCACGCGGAGACGGACGCGCGGCTGGGTCTTGCGCTGGAGCGCGCGCTGGATGGCCTGGTGGGCCACCGGCGGGAGCACGTCGTGGCGCCGGCGCCCGCGACACCACCGCCGGCGTGAGCGGCAACGGGTCTCCACGTCGGACCGACCGCGTGGGACGTGACGGCCCCGGCGGTTCCGGGGTGACGGCCCCTGGCTCCGTCGGGATCCCGCCGTCAGTTGACGGATGCTGCGAACCCGCGCCCGGGTCAGCACCGAAAAATCTCCGTGGCCCTGTGACCTGCCCCTGCGGCCTCCGGAAGACCCATGTCCATCCAAGGGATCCCGCCTCCACGCACCACCACGGCCCCCCAGCAGACCCAGGAGGCGCAGCCTCCCCCGAGCCCACCGGCGGCGGCCCCACCCACGCCCCAGCCTGCCACGCAGCCCGCCGCTGCGCCCCCCGCGGATCCTCGTCGTCAGGCGGACGCGCGCCGGGTGGCCGCCACCAGCACCGGCTCCCTGCGCCAGCAGCTGGAGAACCGCGCGCAGACCAACGCCGCCACCCGCTCGCAGGCGGATGCCAGTCCCGAGGCGGCGCGACGTGACGCGGAAGCCATCAACGCCCTCCCGCGTGAGCAGCGGCCGCAGGCGGTGCTGGAGCGTCTGCGTGAGCTGCAGCGCACGTACGTGACCGGGGTGCCCCCGCAGTATTCCGCGGAGCTGATGCGCAACCTGCAGGACCGGGAGGGCGTGCTCACCGACGCGGCGCGGCTGGCCAACACGCCGGCGGGACCGCGGAGCCAGGACACCCAGCAGATCCGCAACCAGCAGGCCGACCAGCGCGCGCTGGACTCCGCCATCTCCGGCGCGCAGCGCGAGGGCGTGCTTCCGCCCGAGGAGATGCGACGCATCCGTGCGGCCGGCACCCAGGCAGCGGCGCCGCTGACGAGCCAGGAACGCGCCGCGGTGGGCCAGATGGAGGCCGCGCGGGGGCGTTACGAGACCGCGGAGTCACGTGCGCGGGTGTACCAGGACCGTCTCAACGCGGAGCTCTCCACGCTGCACGCGCTGACGCCGGCCCAGCGCGAGGAGTACACCCACCGCTTCTGGAACCGTACGCCGGAAGCGCAGCGCGCCCGCGCCGAACGCGACGCGGCCCTCGGCGAGCTGGACCGCGTGACGCGGGAGAATGCGTCCACGTTGGAGGCCGCTGCCACGCGGGACCCCGGCACCGCGCAGTCCCTGCTGCGCACGCACCAGGCGCTGGCCTCGCACCCGTCGACCGCGCAGACCGCGCTGGACTTTGCGCGGCGGGTGGGCTCCGACGCTGGCACGCCGGTGGGACGTGCGTTCTCCGGCCACCGCGAGGCGCTGCAGAACGTGGTGACGCGCGCGGCACCCCAGCGCGCCGCCCAGCTGCTGGCCAACGGCACGGATCCTAAACTTGTCTATCAGCACCTATCACGGGAGCTGGGGCCGCTGATGGGCGCGCGCAGCGTGTTCTCCGCGGGCCAGAGCGCCCTGGAGCTGCGCGGCAGCCTGGCCGACCCGGCTGTCCGGTCCCTGATGGACCGCGCCGCCAACGGGGATGCCGCCGCGGTGCGCGACCTGCGCGCCAACCTGCAGCGCATGGGGCCCTTCGGGCAGGCCATGGCTGGTATCAGCGTGCTCTCGGGTGCGGCCAGCGCCGTGGAGAACGCGGGTCGTGGGGAGTACGCCCGGGCCGTGGGCGACCTGGCGCGCGCGGGCGAGGAAGGTGCTCGCGCCCTGGCCTCGGGGTTGTTCGCCGCCGGCAGCGCGGCCAACCGTGCCACGGGCAATGTGCTGATGAGGTTGGCGCCGGCGTTCGGGATGATTGCGCGGGGGGCCAGCGCGGTGGAGCACATTGGTCGCGCGTGGGGGCCGTATGGCAATGGCCTCGACGTCATGGCGGGTGCCGCCGCGGCGGCGGGCGCGCTGGGCTCCGCCGCCAAGGCCACGGTGGTGGGCTATCCGGCGGGGGTGATCATCGAGGCGGGCGCGGACCTGGCGGAGGCGGCGTTCAAGTTCGGCAGTGACCTCATCAACGCCCGCGAGGTCCGCAACGCGCGGCAGCGCACCCTGGGCGAGATGTTCCCCAACGACCCGCAACTGGCGCAGGCGCTGGCCAACACGCACCCGTTGCTGCAGCAGCGCATGCTGGCCACCGGCATGACGGAGCAGCAGGTGCAGGCCATGTTGCGTGAGAATCCGGCGCTGGCCAACGGCCAGGATTATCCGTACCTGTTCCGCGCCATGCACCGTCTGGGCAGCACCCCGGAGGGAATGGCCAACCTGCTGCGACAGGCCCGGGAACGTGGTCTGGCGCTGGATCGGCTCGAGGCCAGTCTGCGCATGGTGGACATCTCCACCGACGGGGATGATTTCCGCCAGAAGTTCCAGGCCTATGACCGCTTCCAGGGCGCTGGCGTTCCGCGCACCGAGGAGCTCCGGTGGTTCCGGGAGTTCTTTGGCGCGTGATGGTTGGGCCTACGGGCACACCCGTCACGAAGGACGCGTGAATGGATGGCGAAGCGTGGAGGTGGCGTGTCGTCGTTGACCTTCGTCCTGATTCGCACGGTCGGCGCGGATAGCGCGGGGGAGGGGCTGCGCGAGAGCAAGGTGCCATGGGGATTGCAGACGTGGTGAGCGGGCCACGACCTGGAGTGCGGCGGGCCCTCGCCGCCCTGGCCAGCGCCGAGTGCGTCCTCGACGTGTGGAACGGTCCCCGCCCGGTCGCCAAGGGCGGCGACGTCCCCGCGACCGTCGACCGTTGACGGGAGCGGCATCCGCTCGGCGCTGGGCAGGGCGGCGAGGGCCCGCCGCACTCCAGGTCGTGGCCTGCTCACCACGTCTGCAGTCCCAATAGCACCTTGCTCTCGCGCAGCCCCTGACTGGGAACCGCTCTAGTCTGTACGCCAGGTCTTCCCTCGTGGAGTGCCCATGAAGAAGCTGCTGCGGATCCTGATGCAGGCGCCGGCGAATCTCCCGCTGTCGTCGCGGTACATCGTGGGGAACGGGTTGTTCTACATGTCCTTCGCGGTGCTGACGTACGCGTGGCCGGGAATGGCGCAGACCATCTTCCAGGACCCGCCGTTCACCGCGCATGAAGAGCCCATGCTGCGCCTGGTGGGGATGACGCTGTTTGTCATTGGTTGGCTGTATTTCTGGTCGGGACGGTGGGGCGCGCTCAACGTCGTGGCGGCGAGCGTGCTTGGGCGCCTGGCGGTTCCGTTCGCGCTGGCACCGGTCATCCTGTCGGGGACACTGCCGCACCTGCTGATCACGTTTGCCGTGTTGGACCCGTTGCTCGCGGTGGGGGCGTGGGTCTTGCTGGCGCGGGAGCCCGAGAGATAGCGCCCACTCCACGACGACGTTGGAAAACGTGCCGGCCATGTTGTGACCGCGACAAACGCGGCCGGCACTCTGGGAGTGCGGTCTGGAATACCGCTTTCAATCAGGGACACGCCCTGGAATGACGTCTCACCTGGCGCGCTTGCGGCGGTACAGCACCACGCCCAGCGCCAACAACCACGTCTCGGCGGGTATCTCGCCGGAACGCGGCGTGACGTCGCACGCGCAGGGGTTGGCGCGGATGGAGCCTTCGTCTTCGTTCCCCGTCTGCTCGCTCACGCCGCCGTCTCCCGACACGGATGCATCGTCACCCTGCGCGGCGTCGCGGGCAACACCTGTGTCCGCGGGCACTCCCGCATCCGTCGGTGTGGCCGCGGCATCCGGCGCAACGCTGGCGTCGGGAACGAACGCGGCATCCGGCGCAACGTAGGCGTCGGGCGTCGTTGCGTCGGGCGTCGTTGCGTCCGGCGTGGCCGCATCAGGAACGACGACACCGCTGTCGCCGGGGCCCGCGTCGGGTTCGGTGGCAGCGTCCGCCGGTTGTGCCGCATCCACAGCCACCGCGGCGTCCACGTCGAGCGCGGCGTCGGGTGTGCCCGCGTCGGGAAGGCACACGTCGTCGTCGGTCAATCCATCGCAATCGTCGTCGAGGCCGTTGCACGTTTCCGGCACGCCAAAGCTGCCCGCCGGGCAACCGCTGGCCACCGTCACCGCCGCCGGCTCCGTCACCACCGGCAACAGGTTGCGCGACCTGCTCTCCAGAACCGTCGCGATCTCACTGCCATCCGCCGACCCATCCTCGACGACACACACGCTCACCGCGTAGGGGACGTTGACCCGCGCATTCCCGTCGAACGGCGCCACCCCGCGCGGCTCCGCGTCCGACACGTCGAGGCGCCCCAGCTCGAAAGCCACCCAGCGCACGTCCGCCGGCGTGAGGGACAGCAGTGACAGTGCGGCGGCGTCGCAGTCGGTGCCCTGGTTGGCGCACAGCACCCAGCCGTTGTCGACGAGCGTGGTGGCATCTCCCCGCTCCGGGGCCTCGGCGGTGTGGACCCAGGTGGCCACCGCGTCGGGTGAGGTGGCGGTCACCAGGAGCGTGTCACCGGTGCTCGGCTGCGACGCGGTGTCCGGTTGCGTCACGTCCGACCGCGGAATCCACTGGTAGGAAACCGCCTGCTCCGTGGGCAGCGTGGCGCCGTCGGGATCGAGTGTGCCGTCGTTGCGGAACGCGTGGGTGTCGAGCTGGTAGTCGTAGCAGACGTTGGTGGTGTTACCGATGAGTGTCGAGGGTGAGATGTCGTTGGTGATGGTGATCTTCGCGGTGCCGGTGATGTCCGCCCAGGACGCGTTGAGGTTACCCGTGTGTGTGAGTGGCTGGCCGGCCGGTCCCTCTCCGTGCGCCTGGTAGGTGCCGGGGACGAAGCCATCCGGGTTGTAGAAGGACGCCGTGGCGTGGACACCCGGAATGATGCGCCCGTCGACAATTGCCTGAAGCGAGTGTCCGGCGGCAAGCGTGTACGTGGGGACCTGCACGCACAGGTCGCCGGCCAGCTCGACGTGGTCACGCGGCGTGAACGTGTAGCTGTACGCCGACGGGTCCAGGAACGTGGCGGTGCCGGACAGGGTGAAGCCAAAACGCTCCGCGTCGATGAGGCCGGGGAACACCGGGTCGGTGGCGTCGAACGCGCCCTCAAACCGGAAGCCGTGGGGAATGGGGAGGCAGAGCTCAAAGGGACCCGTGACGTTGTCCGCCGCGCCCCGGTTCTCCACGCCCCACTGCATGCGCAACGGGTCCATCACCGACAGGGACGTGGCGCTCATCTGGCCCTGGCCGCAGAACACCGCGAACGCCTCCGCCTGGCCGACGAACGCACTCGGGCTGGCGCCGCAGGGCTCCACGAACGACTGCCGCGTGACCTCGCCGGTCTCACCCGCCGTGGCCGTCTCCACGACGCTCCCGCTGGCGAGGTCCGGCGCGGAGAGCTGCGCGCTGGCCTTCAGGCCAAACGCGGCGCCACTGGTGTTCGTAGCGGAGTAGGCGCTGCCGTTCATCGAGCCCGCGACGGTGTCGTGCAGGACCCAGCCGATCTCGGCCATCCAGCCCGGCGGGAACGTGGCGTCGACGTCCTGCAGCGAGACGTACTGCGAAGGCACGCCTTTCAGGATGACCTTCACCTCCTCGACGTCGGCGGCGGGCACGGGCAGGGAGGCGAGATCACAGCGGACGGGGCTGAAGCCGCCCGCGAGGAGAACACAAGGCTGCCAGTTGGCATTCGCGCCGAGTGTTCGCGCGGTGACGTCGGGATCGGAGTAGTCGCTGGCTCCGGTGGAAACCCAGATCTCCACGTCGGCCTCCCCGAACTCCGGCCCGTAGGTGGGGAGAAAGAAGCCGGGTCCCACCGTCACGCCCGTCAGCGAAGCCTGGCGCGCGCCACCGGAGCCGGGAAGCTGCACCACGACCTCCGCGTCACCCTTCAGCGAGCTCGTGTTCGTGAAACGGGCCTGGGTGGTGCCGTCGTCGCCGGGGACGTAGGGCATGGCTTCGCTGCGGCAGGGGTTGTTGTAGTTGGTGAAGGCGGGACAACCCACGTTGCTGAGCGACAGCAGCACGCTCTCCGCGCCAACCTCCGACGTGCTGGTGTGGCACCACCTCGGGTCGCCGGGCGCCACCGCGCCGGTGCTGGCGCTCTGGAAGCAGACCTGCACGGGAATGACGGAGCCGTCCGTCAGGACCTCTCGGAACAAGGAGTCCGGGGCGGCGTCCCAGCGCAGTCGCCACGAGCCATAACCACCGCTGTTCAGCTCATCCGCGGCCCACACCACGCCGACATTCGCGGTGATGGCGTTGGTGTCGGGATCGTAGACCACGACGCGGTTGGCGTTGGGACCCGCGGCCGGCCCGGAGAGGTTGCCATTCCCGTCGAGCGGCGTGCCGGCGGGAACCACGTAGTTGAGCTCCGGCTGCTGGACGACATTGCGCAGCAGCAGCTGCAGCGACAGGTCACCGGCGTTCACCAGCGGGATGTGCAGGAGGTTGGCCGGGTTGTAGTTGCCATCCGCCACCAGGTCGGTGCCGTTGAAGTACGGCAGGTGCACCACCAGCTTGGCGTCGGTGTGGGCGGTGGCCGGCTGGCTGACCCGGTCCATGACCGCGCTGCCCACGAAGCGCCGGTCCAGCTGCATCCGCGGGATGGCCAGCGCGGCAATCTTCTCCGCACCGGGATCCCACGCGAGATTGACGTCGACAACGGCGTCCGGCGTTCCCTGCCCGGGTGCTCCGCCCACGTAGGCCTGCACGTGCACGGAGTAGGTCCGCGCGGGCATGGCCGCCGGTGGCGTCCAGCTGAAGTACAGCTCCGACGCCGTGAGGTCCGGGATGTCCCCGACGGGGATCAGCGCAGTCTGGCTCGCGTGGTCGAAGATCGGCGTGGGATTTCCCGGAACCCCGTTGACGGAGACGGCCGGCCGCCAGGTCTGCGTGGCCGCAAGTCCCTCCACGCCGTCGGGCAGCGCGGGCGCGAGGTCGGTCTGGACGAAGGGATCCCACGTCACGCGGACCCACACGTCGGGGAGCGGAGCACCGGAGTCGTTGCTGTAGTCGACGGAGCACTGCGCCTGGAAGGCGTTGCCCCAGGTGATGGTGCTGCCGGTGGTGAGCGACTCGCCGGTGAACGCGTTGTTGCAGGAGAAGCCGAGGTCCAGGCTCTGCGCGGAAGCGAGGGGCGAAAAGACGGATGCAAGCGCCAGGGTGAGGCCGGCGCGGAACAGGGCAGGGCGGGCGGTCATGTGCCCACCGTCGCTCCACTCGGCAACACACGCAAGGCCGCTGTTCGCGGTGAACCGGCTTTCGTGCTGCTTAGGGAAAATGCGGTGTTGCCCGCGGGCTCACGCCGCTGGCGCCGCCACCCGACGACGTCCGCGCCGCGGCGCAATGCCGTACTGCCGCAGCTTGGTGTGCAACGTGCGCAGACCAATGCCCAGCGCGTTGGCCGCTTCCCGCAGCGTGGCGTGCCGGTCCACCGCACCCACGATCAACGCCTTCTCCGCGTCGGCAATGGAACAATCCAGCGGCAGGCGGATCTCGCGCACGTCGGCGGCAACCTCCGGGGGCGCGGCGCGGGCGGGCGCGGGCGTGGCGCCGGGCGCGGCGGTGTCCACCAGCGGATCCACGTCCAGGGTGTCCCCGTTGGCCAGCACCGCCGCGCTCTCCACCGCGTTCTTCAGCTCCCGGATGTTGCCGGGCCAGCCGTACTCCATGAAGCGCTTGAGGATGTGCGGCGCCACGCCCTTGATCTTGTCGCCGTGACGACGGTTGAAGTCGGCGATGAAGAAGTCCACCAGCGCGGGGATGTCCTCCCTCCGCTCCCGCAGCGGCGGCACCACCACCGTCACCACCTTGAGGCGGTAGTAGAGGTCGGAGCGGAAGGTGCCCGCGTCAATGGCGCGTTGCAGGTTGCGGTTGGTGGCGGCCACCACGGTGAGATCCACCTTCACCTTCTCCGTGCCGCCCACGCGACGGAACTCGTTGCGCTCCAGCACGCGCAGCAGCTTGGCCTGCGTGGAGGGATCCATCTCGCCAATCTCGTCGAGGAACAGCGTGCCACCGTCGGCCAGCTCGAAGAGTCCCTTCTTGCGCTCATTGGCGCCGGTGAACGCGCCGCGCTCGTGGCCGAACAGCTCGTTCTCCAGGATGTCCCGGCCCAGCGTGGCGCAGTTGATGGGCACGAACAGGTGTTGTCGACGTGGCCCCAGCCGGTGCAGCGCGCGCGCCACCAGCTCCTTGCCCGTGCCGCTCTCCCCCAGCAGCAGCACGTTGGAGCCGTAACGCGCCACGCGCTGCAACGTGGCGAGCACGGACCGGATGGCCGGGGAGCTGCCCACCAGCCCCACGTAGCTCTGCAGCTCGGGTGGAACCTCGTCACGCGTGGCCGGCTCCGGCGCGTGGTCCAGCAGCTTGCGCAGCCGCAACAGGAGCACCTCCACCTGCAGCGGGGGAGCCAGGTAGTCGGCCGCGCCGGCCTGCATCATCGTCACCGCCTCGTCGACGGTCACCGTGGTCCCCACCACCACCACCGGCACCGGCGGATGACACTGCGCCGCGCGTCGCAGCACCGCCGTCGCCGAGGCATGCGGCATCCCCGCACCCAGCACCACCGCCGCCACCGGCTGTCGTCGCAGCGCGTCCACCGCGGCCTCTCCGGCGCTGGCGGTGACCACCGAGAATCCCACCCCACCCAGCGCCTGGCCGCACCCCGCCTGGTCCGCCGACGTCAGGCCGGCCACCAGGCACACCCGATCCTGTCCCCACGTCCTGGACTTGGGCATGCGCACTCCGTCGGTCGTTATGCCGTTTCCGCACCCTGGGGCAACCCGGGGCGTGGGCGGAAGTGGTGGTGGGTCATGACCGCTTCTCCCGTCCCAGGAGGTCCAGGATGCCGTTGATCATGGTGAGGGGATGGGGCGGACAGCCCGGCAGGTAGAGGTCCGGCGCGTTGCGACCGAGGAAGCCGCGCTCCAGCTCCCCCGACGGAGCGAACACGCCGCCGCTGATGGCGCACGCACCCGCGGCGATGACGAAGCGCGGCGCGGGCATGCCCTCCCAGGTGAGCTCGAGGGCGCGGGCCATGTTGCGCGGGATGGGACCGCTGAGGATGAGCGCGTCGGCGTGACGCGGGGACGCCGCGAACTCGATGCCGTAGCGGCCCACGTCGAAGTTCACGTTGGCCATGGCGTTGATCTCCAGCTCACAGCCGTTGCACCCGCCCGCCGAGACTGAGCGGAGCCGGAGGCTGCGACCAAAGACCTTCCGGATGGCGTCGTCCTCCGGCACGTGCGGCGCGGCATGGCCCGGCTTGAGCACCAGGTCCTCGCGCGTGCGCGCCGCCATGCGCACCCCGGCGCTGAAGTCGACGGCGCCCTGCGGGCAGGCGTCCACGCAGTCCGCGCAGAACACGCAGCGACCCAGGTCCAACGTCAGCGGCGCGGCGGTGATGGCCTGCGTGGGGCAGGACTCCGTGCAGGCGTGGCAGTCGGGTGGGCAGCGTTTCTCGTCGAGGATGGGCAGGCCGCGGAAGCCCGCGGGTGAGGCGGTACGCACGTCCGGCACGTACTGCCTGCCCTGTTCCCACCTGGTCTTGAGCGCGTGGAACATGCGGGCTCCTCACAAGTCATGTCCGCAGTAGGACAGGTCAAAGCTCTTGTTGCAGATGGGGAAGTCGTAGATGTCGTTGTTGCGCACGGCGAGCGCGAGGCCGAACCAGTTGCGCAGCGAGGGATCCTGCACGCGGTAGTGCACCAGTTTTCCCTCGGGGCCGGTCTCCAGCGCGTGCACCACCTCGCCGCGCCAGCCCTCCGTCACCGCCACCGCCAGCGTGCTCGACGCCAACGCGCCCATGGCCACCTTGCGCACCGGGACCTCGGTGCGGTCCTTCAGCGCCCGCAGGATCCACTCGAGCGAGGCGGGCAGCTCACGGGCCCGGATCATCGCGCGGGACCAGCAATCACCGGCGGGCTCCACCGTCGTCGGGAGCGGGTGGCGGGTGAACGGCGCTCCCGGCAGCTCGGTGCGCAGGTCCACCGCGCGCCCGCTGGCGCGACCGACCATCCCCACCACGCCCATCTCGGTGGCCTGCGCCGTGGTCAGGATGCCGGTGCCCACGAGACGTTCCCGCACCGAGGCGGCGCTGAACATGTGCTCGTGGATGGTGTGGAAGTCGTGCGCCACCGCGGTCAGCGTGGAGCGGATGTCGGCCAGGGCCTCCGCGCTGATTCCCCGACGAGGTCCACCGGGACGGAACCAACCGCGGGAGAAGCGGCTGCCGCACAGGCGCATGGAGAGGTTGATCACCGCGGTGCGCAGGCGACCGTAGGTGGACGAGCCGGGGAGGAAACCCACGTCGGTGGCAATGCCGGACAGGCCGGCCAGGTGCATGGCCATGCGCTCCAGCTCGTTGGCCACCGCTGTGACCAGGGCCGCGTCGTCGTCGGGCGGGATGCCGGCCAGCGCCTCCACCGCGCGACAGTACGCCGCCACGTGGGCCACCGAGGTGTCGCCGGCCAGGGATTCCACCAGCGGCGCCAGGCTCGTGGGCGGGCGCTGCAACAGGAGCGACTCCGCGCCGCGGTGCTGGTAGCCGAGCTGGATCTCGAGGTGATGCACCAGCTCACCCAGGCAGCTGAAGCGGAAGTGACCGGGCTCGATGACGCCGGCGTGCACCGGGCCCACGCCCACCTCGTGCACCTCCTTGCCTTCCAGCTTGAAGAACGGGTGCTCCTCCATCCGTCGCCCCGCCCACGACGGGAAACGCACCGGCTTGAGCCACGGGTGATCGGTGAAGCGCACGCCCAGCGCCTCGGTCAGCTCCCGCTCGAAGATGTGCATCTCCGGGAAGCTCGCGGTGAGGCTGCGGTGCTTGGCGGAGGCATCCAGCGTGGTGCGGAGCAGCTGCAGTCCCACGCCGGGAGAGAGCAGCACCACGGTGACCACCACCTCGCCCTCGCCCTTGCGACCAAACAGGCTCAGCACCCGCGCGCCCTGCGCCCGACGGGCCTTGAGCTGCTCGGCCAGGTCGACGACGGAGAATGCCGGGATGTCTTCCGTCTTCATCACCAGGTGGGCCGTCACGGCAGGCCTCCCATCTGGTTCGCCACCTGCTGCAGCATGTCGCTCGCGGAGTCGGGCAGGAACACGCCCAGCAGGACCAGGATGGCCACGAAGACCATGTTGGACAGCGCCGACAACGCCGACTCGCGCGGCACGCCGCTCTGCTGCTGGCGCTCACCCCACACCATGGGGAAGAGCGCGCGCCCGGTGACAATGAACACCACCGTGAGCAGGAAGCACATGGCCGCGAAGACGAAGTAGTGCCCGGTGTCGATGAGCGCGCTGAGGATGAGCACCTCACCCAGGAAGCTGCCAAAGGGCGCAAAGCCCAGCAGCGCGAAGGTGCCCAGCAGGAAGAACATCCCGCTGAAGGGCATCTCGTTCACCAGGTTGCGCAGCCGCGTCATGTCCTTGGTGCGGTAGTGCGACTTGATGAGGCCGCAGGTGAGGAACAGCACCGCCTTCACCAACGCGTTGCTGAACACGTAGAGCAGCACGCCGTAGGCCGCGAGCTTGCCCACGCCCAATCCCACCGCAATGACGCCGGCGTGATTCATGGACGCGTAGGCAATGAAGCGCTTGTAGTTGGTGGTCCCCACGAGCTGCACGGTGGCCACCACCATGGTCCCCAGCCCCATGAACACCAGCTCGGTGGAGACCAGGTCACGCACCTCCGCGCGGTAGACGCTGAGCACGCGGAACAGGGCCAGCATCACCGCGTTGAACTGCACCGCGGCCAGCAGCGCGGTCACCGCGGGGGGCGCCTCGTCGTAGGTCTCGGGCAGCCACACGTGCATGGGCGCCAGGCCGGCCTTGGTGCCGTAACCCAGCAGGATGAGCGCCAAGCCCAAGCGGCTCCACACGTCGTGGCCCAGCTCATTGCGTGTGATCAGCTCGTCCACGTGGAAGGTCACGGTGTGCCCATGCTCACCCATGGCATGGCCCAGGCACGCGAGTCCCAGCAGCGCGAGTCCCAGCCCCACCGTCGAGAACAGCAGGTAGCGCCACGCCGCCCGACGCGCCGCCTGCCGGTCCCGCAGCATCACCAGCAGCGTGCCCGCCAACGTGCTGGCCTCCAGCAGCACCCAGGTCAGCACGAGGTGATTGCTGAGGAGGGACAGCGCGCACAGCGAGTACAACGTGACTCCAAGCGCGGCGAAGCGCGGCAACATCGACGTCAACTTCTCGCTGGTGCGGGTGCGCGTCACCACGTAGATGCTC
Organism: Myxococcota bacterium; assembly: GCA_040752415.1. Taxonomy (GTDB): domain Bacteria; phylum Myxococcota; class JACRCW01; order JACRCW01; family JACRCW01; genus JBFMGU01. The sequence continues at coordinate 52,041 of JBFMGU010000038.1, forward strand.
ACGCCCCAGAACACCGTGGTCACCAGCAGCAGGAACAGCCGCGCCGCGGTGTCCACGCGCAGGTAGCCGTCGAGCAGGCGCTCTTCCCGGGCCACGCCGTTGAACAGCCCCACCGCGAACGCCAGCGACACCGACGCGCCGGCCAGCAGCAACAACGCCGCGTGACGCACGCCCGCGCCCAGTCGCGCCGCGGCACCGGCCACCACCAACGGGGGAAGGACCCACAGCGCGCTCATAGGACCTCTCCCACGTCATTCTCGACGCCACTGGCCGCGGGCATGGCGCTGAACCGCGCCGCCAGGAGCACCAGGCCCAGGAACACCGCGGAGACCATGGCCTGCAGGAACCACGGCAGGTGGTGTCCGCCCGTCACCTCGAAGAACAGGATGCCACTCTCGATCACCAGCAGGCCGAGCACCTGGCCCATGACGGTGCGCTGGTAGACCAGCGAGAACAGGCCCAGCATCACCTGGGAGAACGCCGCGCCCACCACCGTGGTCTGCGCCAGGTCCGTCGGGTAGAGGCGCGCGGCGAACCAGAAGCCCGCCACGCCGGTGGTGGTGGCCACGCACCACAGGAACAGGTTGGCGGGGAGCATCTCCACCGTGGCGTCGACGTCCCGCGCGTGGAAGGCCTGCCACAGGATGCTGGGTCCCAGCACCGTGCGCGCCAGCACCAGGTCGGTGAGCAGCACCAGGCTGGCCGCGTCGACGTGGTCGGTGGACAGGGTCACCATGCACGCCATCAGCGCGCCCTGGAGCGAGAGCGCCACCAGCACCCCGCGCCACGACGAGAAGAGCAGCGCCAGCGCCATGGTGACCAGGAAGAGGATGGTGAGCAGGTTCATGGCAAGAGCCCCCGCGTGAGCGCCGCCACCAACGTGCCGCCGCTGGCCACCATCACCGCCACCAGCCCGTAGTGCGGGATGAAGCGGATGCGGATGCGCGCCACCAGGGACTCCACCAGCCCCACCGCCACCGCCACCGCGCCAATCCCGACGAGAGAAGCCAACGCCGCGGGCAGCGGTGCGCTCTCCCAGCTCCACGGGTTCAACAGCCCGGCAATCAGGCCGGCGAAGATGAACAGCTTCAGCGCGGCGGCGTACATCAGCGCGGCCAGGTCGGGGCCGCTGTGGTCCAGGATCATGACCTCGTGGATCATCGTCAGCTCGAGGTGGGTGGTGGGGTCGTCCACCGGGATGCGACCGCACTCCAGCTGCAACAGGAGGAACAGCGCGAGCGCGGCCAGCACGCGCAAGGTCACGTTCAACGTCGTGGGCGTCTCCGGCACCAGCAACGTCTGGAACGAGGTGTGCCCGCTCATGGCCGCCAGCGTCCCCAGCGCCAGGAAGAACGCGGGCTCCGCCACGGTGGCCAACGTGGCCTCCCGGCTGGCGCCCATGCCCTCGAAGGAGCTGGCGGTGTCGAGCGCGCCGAGCACCATGGCCATGCGCGCGAGGCCGGCGAGATAGGCGAAGGCCACGAAGTCGTATTCAAAGCCCGGTCCGTGCAGGCCGGGAACCCAGGGCACCATCAGCGCGCAGAGCAGCGTGGCGGCCAGCACCACCACCGGCGCCGCGCGAAACATCCACGACGTGGCGGTGCTGTACACGGGCTGCTTGCGCAGCAGTCGCAACAGGTCCGGCGCGGTCTGCCACAACGAGGGACCCTTGCGACCGGCCCAGATGGCCTTGGTGCGCGTGATGACGCCGCTGAGCAGGATGGGCAGCAGCAGGATGCCGAGGGCGTGCAGGAGGAGGGTGGGCGCGTTCATGGTCATCCCGCTCCCAGGATGAGCAGCACCACCGCGGAGATGAAGACGAGGCCCGCGGCAAAGCTGGGTCCGTCATCCTCACGCAGCCAGCCCGAGACGCGCGCCACCGAGGATTCCCCCTCGCCCAGCACGCGGAACATGCGACGCTCCACCGCGTCCACGTGGTGCGTCTGCACGTGTCCGGTGGTGGGGAAGGGCCCCACGGGCAACGCGGTGCGCGAGACCTGCGGCAACAGCACGCGCAGCACCCCCGCGAATGGCGACGAGAACGACGTGCCGGAGTACTGCATGCGCGGCGAGGGTGCGTCGTAGCCACAGCCCCACGTCACGCTGCGCTCCGCCCGGCCGCGCAGGAGCAGCCACCGCGCCAGCAGCAGCATTCCCGCCGCCACCACCACCGCCACCGCGACGAGCGACACGGTGTGCAAGCGCGCGCCCGCCACGCCCAACGCCTCCTGCGCGGCCG
>JBFMGU010000380.1:0-7646 GCA_040752415.1 Myxococcota bacterium
CTCGCCGCTTCCACGACGTGGAAAAGCCTAGCCCCTACGGCTGCGGCGTCAGCTCACGCCCTGGATACCGGCGGCGCGAGCGCCTGCCGGACCACTGCCGTGACGACGTCAGCTGACCAGGTAGCACTAAGCTAAGTCAGCAATGCATCCAACAGGGCTCGCCACCCGTCGAGTCCGTCCTGCACCAGGGCGGCATGGATCTCGACCACGCGTGCCATCTCTCCACGGTTCAGTGCCTTCCGGGCTTCAATCAGTTGGTCCGTCACCGCGCGGTAGATGCGAATTCCCGGCTTGGCGTTGACGGTGAACTTGCGAAGGTCCACCCGCAGCATGGGCAGCACGTTCACCTGGACGCCGCCGGTGACGAGGCTCCAGGACTCTTGACAGCGCATGATGGTCTCGCGCGCGGCGTGGGCGTTTCCGGCCGCAAGCTCGGTCTGCGCCGCCGCGGCCAGCGCGGGGATCTCGGTGAGCCTGGCCACGTATTGTTGGAGCAACTCGCGCGCTTTGTCTTTCCGGGAGCGCGTGATGAACTCAATGCGTTGCTCGGGTTTGACGGGCTGTCCCTCACGACGTCGCGCTTGGGCGTCGTTGAGTCTCTTGCCATCAATGGAGACCGACTCCACGACGCGCCCGCGCTCATCGGCCCAGGTCACCGCCGCATTGATGACGTCACCGAGTTTCTGGCCGGCGGTTTCCGGAATCACGCCGGAGTCGCCATCGACGAGAATGGCCACGCCTCCCTCCTGCGCCGGGTTCGTTGGCCCTTCCGCAATAGGCGAGGTCGGTCGTGGGCGTCCATCCGCGACGCTGCCGGGCGTGACTCCGTGCACGTCCTTCCGCGGCGCCGGTTTCTCCTCGAGCGGAATGAGAATCAGGGTGCGGGTCCGCTCCGGTGGCGTCTACGGCGGATCAAAGTAGACCTCGTAGGCGTCACGCTTGGGCATCTTCCTTGCGGCCGCTGAGAACGCGAGCAGCTCCGCGTAGGTGGAAGGCCGGGCGTCGTACGGGCCCACGTGCGTGGTGGTGGCGTAGGTTCCCCCGGGCATCTCGCCGGGAAGCGACGTCTTGGTCTGGACAGCAAGACGTCTTGGTCTGGACAGCAAGACGTCTTGCACCCGAACCCCGCGCATCCGAGTGCCAACCCAGCGCCCCGCAGTTGGTCATGCGGCTGATGACCTGCGTACCGTTCCTCATGGTGAGACGGAGCGGCGGCGCGGCGTGGATCACGTCGAGGATGGCGTCCAGGACCTGGCGCTGCGCCGGCTCATCCAGCCGCTGCCGGAACAGCGTGACGCCGGGCGGAAGCGGTTCCTCGGCGGAGAACATCTCGGTCTGCACGCTGTCAGGTTGCCAGCCGCGACGTCCGCAACGCGCAATGGGAAAGATGCGTCACTCGGAGCTTGAGCGCGTGCTCCCTCGGCAGCACACTGCGTCTGCGGCTTCCCCGCGGAGAGGACCATGGGTCTCAGGAGATTGGCGCTCGTGCTCGCGGTGGTGTCGCTCGGGTGCGATCCCTCGTCGTCACGACCCTGCGGCAAGGAGATGCGCCGGGTGCGGGAGCGGGAGTCCCTGCGGATCCACGGCCTCTCCCAGAATGAGGCGCTGCCGGAGACGGTGCTGCGTTTCCAGAGCGCCATGAAGTGCGCCGGCGCCGACGACGTGGCGGAGCTGCGCGTGCACGCCTTCCTGCTGCAGTCCCGCCTGGAGGCCCAGGGCAACGTCGAGGAGCTGGATGAGCTGGAGCGCCTGTTGAAGGAGATGGGTCTCGAGGTGGATCCCGACGAGGGCGTCCGGCGGGGCGGCGAGGCCGCGCAGCAGCGACTGGTCCGTCATGCCACCGCGCTGCGCAGTACCGCCGGGCTGGATTCCGACGCTGCCTTGCGGGGACATCTCGCTTCCCTGGCGCTGGATCCGGAATACAGCGCGGCCTTCCCGACGGGAACCCGCGTGCTGGTGAACCACTCCAACACGGTGGAGAGCTGCTTCACCGTGGTGAACCACCAGGACCTGCCCGTGGGGACCGCCATGGTCAGCTTGAAACGCGGTGACAAACCCTTCCCCCTCCACGGCGACCCCACCACCTTCGCCATCTCCCGAGGGAAACCCAAGGTCGCGCGACTGTGCGTCAACGGCGCGCTCCAGACCGGCGACGTGGTGCAGCTCACGGTGGGCGGGGAGTCCGCGTTCCACCAGACCCTCACCGTGACGAAGGATGACGAAGTCCGGGGCGCGCTGCGACGCAACTTCGCCGACGTCGACCTGGCCACGCTGTGTCAGGGCGCCACGGAGCACTCCGCACGCGTGGCCTGCGCCATTGCCGAGGCAAGGAGGACCCCGTGAGCGCCTGGCGCATCCGTCCCCTGCGTTGGGTCATGGTGGGCAGCGTCCTGCTCGCGCTGATGCTGATGACGACGAGCGTATGGCTCCTGGGGCGGGCTTTTGGTCGTCGCGCGGATGAGCAGGCGGGCGCGTTGACCGCCGCGTTGGAACTGGCGGCACAACAGGAGAGCGCGCGATTGATGGCGGCGCTGCAGGAGCACCAGGGGGAGATGGACCGGACGCTGTCGTCGTTGTTGCAGCTCGCCGCTCGTCCCGCGCCGGAGATGGCGCCCCTGGGTGCGCTCACGCGGGTGTGCGACCAGGTCACGCTGCCCGACGGGGTGACGCGCGCGGGTGTCGTCGATCTGGAGACGGCCACGGTGCGGGCGTGGGTGGAAGCGGGGGAGAAGGGTTGCGTGGATCGGTGGTGGTCGCTGCAGGTGCAGTCCCTCACCGGGCCGCCATTTCCCGCGCCCAAGGACGTCGCGCGGATGGCGCAGTCGGCCATGTTCGGGATGGGTCACGTGGTGGAGGGGCAGACGTCCATCACCGGAGCGCACCGCGAGGGCGTGCTGGTGCACCTGCGGCACGCCAAGGCGTCGTCGGGGCTGGCGGCGTTCATGGACTTCAAGGTGGCGGAGCTGCCCCGGCCGCCCGTCGTGGGTGGCGTGCGGTTGGACAGCTTTGTCACCGTGGGCGGCGTGACCACCGGGTACATCCACGGCGGGCCCGGCATTGGCATGGTTCCGGCGGCAGTGAAGCGCATCAAGCGACGCGAGGAGCTGGTGAACCAGTTGCCTGAGGTGGCCGAAGCCGCGGCGTCGCGCGCCGTGCTGGCCTGGCTCTTCCCCGAGGAATCCGACGAAGAAGACCTGGCCATCGCGGGGCACCAGGTTCCGCTGGAAGCCTCACTGCCGCTGCCCGTGACGCTGACGGTGGTCTCTTCCGCGCCGTGGCCCGCGACGATGCTGGAGGTGCGCGTGCAGTTCCTCCTCTTGTTCCTGGTAGCGGCCTGTGCGCAGTTGCTGCTGATTGTGCTCGTCACGCGGCGTTTGGTGCGCGCGCTCACGAAGATGGCCACCCAGGTGAGCGCCGCCTGGATGCCGCCCCGCCACGACGAGGACGAGATCGACGACGAGGAACGCGCCCGGCGCCTGTTCGAGGCCATGACCGAAGGAACGAAGGAGACGATCCTTGCCGCGCACGGTGCGGGTGAACGCTTCTGGTCGGCCGGTCCCCTCCAGAGACTGCTGCAGGCCATCCGCACGAAGCTCCAACGCTCCCCTCCCGGCCCGGAGCGCTGAATGTGTGCGGGACCATCTTTCGTCCCGGGCGCTGACTTCAGGTTGATTGGCGGCGCGGTGAACCTCCGGGAACTCCCTTCTCCGGCGCGCCGGTCCCTTGGACACTCCCGCGGAGAAGCCACGCAGCAAGAAGGTTGCGGCGAACTGAAGCGCACACGGCAAGGCATCCGGCGGTAGCCGGGGCGATTGAACACTTCCGGACAAACGGCGACGCGGACCTCTCGAGGTCAACGCAGGGTCCCGTGCTCCGTGACCGTCTCCGTCCTGACGCCGAGAAGTCCAAGCACCATGCTCGACATCAAGGCGACGAAGCGCTCTTCATCAAACGGGTCGGGCGGGTCCAGCACCACCGCGCGCAGGGCGCCCTCCACGGCGTGCAGAACCAGATAGGCCAGCGTGTCGTCGACGGTGGGCGCAATCTCCTGCTGGCGCGCGCTGAGGAGCTGTTTCACCGTTCCGACGTATTCCCGCAGCATCCGGTGCAGGAACGGCGTGCGTCCGACGAGCGACATCTGGTCGAACAGGATTCCCCGCACCGCCGCGTTGGTGCGGTACATGCCCAACATCCCTCGCACGAGCGCCGGCACGGAAACGGCGATGGGAACCTGATGCGCGGCTCCCGCCATCTCGACAAAGAGCGCGTAGTCCTCGGTGACGTACTTCTCGATCAACGCCGACACGATGGCCCACTTGTTGGGAAAGTACTGATACAGCGATCCCACGCTGACGCCTGCGACCTCGGCGACGCGGCTGGTGGTGAGCGCCTCCGCGCCTTCCTTTTCGAGAACCTTCGACGCCGCCATCACCACGGCATCGAACATGAGAGCACTTCGCGCCTGCTTGGGTTTCTTTCGCGGCTCCGCGTCGTGTTTCGCCATCTGCGCGTCCCATCCCACATCGTCCCGACCGGGTCCAGAATGCGAAGCTTTTCCTTCTCCGACACTGTGCGCCCATCTGACACCGCGCCGAAAACCCGTGCAAATCCGCCCGCCTGCCGGGCACCGCGGTGCTCCATTCCATACCGGAAAACCTGAAACGGGCATCCGGCGCAGGGACCGGAGCGTCGCGAGTTGCCGATAGAGGGCGCGTTCCGGTTGGCACTTCACCAACCGCCCCATCCTGGAGGATTCCGATGGTGACCATCACGAGCACGCACCAGTCCCGCCCCACGGTGTCACCCGCGGTGGTTCGTGCGGAGCTCCCAACGGTCTCGACGGCGCCCGCGTCCCAAGCGCCCGCAGCGACCTTTGAGCGCGCCGCCGGTGGACGGGCATTCACCGGGTTTGAACGGGCTTTGCCCAGCGCGGAGAAGGCTGCGCCCGCGGGAACGCGTTCACTCGCGGAGCTTGCGTCCGAGGCGGTCTGGAAGGCGACGCAGAAGGTCACGACCAAGGTCGCCGACGTCGCAGACAAGGCCGCGACGGGCACGCCGATTCCCGAGAAGGGCGTGGGCCATGACAAGTATCCCGGCGTTCCCCTCGAGGCGCCGCGCAACAACGCGGAAGGCAACCGTTCGCCCAGCAGGTACGACCGCGTGCTGGATCAGTTCAAGGTGGGTAGCAATCCTCGCTACACGCCGCGAGATGGCAAGACGTTCTGCAACATCTTCGTCGGAGACGCGACCAAGGCGATGGGCGCGCCGATTCCCACGGCCTATGATCCAAAGACGGGCGAGCCCGCCAAGTTCAATGCGAAGACGGGCAAGTGGGAAGGTGGGCACGAGCACAATGCCAATGGCATGGTGGATTGGCTCAACAACCACGGCGCGAAGAAGGGCTGGAAGAAGGTGAGCGCGGAAGAGGCGCAGAAGCACGCCAACGAAGGCAAGCCCGCGGTCGCCGCATGGAAGAACCCGACGGGAGGAAGCGGGCACGTCGCCATGGTGCGTCCCGGCACCGTGGATCCGGAGAAGGGCCCCACCATTGCGCAGGCCGGCGCGAACAACTTCGACAAGAAGCACGTGACGGACGGATTCGGGAAGGGCAAGGACGTCGAGTACTGGGTGCACGAGTAACGAGGCGTACCATTGCCGCTCTCAACGGTGATGGCGCGCTAAGTACCTGGACGTCATTCCCGCCAACAGCGCGGCCAGCGACGCGACGGTGATTCTCCAGCGGTGCCCCCAACCCCATCGAGACGCCCACAGAAATCCACGCGCGGCGCCTCCCGTTCGGAACCCCTTTCCACGCTCGTTGTCAGTATCCCGCTTGTCCCCTGGAGGCTGACATGGCCACGTCCCTTCCCCCCGGCCCGCGCGGCTCCCTCCGCGGCCTGGTTGCGTACCTGCGTGATCCCATCCACTGCATGGTGCCGTTCACGCACGAGTACGGCGACCCGTTCTCCCTGCCGGGCAAGCCGCCCGTCGTCTTCACCGGTGAGCCCGCGAACATCCAGGCCATCTACAGCGCGGATCCGGACACCTTTGAACCGCTGGGACAGGACGTCGGTGACCTCATTGGTCGACGCGTGCTGTTGCTGCTCAGCGGCAGCGAGCACCGACGAGCACGCAAGCTGATGGGTCCCTCATTCCAGGGCCCCCGCATGCGAGCCTACTCCGACGGGATGGTGGCCGCCGCCCGGAAGCATTCCGACGGATGGCGCGTGGGACAGACGGTGTCGCTCCTCGAGACCGCGCAGCACATCTCGTTGGATGTGATCATCCAGGCCATCTTCGGCGTGAGCGACCCGGAGCGGATGGCCCAGCTGGCCACGCTGCTGCTGGACATCACCAACGGCATCAATCCCCTGCTCGCGCTGTTTCCCGCGCTACGACGTGAGTTCGGCGGCGTGGGTCCCTTCGCCTCCTTCCAACGACGTCGCCAGCGCCTGTGGTCCGTGCTCGACGAGCTCATCGCCGCCCGCCGCGCCAGCGCGAATCCGCCGCAGGACGTGCTCGGCCTCCTCCTGCAGGCCCGCGACGACGACGGTCAGCCCCTGTCCGACGCGGACCTGCGCGACCAGCTCGTGCTCATGACGTTCGCCGGGCATGAGACCACGGCCATTGCCATCTCCTGGGCTTTCCACGCCCTGCACCAACGGGAGAACGCGGCGGTGCTGGAGCGTCTGCGCACCGAGCTCGACGCAGTTGGCGCGGGAGCGACTCCGGCGGAGCTGGCGGGACTGCCGTACCTGGAGGCGGTGGTGCAGGAGACGTTGCGACGCTACCCGCTCGCTCCCGCGCCCAGCCCACGACGTCTGCTGCGCCCGCTGAACTTGGGCGGCTACGAGCTGCCGGCGGGCATTGGCGTGGCGGCCGGCATTGGCATCGTGCACTTCAATGAGAAGGTCTACCCGGAGCCGCTGCGCTTCCGTCCGGAGCGTTTCCTGGAACGGCAATACTCGCCCTTCGAGTTCATTCCGTTTGGCGGCGGCGCCCGTCGCTGTCTGGGCGCTTCCATGGCCACCCACGAGATGAAACTGGTGATTGTCACGCTGCTGCGCCGTTTCCGGCTGCGCCTGGCCAGCACCCGGGTGGACCCCGGCGCGGTGCGCGCCGCCAACGTGGGACCGAAGTACGGCGTCAAGATGGTGGTTGAAGAGCGCCGCGAGTGAATCGCCTTTGGCCGCCGTGCGGCATCAGCGGCCGCGCGGCCACGCAAGCTTGACGAGCCGATCATTGTTCACTGTCGGGACGCTCCGGAATCGCACGGACGCCGCACTCGCGCTCCCAGGCGGAGACAGCGCATTCCCTCTTTCGCTCGACAACAAGACGCCTCAGAGGCGGCGGTTCCCCAGGGGTGACTGGCACGCTTGCCGCCTGCTGGATTCTTACACCGGGGCTGCACCAGGGCCACACCGGTGACACACCGTCTTCCGACGTGACAGCAACACAGTGAACGGGCATCCCGGCATTCCCTCTGCTGAGCAAGCGGCGTGCCCCGGGTGCGCCACCGACCGGAACAGAGCGTGCTGTACCGCGTGGTGCGGGAGCATCTCGAGGAGTTCCTGCGGCAGGCGCGTCAGGAGCACGGCGGTCTGCCGGCATTCATCGAGAAGACCTTCCGCGCGTACCTGGCGTGC
>JBFMGU010000381.1:0-7640 GCA_040752415.1 Myxococcota bacterium
CGTGCGGACCTGTTTTCTGTCGTCATGACAGCGCGGCCCGGGGCTGACCATTGCCGGCCATTGGGCCCGCTCACGCAGTGCCGGCAACGGGCAGCCCCTACATTGCTGACCGCTCCTCCGTCGCTTCGACAGCGCGAACGGGGCATGCGTGGACCGGTTTTCCGTCGTCATGACAGCGCGGCCCGGGGCTGACCATTGCCGGCCACCTTCACCGTTCACGCGTTGCCGGCAACGGGCAGCCCCTACATCGCAGGCCGGTCCTCCGTCGCGTTGAGCCGCCCAATCTCATTGGCGGGAGCCAAGAGCGTCGTTTTCACAAGAGCCGCACCCAACCTGATTGGCAACCGCAGCAGCAGCCACGAAGACGCAATCCACCGACGGAAAGTGGCGGCGGACAAGACTACTGCGCGGTCTTCCACGGCGGGAGACGCGCCGCGCTCGACGTGGGACCGTCGCCGCGGGGCGGACACACCTCCTTCAGGAAGGAGAACATCTGCGCCATGCTGTTGCCGCGCAGCACGTGCAGCGGGATGCCGTGCGCCTGTGCATCCTTCATGCGCCGCGGCTGACGACGTTCCTGCGAGCGGATGGTCACCATCACGTCCGCGTCGGTGATGAAGTCGGTGAGGATGGCGGGAGACTTCAGCTCCCGGATGGCGCGCTCCAGTCGCTCCCGGTTGACGGCGTGGGGGTAGATGCGCACCAGCCGACCGCGGATGGAGAGGCTGGTGGTGGGGGGCGGAACCTCGTCGTCACGCAGCGCGGGCGCTTCCTCCTCCCAGGTCTCCTCCATGGGCACCGGGGTCTCGGTGATGTGCACCTTCCCGTCGGAGGAGCGCGTGCGCAGCTCCGGGTGCGGCGGGGTTCCGCGCAGCAGGTCGTCCACCACCTCGCCCACGTCGCGGTGCACCGCCAGGCGGTCCTGGGTCAGCAGCTCCACCACCACGTTGAACGTGGGCGCGCTCTTGCGCTCCAGCACGGTCTTCTGCGTCCCGCGCCGTCGCGCTTCCTCGTCGGAAAGCGTGACCGCCTGGATGCCGCCCACCAGGTCCTCCAGCGTGGGGTTCTTGAGCAACGTCTCCAGCGTGGTGCCGTGCGCGGTGGCAATGAGCTGCACGCCCCGCTCCGCAATGGTCCGCGCCGCACGCGCCTCCGCCTCGGTCCCGATCTCGTCGATGACGATGACCTGCGGCATGTGGTTCTCCACCGCCTCGATCATCACCGCGTGCTGCAGCGCCGGCTCCGCCACCTGCATGCGCCGCGCGCCGCCAATCCCGGGGTGCGGGATGTCGCCGTCGCCGGCAATCTCGTTGGAGGTGTCGACGATGATCACGCGCTTCTGCAGCTCGTCGGCCAGCACGCGCGCGGCCTCCCGGAGCAGCGTGGTCTTCCCCACGCCGGGGCGACCGAGCAGCAGGATGGACGCGCCGGACTCGATGTCGCTGCGCAGGATGTCCACCGTGCCGAACACCGCGCGCCCCACGCGACAGGTGAGCCCGATGACGTCGCCACGACGGTTGCGGATGGCGCTGATGCGGTGCAGCGTGCGCTCGATGCCGGCGCGGTTGTCCTTGCCGAAGGCGGAGAGGCGGCCGGTGACGTAGACGAGATCATCATGGGTGACCGGCGGGAGGTCCAGGTTGATGACCTGGTCGGGCAGGCGCGCCTGGGGGACGCGTCCCAGGTCCAGCACGATCTCGACGAGGTCCTTCATCCGCCCCCGACGGACCAGCGCGCTGCGCACGGGCGGCGGCAGCACCTCCAGCAGGGCTTCGAGGTCGTCGGTGATGGGAACGCGAGGTTGCGGCACGGCGATCCTCCGGTGGTGCAGCGATATATGTGTTGCGCCCGAAGCTGCACGTTGGGCGGTGACGAACATGCGCCACCCACGCCGCGGGCATCCTGCACCGTGGGCACGGTCTCTGGCCAGCCGCCGCGGTTCACTCCCGGGTCACGGCGAGGTGTTCGCGCCAATCATTCCCCGGAAGAAGCAGTCGATCTGTTCGCCACCGCTCCCGTCGGGGTTGACCCAGCGCTCGCAGCGAACGCGCTCGTCGCGGGTGCTGCGAATGGTGGTGGGTCCTTCCACCTTCTCCGTTGCGCGTGTCATGGCTTCATGGATCCGGCGTGCAACTTCGTGCCGCGCGGCCTGGCTGGGGTCGGGGTTCACCGCGTCGAGAAACCCGCCCACCATCACGCCCACCTCCGGCCACTGCGCCAGACTCCAGGGGTCGGCCTGCTCCTCTCCGCATGCGCCCGGTGCACTCCACGGATGGCCGACAAAAACCGTGGTCTCCAGCAATGCGATGTCGACGCCGAACCCCCGCTCCAGCTTCACTCCGCCGGGGATGGTCACCGCACCTGGCCCGGACAGCATGGCGGGGTCCACGACCGCGGCCAACGAGTCGACGAGGCCCATCCCGAACTCTGCGTCGAACCGCTGGCCTGTCGCGTGGGCAATGGCCCCCACGATCCCCTGGAAGTAGCAGTCCGTGCTCACGTCGCCGTTGCCATAGACCGTGCGCTCGCAGCGGACACGCCCGTCGCGGGTGCTGCGAATCGTGGTGGAGCCTGCCACGCTCTCGCCAACGCCCGTCATGGCCTCGAAGATCCGGCGCGCGGCCTCGTAGCGTGCGACCTGGTACGGGTCAGGAGCCGTGGCGTGGCGCAACCCACCCACCCGCACGCCCATGTCCGGCCAGCCATCCGGGCTCCAGGGGTTGGTCGACGTCCCGCAGGCGCCTGGGGGATTCGACGGATGGCCCATGGACACGCACGCGTCGATCAGCACGAGGTCGACGCCGAAGCCCTTCGTCACGGTCACCCCACCGGGAATGACCACGCTGCCGAGCTCACCCTGTGCCGCGGGGGCAACCGCTTCGCTCAGCGCATCGAGAATGCCCAGACGGGCATACGCTTCGAACGGCTCACACTCCGCACCGTCCCCGTTGGTGCTGTCCTGGCTCTCGGTCAGCCGCGCATCACCTGCCGCGTGCACCGGCGGGGGAGTCTCCCCGGCGATTCCACACGACGCCAACGTCGCCACGAACACGACGCGAATCAACGTGGAGCTCCAAGCCTGCACCTGGCCGTGCCGAATGTCTTGACCCATGGTCGGTCCTCCTCGGGGAAGACGTAACGTGATCGCCGCTGCCTGAACGGAGGAACGCCAAGACTTCGCAGCAGGGTGCGTCGTGGCAGGAGTTGCCCAAGACAGCCCCGTCGTCACCACGCGCCATGATTCTGGCCAACTTAGTATGGTAGGACTCGTGCGTGGCCGTGCATCCTCGTCGGTGCGATACATCCCTATGCTTGGTCCGGGTGGCTAATGACCCTGGAGGGTTGCCTTGGGCCGGGGCGCGTGGAATGCCTTCCCCCGTCATCAGGAGGTTTCCGGTGTTGCGTAGGCTGCCTCTGTCCTTGCTGGTGCCCGGTGTCCTGGCCTGCGGCGCTTCGCCGGAATCCTCAGGTCCCTCCGGGAACAACGACGCGGTTGCGGCCGCGGAGCCGCTGGAGGTGCTCGCGCATGGGGAGAACAACCCCTGGGCTGTGACGGCGTCGGGAGGCCACGTCTACTGGTTCACATCCAACCTGCTGCGACACGTGTCCCGTGATGGCGGCGAGGTCACCACGTTGGCCGCGGTGGAGGACCCGGTTTCCCTCGTGCTCTCGGATGGCCACGTCTACGTGTCGGAGCGAGGGCGCAACCGCATCGTCCGCATCTCCGCCGACGGTGCGATGGAGACGGTGGTTGCGCCAGCCAAGGCGCAGAGCACGGCGGTGACGGACAGCCACCTCTACTGGATTGAGGACGGGCCCTATGAGCATGACGGCGCCATCCGGCGCGTGGCGCTGGGAACGTCCAACGTGGACACCCTGGTGGAGGGGCTGGCGTTCCCGACGGGACTCGTGATCCACGACGGGTATCTCTACTGGGGCAGCTCCGGTTTCTCGCAGTCCGGCGGTCCGGGCGGCGTGATGTCCTCCGGCGGAGGTGTGCGGCGGATGCCGCTGGAGGGCGGGCCGGTCTCTCTGGTCTCGTCGTCGGGAATCCCGCTTTCGGTGGTGGTGCGGAACCAGAAGGCCTACTTCCTCGCCAATGGCGGCATCACCGCGGCCAACGTGGACGGCAGCGGTGAGCAGCTGCTGGTGGGCGGCCTGTACGAGGCGTACTACCTCGCCGCCGACGACGACGCGCTGTACTGGTCCACCGGTTACGGCAGCGCCAAGGTGGTGCGGGTGCCGCTTGCCGGAGGAGAGAAGCTGACGCTGGTGGCCGACCTGCCGTCCGTCCACGGTGTCGCCGTCGACGACGTGGCGGTGTACGTGGCGGGGGGCAGGGGCGGGGAGATCCTGCGCGTGGCCAAGGATGGTTCCGCCAACCGGCCCACCGGTCCCGTCATGGGCCCCTGTCCGCAACCCCTTCCCGCCGACGTGGACAGCACGCCCCGCGCCGACACCAACCTGGAGCTGCTGGCGCTGGCCCTGGAGCCAGACCGCATCACCGCGGACCAGGGAACCTATGACCGCCTGGTGCACGACGTGTACGCCATCCGCGCGGCCAATCCCGACGTGGCGGGCATCCCCTTCCGCACGTGGTACGACGGACGCAGCTTGTCCATGGAGGTGACGTCGGTGACGGCGCAGAGCATGGACGCGGGCGACTATCACGCGTGGGACTGCCTCAACGACTACTACCGGCTGCAGTCCATGTTTCGTGAGACCAGCTATGGCGAATGGGTCTCCCTGCAGCTCCAAGGCATCTACAACACGCTGAAGATTGCGGAGCTCTACGCGCAGCTCCCGGGGGCCCTGCGGGTCTACGCCAGCGGTGGCGACGTCATGGGCGACGGGCCGACGATCTGCGTGGGCAGGATGGGCGGTGAATACCACTACGTCTTCGACAACCGCGGCGGGGATTGTCCTTCGGGTTGCACCAGCACCGTGGCGTATCACTTCGTGACGACGGAAGACGGCACCATCACCGCCGACGGGGTCTGGGACAGTGGGAGCGGGACAATGGCGCCGGAGTGGCGCGGCCAGTGGTGCGACCGGTGACGTCGTCACGCCGGCTCGCTGATGGGACGCTCCATGGTCCACACCGGTGGTCCGCCGTAGGCCATCACCGTTTCGCGCACGCGGAAGCCATAGCGTTCGTAGAGGCGCAGGTTGGTGGGGTTGGCGGTCTCCAGGTACGCGGGCACACGTGCGTCGTCGGCAAGCGCGCAGGCGCGGCGCAACAGCGCGCCACCCAGGCCGCGACCCTGCCGCGTGGGATGCACGCCAATGGCGTAGACGTAGAGGTGCGCCAGGTGCGGGTGGAGGTTCAGCAGCTTGCGCCACAACGGCAGCCCGGAGAGCAGCATCCGACGTGACGGACGACGCGTGGGCCAGCGCAGCGCGTTCCAGGTGTCATGCACCGGCGGTGGCCAGCGACCCGGAGGAATCAGCGCCATGACGCCGAGCTCGGGACCGTCGTGCAGCGTCCACGCGCCGCCCGCCGCCAGGGACTCACCCAGCGCCAGCGCATGGAACCAGCGCAGCCACGCCTGACGTCTGCCGCCGTCAGGGAGCAGGAAGCGGAAGAGGGGATCGTCGTCAAAGGAGAGCGCCAACGTCTCGACCGCCGTCTCCAGCTCGGAGGAGTCGAGCCGCCGGACCCCGGGCACCGCGTGGGATTCCGTCGCCATGCCGCGCTGGATATCACCGCCAGCGGATCACGGCATGCACGGCACGGTGGTCGGAGTAGAGGCCCGTGGTCGGTGAGCGGTACATCCCGCCGCGATAGCCCTGGTCGGCGCGCGCGGTCTCGATGAGGTCCCGCGGGTCAAAGCCGCGCGTGTTGTCCTCGCTCAACACCTCGCCCAGCTCGTCCTCCCAGCGCACCCAGAGGTAGTCGATGCGGAAGTGGTTCTCGCATTCCACCTCGGCCCAGCCGTCGCCCTCGTCGCACTCGTACAGGCAGTCATTCACCTCCACCTCGCGCAGGCGGATGTTGTTGACCCGCGTCCAGTGCTTGCAGATGGGATTGTTCTCCTCCTCCTCGCCGTCCCATTGCCTGGTCCAGACGGTGTCGTGGTAGCGCAGCCAGCCGCCGTACGCTTCGCTCATCTCGCGGTACCAGGGCGTGGGGTCCGGCTCCTCACGGCTTTCCGGGTAGCCGCTCTCGTCGTCGGGGCGCTGGTTGAAGTCACCACCCACGATGATCATTCCCCGCTCTTTTCCCGCGGCGGGATCCCACTGCGCGTCGATGCGGGCCTGCAGGAGCGCGAGGTTCTCCCTGGGGCAGTCGGAGTCGTTGTCAAAGTGTACCGCCACGGCCACCACGTGACGTTGTTGCAGCACGTCCAGGAAGCGCACCGCGAGCTGCCACTCCGCGCTTTCCGAGGGGTCCGGGTCGGGGAAGGCGCCGCAGAAGTCGCCCACCACTTCCTGCCAGGTCAGCACGTCGCCGTAGTCCCAGGTGAGCCGGTCGGTGCGGTAGACGATCATGTTGCTGGAAGGGTCGCGCTCGTACGGCGGGCCGGCGGCATGGACGAAGTCGTATTCCACGCCGTCGCTGTACTCGTGGATGCGGTCCAGGAAGGTGTGCGGCCCGGTGGGCGTGCTGAGGTCATCCAGGCACGTCTCGGGGTCGCAGCGGGAGCCTTCGCAGTAGGGCACCTCGTTCACCAGGATGAGGTCCGGGAGCAGGCTGTACTGGTTGAGACGACGGAAGAACTGCTCCGAGGCATAGGTGAGACAGTCCAGGTCCCCACGCCAGGCCAGGTTGATGACCCAGACGCTGAGCCGGTTGGCGTCGGTGTCACGGCGCGCGGGGAACTCCTCCTGCGTGGGACCATCCAGGAACTGCTCCAGCGGCGGCCGCTCCCCCGACGAAGAGCTCGAAGCCCCCGACGACGTGGAATCACCCGACGTCGAGCTGGAGATGGGACGCCGGCCACCGCTGCTCGAGGACGACGTGGACGACGGCGAGGCGAGGGAGCTGGAATTGGACCCCGAGCTTGTGGACGAGGATGAGCTGCTCGAGCTGGACGACGAGGACGAGCTGCTGGATGACGACGACGAGCTGCTGCTGGAGGAGGATGATGAGGACGAGCTGCTCGAGCTGGACGACGAGGAGGACGACGAGCTGCTGGAGGAGGACGACGAGGACGAGCTGCTGGTGGACGACGAGGTGGAGGAGGAGGACGCCGTGCTGCTGGTCATCCCGGATGACGATGACGTGGAAACCGTGCTCGCCGCCGAGGTCGACGCCCCGGTGTCCGTGCTGACGTCGGGAGCGATGACGATCGCGTCGAGGACCGAGCCGGCGGTGCGATCCGTGGAGATGCCGGGAGGGGCGGATGCGTCGGGGCGGGAGCCGCTGGAGGAGGTGGGCGGGTGGTCGTTCGCGCCGGCGTCGTCGGGGCGCGGGTTGGCCGGAGAGGAGGTGGCGCTCTCCTGCGTGGGAGAGACGGAGCATGACACCACGGTCAGCAGCACGACCGCGAGATCAACTGGGCGCGAGCGCATGCACCCGGGAACGTAACGAGCGCCGAAGCACTGGCTACCGTTCTTTTGTTGCTCTCGACGTCCGGGAAGCCGCGCGACACCGCCTCGACCCACGGCGCGGACATGGCCCACCGGGAAGCCGCGGC
>JBFMGU010000382.1:0-7529 GCA_040752415.1 Myxococcota bacterium
TACTTGGCTTAGCCACCGGTGGTGGAGCCGTTGCCGTTGCTCCCGTCGCCATTGCGGTCGCCGCCGGTTGTGGCCCCGTTGCCATTGCCACTGCCGTTGCCGTTCCCACCCGTCGTGGCTCCGTTTCCATTGCCGTTGCCTCCCGTCGTCGTGCCGTCGCCTCCCGTCGTCGCGCCATTGCCCCCCGTCGTCGCGCCATCGCCTCCCGTCGTCGCGCCATTGCCACTGCTTGTGGAGGCTTCGCCACCCGTGGTGGCCGCGGCCGAGGAGGTGCTCGCCGCGCTCGTCGTCGCTGCGCTGGTCGTGGTGCCCATGCCCGACGAGGTGGTGGTGGCGCTGGACGTGGTGGTTGCGGCGGAGGTCGAGGTGGTGACGGGCACGCCGCGGCACGTTCCGTCGTCACAGTTGTCGCTGGCGCAGTCCCCGTTGACGTTGCAGGAATCACCGTTCTCACAGTCGCCGCAAACCGGGCCACCGCAATCCACGTCGGTTTCGTCACCGTTCCGCATGTTGTCGGAGCACGTCGGCGACGGCAGGCACAGGTTCTCCACGCATGAGGCGCTTTCGCAATCGGTGTCGACCTGGCAGCCCTGTCCGTCTTCGCAGGCGTCGCACTCCGCTCCGCCGCAGTCGACGTCCGTCTCGCTGCCGTTCCGCACACCGTCGGTACACGTGGCCACCACCGGCTGACAGACATTGGCAACGCACATGGCGCTGACGCAGTCCGAGCCCACCTGGCACGCGCGGCCGTCGCCGCACGGGGCGCAAGCAGGACCGCCGCAGTCCACGTCCGATTCGCTCCCATTCATCACGCCGTCGGCGCAGGTCATGGCCGGTACGCACACGCCTGCAACGCAGGAACCGCTCACGCAGTCGGTGTTGGCCACGCAGGAAGACCCGTCCGCGCACGGGGCGCACTCAGGTCCGCCGCAATCCACGTCGGTCTCGCCGCCGTTGCCCACGCCGTCGGAACAGGTTCCGCTGCGGCAGGTGCCGTTGCTGCACGCCTCGCCAAAGCAGTCCCTGTTCATGAGGCACGCCTGTCCGTCGGAACAGGCCCAGCAGTTGGGACCGCCGCAGTCGACGTCGGTCTCCTGTCCGTCCCGGGTGCCGTTGCCGCAGGTCACTGGCATGCGCGCGCAGAACCCGTCGACGCACATGCCACTCATGCAATCGTCGTTTCCCGCGCAGCCTTGCCCGGCCAGGCATTGGTCGCAGTCCGGACCGCCGCAGTCCACACCGGTCTCATTGTGATTGGCGACGCGGTCGTTGCACAGGCAGGTGTTGCCGACGCAGTTGTTGCCCTGGCAGTCGGAATCCCGGTTGCAGCCCAGGCCGTCGGCGCAGCGCGGGCAGGAGGCCCCACCGCAGTCCACCGCGGTCTCGTCGCCACTCCGCACACCGTCGGTGCACGTCGTGGGCCGGCAGACGAAGGGGCTGCAGTTGAGGCTGGCGCAGTCGTCGGCGGTGACGCAGGAGCGACCGTCGGCGCACGGCGGGCAGTCGGGACCACCACAGTCGATGTCCGTCTCGCTGGCGTTGGTCTTTCCGTCGGTGCAGGTGGGCGGCTGACAGACGCCGTTGACGCAGTTGCCCCCGACGCAGGCGCCGTCGAATTCGCATGTCTGACCGTCCGCACAACGGGTGCAGCCCTCGATCCACGAGGGGTGGCTGTACTCAGGACCGCAGTCGACGTCTGACTCCAGACCGTTCCGGACACCATCATCACACGTGGCCTCCTGGCAGACCCCGCCGGTGCAGACCAACGAGATGCAGTCCTCGCCCGACGCGCAGGCCATCCCGCCGCCACACAGCCCGCACTCGGTGCCACCGCAGTCCACGCCGGTCTCACCGGGATCCTGCACGCCGTTGGAGCACGTTGAGGATGCGCACGCGAAGAACGGCACGGACCCTTCCGGTCGACGGTGCGTGCACGACCCGCTGGCGCAGTCACCTGGTCCGAAGCAGCCCATGCCTTCCGCACAGGGCGCGCATCCACCCCCGCCGCAGTCGACGTCGCTCTCGGAGCCGTTCAGCGCGCCGTCGGTACAGTTGGCGGGCGTGCAGGTGTTGCCCACGCAGGCAAAGTTCTCGCAGTCGCTCCCCGTGACGCAGCTGCTGCCGAGCGGACACGGGAAGCAATCCGCGCCGCCGCAATCCACGTCCGGCTCATCCTCGTTCCTCACGCCGTCACCACAGTGGGCGGCGAAGCAGTTGTCGTCGAAGCAGTAGCCGCTGAGGCAGTCGCGGTTGTTGGAGCAGTACCTCCCGTCCTCGCACGGGCGGCAGTTGGGGCCGCCGCAGTCGGTGTCGGACTCGTCGCCGTTCTCGAGGTGGTCTGAACAGGTGGGGCCGCCACCGCACACACCTTCGAGGCAGTTGTCGTACTGGCAGTCCCAGTATTCGGAGCAGCGCCTTCCAGGGCGGCAGGGAGTGCAGGACCCACCGCAGTCCACGTCCGTCTCGGTGAAGTCCTGGATACCGTTGGTGCAGCTGGCAGGCGCATCCTGGCAGAACCGGTAGTCGGAGGATCCGGCGCAGGTGCCTCCCGCGCAGTCGATGTTCTCGTTGCAGTTCCTTCCGCCCGCGCAGGCCACGCACTCGCCGCCGCAATCCACGTCGGTCTCGTCAAAGTTCCGAACGCCGTCGACGCAGTGCGCGGGACGACAGACGCCGTTGATGCAGTCACCCGCCTCGTCGGCGCAGTCCTGGTTGCGGGCGCAGCGTTGGCCCAGCTCGCACGGCGGGCAGCCCCCACCGCAGTCCACGTCGGTCTCCTGACCGCTCCGCACACCGTCGGTGCACGAAGGAGTGCGGCAGACGTTTGCCTCGCAGGCGCCGTTGGCGCAGTCGCGGTCGACCACGCACGCATCACCTTCGGCGCAACCACCACAGGAGCCTCCGCAGTCCACGTCGGTTTCGTCGCCGTTCTGGACCGCGTCATCGCAGTTGGCGTGTTGGCACAGCTGGTCCTCGCAGACGGCGCTGGCGCAGTCGGAGTTGGCCGCGCACCTGCGACCGGCGCCACATGCGCGACAGTCGGGTCCGCCGCAGTCCTTGTCGGTTTCCTCACCGTTCCGGGTGTGGTCGGCGCACGTGGGCGCGCGGCAAATGTCGTCCTTGCACGCGTCGCTCACGCAGTCGTCGTCATGTTCGCAGAAGAGGTTGTCCTCGCACGGCACGCACTGGGACCCGCCGCAATCCACGTCGGTCTCGTCGCCGTTGCGCCGGTTGTCCGTGCACGTGTCCTCACGACAGATGAAGCCGGAGCACACGTCGCTCTCGCAGTCGTCGTCGACCTCGCAGTCGTCGCCCGCCTCGCACTCGTCGCAGTCGGGCCCGCCGCAGTCCACGTCGGTCTCGTTGCCGTCCTCGCGGCCGTTGTCGCAGGGGTTGCGGCGGCAGGAGCCGTCGTCGCAGAAGTCACTCTCGCAGTCGCGGTCGCGCCGACACTCCTCCCCGAGCTCGCACTCGTCGCAGTCAGGCCCGCCGCAGTCGATGTCGGTCTCGCGCCCGTTCTCCCGTCCGTCCTCGCACCGGTCACGACGGCAGATTCCGTTGCGACAGTTGTCGCTCTCGCAGTCGTCGTCGACCAGGCAGGATTCGCCGCGGTCGCACTCCTCGCAGTCCGGTCCGCCACAGTCCTCGTCCGTCTCGCCGCCGTTCTCTTCACCGTCGGAGCAGGTGGGCCGCTGGCACACGCCCGCCCGGCAGACGTCGCTGGTGCAGTCGTGGTTGAGCTCGCAGCGCAACCCGTCGTCACAGGGGCCGCAGTCCCACCCGCCGCAATCCACGTCCGTCTCGCTCCCGTTCTGGACGTTGTCGCCGCAGGTTGGCGGCCGGCAGGTTCCGCCGGAGCACACGCCGCTGGCGCAGTCGGTGGCCAAACGGCAGGCATGACCGGTGGCGCATCCGTCACAGCCGGTGCCGCCGCAGTCGACGTCGGTCTCGGTCCCGTTCAGGACGTTGTCGGCGCAGGTTCCCGGGCGGCACACGGTTCCCGCGCACACGGCGCTGGCGCAGTCATTGCCCACCAGGCAGCGCTGGCCGTCGACGCAGTCGGGGCAGGCCGGACCACCGCAGTCGCTGGCGGTCTCCTCGCCGTTCACGACGCCGTCGCTGCACGTGGGAGCGGCGCACGTGCCGTTGGTGCAGACGCGTGTTTCACAGTCGTTCCCCGTCACGCAGCGCTGGCCCGCGGGGCAATCCGCGCAGTCCGGTCCGCCGCAGTCCACGTCGGTCTCCTGGACACTGCGCACGCGGTCCAGGCAGGTGGGCGCGATGCATAGGCCCTGCCGGCAAGCACCGCTGGTGCAATCGCCAACGACGCGACAGGCCTGTCCGTTGGGGCAACCGGGGCAGGTCCCTCCGCCGCAGTCGACGCCAGTCTCGTCGCCATTGCGCACACCGTCGGTGCAGGACCGCTCGGCACACGCGCCCGCCACGCACACGCCGCTGGCGCAATCTCCTTCCGCCACGCAACCCAATCCGTCGCCGCACGGCGCGCAGGTCCGGCCGCCGCAATCCACGTCGGTCTCGAGCCCGTTGCTGACTCCGTCGTCACACCTGGCGGTGACGCAGAAGCCGCCCACGCAGGTCCCGCCCAGGCAATCCGCGCGTCCCTGGCACGCGAGCCCAACGCGGCAGCCTGCGCAGTCCTGGCCGCCGCAGTCGACGTCGGTCTCGTCGCCGTTGCGGATGCCGTCAGCACAAGCCGGGCGCACGCAGGTGTCCTCCGCGCAGACGCCGCTGGCGCAGTCGGAGGGCGCCACACAGCGGTCACCGGGCAGGCAGGCGCCGCACATGACACCCCCGCAGTCGACGTCGGTCTCGCCGGTGTCGAGCGCGTCGTTGTCGCACGTGTCATCCTCGCACCAGCCCCCCACACATGCGCGCCCGTCGCAGTCCGAGGATTGGACGCACGCGCGCCGATGGCTGCACGGCACACAATCCCGGCCGCCGCAATCCACGCTGGTTTCCGTGCCGTTCTGAATCCCGTCGTCACAGCGGGCGGTGATCCCGTTTTCCGGACTGCTCCCCGCGCGCGGAGCGCAGGAAGCCTCGAGGAGGAGCAGGGCGCCAAGCAGGAGCTTCCAGGGCGCGCGGACACGCGCGAGAACACACCCACCCCGAGCGAACATGGGACACCTCACGCAGCGCCCGCGCGACCTCGACGCCGAGTGCGGGCGTTCCGTGGAGGCGTGACGGTCGCAAGCGGCGCCTGTGTGGAGCTAGCCATGAGCACACCATCCGCCCAGCGTGGACACACGCTTCCTGCGTGGTCTGCCGGTGGCGCCGTGGCGACGTGGAAGAAGCCGCGGGCCAGGTTGAGGTGCTCACGCGAGGGTGTCAGTGCGGCAGGGACGGAGAGTCACCCCGGGGCGCTCGTGGCCTGCGGTCCTCCGGCTGTACCTCGGCACCCAGGAGCGGGATGGTGAAATGGAACCTGGTCAGGCCGTCCAGCTCGCTCTCCGCCCAGATGCGTCCCCCGTGCGCCTCGACGAGACCCTTGGCGATGTGCAGCCCCAGCCCGGTGCCGGCGGTCAATCCACGCGCGTGCGCCCCACGCTCGAAGCGCTCGAAGATGCGCCCCAGCTCCTCCACGGGAATGCCGTGGCCGCGATTGGTGACCACCACCTCGAGGAAGCCGTCCCGTTGCTCCACGGTGACGTCGATGGGCGTCCCGGGATCACTGTACCTGGCGGCATTGGACAACAGGTTGCCCACCACCTGGGCCAGCCGCATGGGGTCGCCCCACACTTTCTCGTCGCCGTTGCTGGACACCTCCACCGTGCACCGGCTCGCCACGTCCGGGTCATGTTCCACGGTGTCGCGAATGAGCGCGGCCAGGCCCACGGCACGACGCTGGAGCGTAAGCCGACGTGCCTCAAGGCGGGAGGCGTCCGAGAGGTCACTGATCATCCGGTTGAGGCTTGCTGCCCCGCGACGGATGGAATCCACGGCGCGCGCGCTGACCTCCGCCATTCCCGTCGACGTGCGCGCGAGCATCTCCGCCGCCATGGCAATGGTCTGGACCGGCTGCCGGAGGTCATGGGCCACCATGGAGGTCCACTCCTCGCGCAGGCGCTCCAGCTGCTTCATCACCGTGATGTCCTGGACCACCAGGCACGCCCCGGCAATGGCTCCCCGAGCGTCCCGGACCGGCGCCGCGCTGAGCAGCACCGGCACCAGCGTGCCGTCGGCTCGTCGCAGCAGGCCCTCTTCCTGGCTCGTGACCTCTCCCTCCCGCAGCGCGCGGATGTGGGGAAGACGACCTGGCTCCGTCGTCCCGCCGGAGGGGGTCCTCATGTCCAGGTTGATGGGATTACCCAGGGGGTCGCGCGTGCCCACGTTGGAGGCCAGCGTCAGGAGGCCCCGGTTCTGGACGGTGATGCGGCCGTGCGCGTCGACGATGAGGATGCCCTCCGGGGCTTGTTCCACCACCATCTGCAACCACGCGCGTTCCATTCCCTGTGCTTGATAGAGGCGCGCCGTTTCCACGGCGGCACCCACGCGCGCGGCCAACATCTCCACCATGGCCTGGTCGTGATCGGTGAACTCGTCGCCGCCGCGTTTGTTGGCGAGGTAGAGATTGCCCACGCTCTGCCCGCGGAACGAGATGGGGACGCCGAGGAAGCTGGTCACTTCCGGGTGCTGGGCCGGCACGCCACGGTAGGAAGGATCTTCCCTGACGTCGCGCAGACGACAGACCTGTCCGTCCTGCGCCACGATTCCCAGCGTTCCCACCGGGCGCGGGTGCCGCCCAATGGCGCGCTCCACCTCCTGGGACACGCCCACGGACACCCAGGGGTTGAAGGGGCGGTTCGGGTCGTTGCCAAGACCCACCGCGGCATAGCTGGCGCCCGTCAGCGCCTGGGCCTGCAGCACGATGGTCTTGAGGACCGCATCCATGCTGCTCTCCGGCAAGCCCGCCACGGCTTCATAGACCTCCATGCTGGCCTGGCTCACGTGCAGCAGTCGTTGGCTCAGCGTGCGACTGCTCTCCTCGGCGCGCTTCAGTGCGAGGATGTTTCCAACGCGGGCAAGGAGCTCTTCCATGGAGCAGGGCTTGGTCAGGTAGTCCTGGGCACCTTCGCGCAGGAGCCGCACGCGCAGCTCGTCGTCGGCCTTGGCGGTGAGCACGATGACGGGGATGTCCTTGAGGTCCGGATGGGCGCGCAGGGCGCCCACCAGCTCGTCCCCGCCCAGCTCCGGCATCATGACGTCGGTGATGATGATGTCCGGGTGGAGCCGCATGGCCATGGGCACGCCCTCCCGGCCGTTCAGCGCCGACGCCACGCGGTAGTGCGGTTCCAGGCCCTCGCAGATGAACCGGTTCATCTCGGCGTTGTCCTCCACCACCAGGATCAGCGCGCGACCCTCAGGACCCGCGATCCGTGAGGCGCAGGGAGCAACACCGGTCTGGCCCTCCGTGGCGGCCTGCAGCTCCTGCGTGCGGCGACGCGGGCCCGCGGGCGATGGCCGCACGCTGACGCCGGGCGGGGCGCAGCGCGGAATCTCCACGACGA
>JBFMGU010000383.1:0-7498 GCA_040752415.1 Myxococcota bacterium
GGAAGCACCGCCGCCCCCACCCCCGCCGCCACCACCGCCGCGCCCGTTGGTCCCCGCGCCGCCGTTGCCGCCGTTGGCCGCCAGGTAACCGTTCCCCACGGTCCCCAACGGGGCGCCGCCGTTGCCGGGGTTGCCTGCCGTGCCCGGGGCGCCGTCGGTGCCACGCCCGCCGCCACCACTGGGCGTGGAGCATACGCCCGACGACGTCCCCGCCCCTCCGCCGTTGGCGTTGCCGGACCCCGGGCTGCCCGGCTGTCCGCTGCCGTTGTTGTATCCGCCGTTGCCGCCCTTGCCGCCCGGCTCGGTGCAGGCGGGGGCGTTTGCTCCCAGACCACAACCCGTCCCGGTGCAACCGTTGACGCCGTTGGCGCCGCCCAGCGCGAAGTTGACGTGGGGCTGCCCGTCGTTCCCGCGCGCGCCGGTCCGGCCGCCCGCCGCGGTGACGACGTTGTACCGCACGTACAGCGTCCCCGTGCCGCCGCCCAGGCGCACCCCGTAGGTGCTGGCGCCGTCCACCGCGGGAGCCAGCGCGGAGAGGGTCACGCCCTCCACGTGCGTGTCGACGTCGACCTGGGGCGCATCCACCACCAGCGCCGGCGCAGTGATGGTGGTGACCGCGTTGGCGCTGCGACGGAACCGGAAGTCCGGGTCATTGGGGTCAAAGCCGCCGTAGAGGCTGATCCCCGACACCAGGGTCACCGCCTCGTTGTAGACCTCGCCGGAGAGGCACACCGCGGGGACGCCGTGGGCCTGGGCGTGCTGGATGGCGCCGGCAATGGTCTGCAGCGGGGAGAAGCGTGTGCCGTCGCCGCCCAGGTC
Source organism: Myxococcota bacterium (assembly GCA_040752415.1). GTDB lineage: Bacteria > Myxococcota > JACRCW01 > JACRCW01 > JACRCW01 > JBFMGU01. Next base: position 820 of record JBFMGU010000383.1, read on the forward strand.
GCTGCCCTGCGACGCGGAGACGTAGACGCACTGCTCCACCAGGCCGTCGCTGCCGTCGCAGTTGTCGTCGGTGAAGTCGGGATCGATGGGGTCATCGGACGACGCGGTCTGGGTGCACTGGTACTCGCAGCCGCAAGTGCCGGTGAGGGGATTGCCATCCACGTCGTGGAGGTCCTGCGGGCACCCGTCCAGGGCGCAGGAGTGCTCGCAGCCGCAGGTGCCGGTGGCCGGGTTGCCGTCGGCATCCAGTGTGCCCTCCGCGCATCCCTCCGCGCAGGGATCCATGCTGCTGGAGCTCCCGCCGGTGGACGAGGACGAGCCCACCGCGCCCGAGGAGGACGTCCCCACCGACGTCGTGGCGCCCCCGCTGCTGGTGGAAGAGGCCCCGCCGCTGCTGCTGGTGCTGCCCGTGGAGGAGGAGGTTCCCGTCGTCCCGCCACCGGAGCCGCTGGATGACGAGGTGCTGCTGGTGGTCCCGCTGCTGGATGAAGACGTGCTGGTCACCCCGGAGGAGCTGCCGGACGACGACGTGGTTCCCGTGCTCCCGCCGCTGGAGCTGCTGGATGACGACGTGCCGGTGAGCGCGCCCGACGAGGAGGACGCGGTGGCGGTGCTGGAGGAGCCCCCGGTGCTGCTGGCTGCCCCGCTGGAGCTCGAAGAGGATGCGGAGGACGACGTCGATGCGCTGGCGGAGCTGGTTCCGCTGCTCGTGGCCGCGCCGCTCGACGAGGAGGACCCACCCGACGTGGTGGTGGACGAACCGGATGAGGACGAGGAACTGGACGAGGTGGAGGTCTCTCCCGACGAGCTGTTCCCCTGCGCCTGGGTTCCTCCACCGGTGCAACCCGCCAGGGCCGTGCCCACCACCAGACAACCCGCCCAGCACGCGTGCCGGACCATTCGCATCTCCATGGATGTTTCTCCTCGCAACCGGAAACGGGGGCCCTGTAACACGCGCCTTGTCAACGCGTCGTTGCATTTCCGCTGCCTCGCGCGTCCCGTGATGAAGACGTGGCGAGGTGGGTCACCCGCGCCCGCCCCCACCACGGGACGGTCGCCACCCGGTCCGGCGCGACGACGAGCAGACCGGACCTGTGCTGGGGTTTTCCACGGGTTGCTTGGAGCCGTTCGGAGGCGACGGGACTCCATCGGGTCGCAGAGTGGTGGAACGTCAACGCGTGGCAGGTAGATTTCCCGTCTTCGCTTCCGACGCGACGGCGAATTCTTCGCGATGCGGGTTTAGGATGTGTGCCCTACATCACGGCGAAAAGTCCCTGGCCAACTTGATTCCGCCGATGCTATGCAGGCGGCCCATCCCCGGGCCCGTCGCCCGCTTTCCCTTCAAGGGGGCTTGTCTCATGAAGCGCGTTCTTGCCTCAGCGTTGTGCGTGTTCCTGCTTTCCGGCTTCTCCTGTGAGAACGGCCAGCTGCGTCAGCTGATCAGCGACTGGAATACCACCCTGAACTTCTCGTTCAACGGTGTCGACGACGATGAGACGCCCAGCTGCATCGAGACCGAGGAAGAGATTGACCTGGGGGAGTACACGGACCTGAAGGCGCAGGCCGGTGAGTTCGCCACGCTGCGCATCATCGAGGTCCTGATGACGGTCAAGAACATCACCGCCACCAACACCGCCACCCACCTGAGCGGCAGCTGCAAGTTCGACATCGGCGACGGTACGCCCCCGCAGGACCTGCCCCGCGACGTGGACCTGGGCGATTACGAGGTCGACGTTGCCGAGGGCGCGTCCCTGCCGCCGCGCAACTTCGACGGCAACAAGGTCACCGAGTGGCTCGACGGCGCGCTGGCGGCCGGCAATGGCAAGGTGAAGTTCATGATGGTGGCCTGCATGAACAGCGGCGCCGTGGCCGGGTTCGACATCCAGGTCGACATCAAGGGCGAGGCCGAGGCCCACACCCCGCAGTGAGTCCTGTAAGCACCCGCGCATGGGATGGCGCCTGCTGGTCGCGACCGGGCTTGTGACGCTGTCGCGCTGCGCTTGTGACGCGCCTCCCACCCCTCCTTCTCCATCCTCCGTCCGCTGCCAGCTCCAGTCCGGGAGCGTGGAAGGCCCGCCCCAAGTCGAGTTGGGCGGCGGTCAGAGCGCGTTTGAGCCCCACCGCGACGGCGAGCGCTGGCGTGGCGACCGCGGCCCGCAAGGCGGTCAGCACGTCTGGCTGAGCCTGCGCACGCGCGGCCTGGGGCCTGAGGTGACGGTGCGCTGGGAGATGCGTGCCCAGGACGGGGGCGCGTTCCGGCCCTGGAGCCAGAGCCCGGAGTGCCTCACGGCTGGCGAGCACGACGGTGAGCAGGAGGTGGTGGGCGTGGCCGCGCGGTTGGGGCTGGGACCGCCGCGCTGCAGCCCGGAGGTGTGCGGCACCGAGCCCTTCGAGTTGCACGTGAAGGTGTTCGACAAGACCGGCGCCAGCGCCTCCGCGCGCAAGGTGGTGGCCGGCGTGGACCTGCCCATGGACGACCCCTGTCAGCGGGATGCCGGCATCCCCGACGGCGGGGACGAGCTGTGCCGCGCGCTGGCCCACGAGTTCTACGCCGACGCCGGCCCGTTCTGAGATGGCTTCTTCCCGACTGCGCATCCTGGATGTTCCCGACGTCACCGAGGTCTCGCTGACCGCGCCGCGTTCGCTGCTGGCGCGCGTGCACGCCACGCATCCCTGTGGCGGGTGCGCGGGAAACTGCTGCGCGTCGGGGGCCAACGTGGAGCTGACCACGGTGGAGGCATTGCGCTTGGCCCGCGCGCAGCTGGTGACCTTGGAATACGTGGTGCAGCGTGTGGACTGTCCGCCGGAGAAGGCCAACCGGCTGGCCAGCGTGCCCATCCCGCTGGACGACGGGCTCACCGTGCTCCGCCTGCGCCAGGATGACGACGGAGCCTGCGCGCTCCTGCACCGCCTGCGCGACCAGGGCCGCTGCAGTGCGCACGCGCACCGTCCCGCGTTGTGCCGCTTCTATCCCTTCCGGCTGCGCGTGGGCGGCCGCACGCTGGAGGTGGGCGACCAGTCACTATGCCCGGTGCGCTGGCTGAAGTCCGCGGAGCTGGAGGCGGAGCTGGCCCGCGACCACGCGCGCTGGCGAAGGGACCTGGCGCTGGAGCGGAAGCTGGTGACGGCGTGGACGGCCACCGGCGGCGCCACCCGGCCCTGGCGCGACTATGCCGCTTTCGCCGCCACCTGGCTCACGTCGCGGATGCGCTGGAACTGGCCGCTCGTCGTCATGCACCCCGCGCGCGGCCGCTAGCCTTCACCAGCAGGACTCGATGCAGCACTGCGAGCAGTCCGCGCTGGCCCCCAACGTTCCCGACGTGCACGAGGCGCCGCCGGAGCAGCAGATGGGCTCCACGTCGCACAGGTTCCCCGCTTCCCCGCACGAGGGTCGACACTGGCTGTCATAGTGCGGGCTGTTCACCTCGCACTGCCCGCCCGAGCACACGTGGCAGCGCAGCGGTCGGCCGCACATGTTGCCGTCGTCGGCGCAGAGCTGGCCGTTGGGGCGGTTGGGATGGCCGCAGGTGCCGTCGCCGATGCAGTTGTCGTCGGTGCAGGGGTTGTTGTCATTGCAGCTGTAGGTGGTGCCCCGGCACTGGCCGCCCTGGCAGCGGTCGGTGTGGCTGCACACGTTCCCGTCGTTGCACGGGCGCTGGTTGTTGGTGGCCGTGCACGTCCCGTCGCCGTTGCAGGCATCGTCGGTGCACGGGTTCCCGTCGTCACAGCTGTACGCGATGCCCGCGCATTGGCCGCCCTGGCACGCGTCGTTGCGGGTGCAGGCGTTGCCGTCGTTGCACTCGCGCTGGTGGTTGGTGTGCGTGCAGGTGCCGTCGCCGTTGCAAGTGTCGTCGGTGCAGGGATTCCCGTCGTCGCAGCTGTAGGGCACGCCGGCGCAGGTGGTGTTGCCGCACACGTCGGAACGGGTGCACGCGTTGGCGTCGTTGCAGCTGAGCGTGTTGGCCAGGTTCAAACAGGTGCCGTCGCCGTTGCAGGCGTCGTCGGTGCAGGGGTTGGCGTCGTCGCAGCTGTAGGGCTGACCGCGGCACACGCCGGCCTGGCAGCTGTCCAACCGCGTGCACGCGTCCCCGTCGTTGCAGGGCGCCACGCTCATGGGGTGCGTGCACTCACCGGCCACACATTGGTCCTCGGTGCACGGGTTTCCGTCGTCACACGCGCCCGCGTCCAGGCAACCCACTCCGCCGCTGGTGCTCCCGCCGGTGGAGGACGAGGTGGAGCCCGCGCCGCTGGTGGCGCCGGTGCTCGAGCTTGAGGTGGTGGCGATGGACGCGGTGCTGCTGGTGGCGCCGCCACTGCTGCTCCCTCCCGACGAGGACGTGCTGGCGGCCGCGCTCCCGCTCCCCGACGACGTGCTGGACGACGAGCTCCGCGCGGTGCCACCGCCGTCGACGACGACCCGCGCGCCCTCCTGACACAGGCCGTGCTCGCAGACCCTGCCCGCGCCGCAGTCGCCGTCGGCGTTGCACTGCGCCACGCAGCGTCCTCCCGAGAGGACCTCGTCGTCCTTGCACTGCACGCAGGCGCCCAGCGTCCCGGCCAGGCACGCCAGGACCACCCCCCACAGCGGGCGACGCCACGCCATGTCCCGCGTCACGCTCAAGCACCCGGACTGTACGCGCGGCGAGGAGGGACCACCAGATTGCCGGGGGGCAGCGGCTTGAGGACGCGCCGGGAACCCCATAGTTTCCGCGGCCTTCTGCGACGGCCTCCCGGGTGAACAGCTTGGGCGCGCCGGTCCACCCATGGGGCCAGGAGCCACTTCCGCATGTCCATCATCCTCGGCATCAATGCGTTCCACGGTGACGCCAGCGCGGCACTGCTCATCGACGGCAAGCTGGCCTGCGCCATCGAGGAGGAACGCCTCAACCGCGTGAAGCACTGCGCGGGCTTCCCGTCCATGGCGGTGCGTGAGGTGCTGCGCGTGGCGGACGTCCGCCCCGACGAGATCGACCACATCGCCATCGGTCGGGACCCCGGCGCCAACCTGCACAAGAAGGCGCTGTTCGCGAGCCAGCGGATGAACGGCGGCGCGCTGGCGGAGAGCGCGCGGGACCGGCTGGGGAACGCGGCCCGGGTGCGAGCGGTGGACGCGCTGGTGTGCCAGGCCCTGGGCATCCCCCGCGACGAGCTCAACGCACGCGTGTGGAACGTGGAGCACCACCGCGCGCACCTGGCCAGCGCGTTGTTCGCCTCGCCGTTCGAGCGCGCCGCGGTGGTGACGTTGGACGGGTTTGGTGACTTCGTCTCGACGATGTGGGGGGTGGGCGCAGGCAACAGCTTCACGGTGCAGGGGCAGGTGGAGTTCCCGCACAGCCTGGGCATCCTCTACACCGCGGTGACCCAGTGGCTGGGCTTCCCCAAGTACGGCGACGAGGGAAAGGTCATGGGGCTGGCGCCCTACGGCAACCCGGTCCACCGCGACCGCTTCCGGGAGCTCATCCGCCTCCAGGACGACGGCACCTTCGAGCTCAACCTCAAGTACTTCCGGCACGCCTCCGAGGGCGTGGAGATGACCTGGGACGACGGCAGCCCGCACGTGGGCCTGCTGTACACCCAGGCGCTGGTGGACCTGCTGGGCCCGCCGCGGGAGCCGGGTGGCGCCTACACCACCTACGTCCACGACGTGGCGTCCACCCTGCAGGCCACGCTGGAGGACGCCATCTTCAACCTGCTGCGCGCCCACCAGGCCCGCACCGGCGAGAGGAACCTTTGCCTGGCGGGTGGCGTGGCGCTCAACAGCGTGGCCAACGGGAAGGTTCGGGAGCGGACCGCGTTCACCGACGTGTTCGTGCAGCCTGCCGCCGGCGACAACGGTACCAGCCTGGGCGCGGCGTTGTGGGTGTGGTGCGTGGGGCTGGGTCGGCCGCGCGTGTGGCAGATGGAGCACGCGTACACCGGACCGGCGTTTTCTCGTCGGGAAGTGCGCGCGGTGCTGGAGAAGAGCCGGGACGCGCTCAAGGACATCACCGTCGCCGAGCTGTCCGACGACGCGTTCTACGACCGCGTGGCCTCGCACATCGAGCAGGGGAAGGTGGTGGGGTGGTTCCAGGGGCAGATGGAGTTCGGGCCGCGCGCGCTGGGGAACCGGTCCATCGTGGCGGATCCTCGTCGGGCGGAGATGAAGGACATCCTCAACAGCCGCATCAAGCACCGTGAGGCGTTCCGGCCCTTTGCGCCCAGCGTGCTCGCCGAGAAGACCGGCGAGTGGTTCGTGCACGACTGGCCCAGCCCGACGATGCTGATGGTCTACGACGTGCGCGAGGACAAGCGGGCGCGCATTCCCGCGGTGACCCACGTGGATGGCAGCGGGCGGCTGCAGACCGTGGAGGAGAAGCACAACGCCCGGTACTACCGGCTCATCCAGGCTTTCGAGCGGAGGACCGGCGTGCCGGTGGTGCTGAACACCAGCTTCAATGAGAACGAGCCGGTGGTGTGCACGCCGCAGGACGCGCTGAACTGCTTCCTGAAGACGCGCATGGACGTGCTGGTGATGGACGACTTCGTCCTCGAGCGCCGCGAGTAGGGAACGCGTTGGCCAAGGGGTTGGTGGCGAGGTGGCCCCCCCACCCGGCCGCCTCGCGTGCACCGATTTCTCGTCGTGGCGGCCGACCTCCCCCACGGTGTGGGGAGGCGTAGATGTGCCGCGGCGCTGGGCTGC
>JBFMGU010000384.1:0-7448 GCA_040752415.1 Myxococcota bacterium
TGTACGCCGCGTGGGTGGTGGTCTGGACCGCGTCGTTTGCCGCCGGTGCCGTCGGGGCCGCGCTGCTCTCGCGGTCCGCCTCGCCGGGGATGGCCAGCTACAGCATTGCGTTCGTGGCCATTGGCGCCATGCTCTCGGCGGCGTCGCTGGCGGGGCTGGCGGTGGGGGCGCTGCTGGGCGCGGCCGGGGCCGGGTTCGGCGTGGGCGCGGAAGTGCTGGGCCACATGAAGCCCGACGACAAGGCCGCGGATGAATCCCCGCTCACCATGTTCCTGCCGCGCACCATCTTCCTGTGAAGTGCCCCGCGCCCGACGTCACTCCCCGTAGTCGAACAGGCTCCAGGCCATTCCCTCCACGCTCTCCTCGGTGCCACGCTCCGGCATGCGGTGCGTGATGGCGGGGATGGCGCGCAGGTAGGTGATGATGGCCTCCAGCTCCACGTCGGTGTAGCCGCCGAAGTGGTCGTAGGGCATGGCCTGCGGGTGGAAGACGCGCCCGTCGCGACCCACGCCGCCGCGGATGGCCCGCCGCATCTCCTCGCGGCTCCAGCCGCCCAGGCCGGTGTTGCCGTCGGGAGTGAGGTTGCTGGCGTAGACGCGACCGAACGACCTGCCGCGCAGGCGCGTGCCGCCGGCCAGCGGATGCCGGGGCGCGCCGAGCTGGTAGGGGTTGTAGGCGGTGTGGCAGGAGGCGCACGCGGCGGCGGAGACCAGGTCGCGGCCCCGCAGCGCCAGGCGACGCGCGGCCTCCTCGCGGATCCCTTCCGGCTCCGGCAGCGGGGCGCCCATCATGGTGCGCAGCTGGCCCTCCGGCAGGAGATCATGCGCCGGCCAGATCATCAGCGCGGCGAGCAGCGCGGCCACCGGCAGCGGGACGAACGCGGTGGCTGTCCGTCGGGAGCGACCGCGCTTGGCGCCGCCCAGTGCCAGCATCAGCATCACGAACCACACCAGCACGCCCACGCCCATCACCGCCGCGGCCACGTAGCGCGGGTCGGCGCCGGGGCCTCCTCCCTCGGGCACGGGACCCAGGCGCGCCTCCAGCACGCTCACCCGTGCCGCCGCGGAGATCTTGCGCGTGAGCTGATCACCCCAGCTGGCGTCGCGACGGGGCGGCACCGGCCGGGGCGCGCGCGGCTGCGTGGAGAGGACCTCCGCCATGGCGTCCACGTCAGCGTCGGAGAAGGCGGCGTAGTGGTGCCAGGGCATGGCAATGGGGCTGAGCCGCCGCCCGTCGACGCCGAGGCCCTGGTGCAGGGCGGCCTTGAGCTGCTCGGCAATCTGCCCACGCTGGTGGCGTCCCTGGGCCTGCGTGACGTGACCCGCGTAGGCCACGCCAAACGGCCCCAGGTCGACGGCGGTGATGCCGGCCTGCGACCCCGGCCGCTCCGCCTGGTGACAGGTGTAACAGGTGTTGACCTGCCAGAGGTGCGTGCCGCGCTCGGCGGGCTCCATGGTGACGGGCTGGGCGGCCCAGGCCTCGGCCAGCGCGGGCAGCGCGGTCACCTCCGCCAGCGACTCGACGTACAGCGCCACCAACCACAGCTCACGATCCTTCAGCGCGGGACGGTAGGTGGGCATGGGGGTGCCGGGGACACCCTTGGCCACGCGCGCGGCAATGTCCCGCGCGGTCTGGCCCCCGCGCCAGGTCACCGGCTTGGTGAGGTCCGGGAAGCGCGCCACGCTGCCGTCGTCATTGCGACGCGGGACCTGCGGTGCGGGGCCGCCGCGACCGTCGTGGCCGTGGCACAGCGCGCAGCCGGCCCGCGCGTAGATGAACGCGCCCTCCACCACGTTGTCCTGGCTGGGCTCCGGCGCGGGCCCCAGGTCCAACGCCGGAGCCTTCTCGTCGACGCCGGCCAGCTTGATGACGTGGCGGGAGAGCGCCTCCAGCTCCGGCTTGGTGAACAGCCCGGCGTAGGAGGGCATGGGACTGTCGGGGACGCCGCGCTCCAGCACGCTGGTGACGTCCTGCACCGTGAACGCGGTGGGATCCGTGCTGGAGGACACCCGCATGCCGCGACGCAGGTCCGGCACGCTCATGGAGAGCTGCGCCGAGAGCGGACCGTCGCCGCGAGCCTGGGCGCCGTGGCAGTTGGCGCAGTAGGCGCCGTAGAGCGCGGGCGCGGAGCGGTCGGTGGGCGCGGGGCCCGCGTGGATGGCGCCAGCAGGCTGCGCGCGCACGCCCGTGGCCCAGAGCATGGCTCCAAGCCACAGCGCGATCCCGGCACGTGGGCGCAGGAGTGCAGCACGCATCACGTCGCGGAATCTGCGCCGGAGCCTCTGGAAGATCCAGAAAATCTCCGCCGATTGACACGCACCGCGCATGCCCGCCATGGATGCCGCGCGGAGGAATCTGGCGCCAGCGGCAGACGTTGGGAACCGCATGCACACATCAGCGGTGATCACGACGGATACCGGGGCGGGGGAGCGCATGGACATGGCGGCGGCGGGAGGCGAGCGGATGGGTGGCAGGAGCGTGCTGGGCAAGGACCCGTTTGCCCGTCGGGCGCGGGAGACAACGCAGGTCGCTCCGGCGCGCAAGGCCCGGGGTGCCCCGTCGTCACCGTCCCCGGAGGCCGCGCCGCCCCAGACCGCGCTGCAACCGTTTGTGGACGAGGTGGTGGGCGAGCTGGCGGACGTGGCGCCCGTCGAGACCGCCGCTCCGACGAGCGCGCCCGCGGAAGCGCCGCCCGCCGAGCCGCGGATGGGATTGCGCGACCTGTACTCGCGTTTGCGCCGCGCCGGCGACCCGGTGGCCATTCCGCCGCTGGATGGCACGGTCCGCCGTCGCGCGGCCCCGGTGCTGGACTTCCTGCGGGAGCGCTACTGGCGCATCCGCGTGCAGGGCGTGGAGCACGTGCCGGCGGCGGGTCGGGCCATGCTGGTGTCCAACCACGGCGGGCTGCTGCCCTACGACGCGGTGATGCTGATGCACGTCATTGCGCGGGAGCACGCGCATGGTCGGCTGGTGCGGCCGCTGGTGGAGGACGCGTTCATGCGCGCGACGGGGCTGGGCGGGCTGTTGCGCGGGCTGGGCGCGGTGCACGCGGACGCGGACACCGCCGAGCGGATGCTGAACGCGGGGGAGGCGCTCACCGTCTTCCCCGAGGGGATGCAGGGGCTCACCAAGCTCTACCGTGACCGCTACCGTCTGCAGCGGTTTGGTCGCGGCGGGTTCGTGCGGATGGCGCTGCGCACGGGGACGCCCATCATCCCGGTGGCCATCGTTGGGGCGGAGGAGCTGCATCCCATGCTGGGACGACTGGGCGGTGCGGCGCGCGCCGGTTTCCCGCGCCTGCCCGTCACCGCCACCTTCCCGTGGTTGGGGCTGTTGGGCCTGGTGCCGCTGCCCACCCGTTGGTCCATCCACGTCGGCGCGCCCCTGTTCCGCGACGTGCCGCGCCGGGCCTACCAGGATGACGCCACGGTGATGCGCCTGACCGACGAGGTGCGCACGCGGATCCAGCGCATGCTGGACGACGCGGTGGCTTCACGACACAGCGTGGTGCGCGGCTGAGCGATAGAACAGCGCTGCACCGGAAATCACCCAATGAAGACGACAACCTGATGACGCGGCCGCCGTGATTGTGGGGCCATGTGGGCAACGCGTGAAGACTGCAGAAGTCCTTGCGAAGTGCCCAAAAAGCGTCACAATGCCTCAATCCGTGAGGTCGTCACGGAAGGGTACCTGGGCGTTTTGGCGTGACCGCTCCGTTGGGAGTTGAACACGCGGGTCTCCCGGCGGAGACCGTCGGAGGATGTGATGGTTCAGCGCTTTGGTGGCGTCGCCCTCGTGGCGCTTGGTCTGGTGACGGGCTGCACGGTGTCCCTGCCGGTGGGTGGTGAGGTTCCCAACGGGAAGGAAGCGCAGCTGAGCTTCGACGTCGACGGCGCTGTGGCCGCGGGCTCCCCCTTCAAGGTGAAGGTGTGGGCGCCCACGGTGACCGACCGCTGCTACGGCATGCTGGGCTGCTCCTCCCGCGCGCCCATGATGAGCGCCATTCTCGGCTGCACCGACGAGGCGCAGTGCGTGCAGACCGACAAGGAGCCCAACGAGACGGAAGACAACGAGTGCACCTTCATCATGATGGCTGGCCAGCCGGGCACCACGGAGATCATCGCGGAGGTGACCACGGCGGACGGTGAGGTGCGTCGGGACCGCATCACCGTGAACGTGGTGGCCGCCACCGACGTGCTGGTGGACTGCCCGCGCTGCAACGACGGCTCGCTGGAGCCCGGTGAGGAGGCCGAGCTGAGCTGCCACCCGATGAACCTGGCGGTGCAGGACTTCCCGCTGCGCGGCGACTGCGAGGTGCTGACCGGCGGCGCCGGCGTGGTGACGCGTCCGGCGGGCGTGGACGCGGAGTTCAACATCACCACCGACCGCGGCGTGGCGGCCAACAACTTCATGCTGCGCCTGGAGGACCGTGAGGGTGGCGACGTGACCTTCCGCTCCGGCTCCGTCGAGCGCACCATGCACGCGCAGGCCGGCATGCGCTGAAGCACCGCCATCACCACGCAGCAGAGAGGCCCGCCTGAACCGCGGGCCTTTTTGTTTGAGTGTGGCTCTCATCCTGACGCCTCTTCCCGCGCTCCCTGCCAATGAGATTGGCAGGCAACAAAGAAGCTCAAGTCCTGCTCTCCTCTCGGCGGCGGTGTCGCTTCGCAGGACTAACCGTGAATGGGACGCGCGGGCAAAAGGGACGAACGAGGACAAGGGCCTTCACTGGCAGTCCTGCGAAACGCGTCCATCGGCCAAGTGGTGAGCAGGACTTGACCCTTCCTGCTGCCTGCCAATTTCATTGGGTGCGGCTCTTTTGAACGACGCTTGGCCGCAGCCGTAAGCACGTCCGCAGGTGGCCGGCAATGGTCAGCCCGGCGCCGCGCCGTCATGACGACGGAAAACGGCACGCGATGCGACCGGACCGACCGATTCAGCGCGAAGGAGAACCGGCCTGCAATGTAGGGGCTGCCCGATGCCGGTAACGCGTGAACGGTGAAGGTGGCCGGCAATGGTCAGCCCCGGGGCGGCGCTGTCATGACGACGGAAAACGGCACGCGATGTGCTGGAGCAGTTGGCTCCCGTCAGCGGAGAAGTGGCCCGAATCGTCCGGGCTGCCGGAGCGCGTTCTGGGTGAACCGTAAGCTCCGGACGCGTGGGGGCCGGCTTGGTCGTCGTGGACCGGTTCTCCGTCGTCATGACAGCGTGGCCCGGGGCTGACCATTGCCGGCCATTGGGCCTTTTCACGCAGTGCCGGCAACGGGCAGCCCCTACATTGCTGGCCGCTTCCCCGTCGCTTCGACAGCGTGAACGGGGCATTGCGTGGACCGGTTTTCCGTCGTCATGACAGCGCGGCCCGGGGCATTGCTGGCCGCTTCCCCGTCGCTTCGACAGCGTGAACGGGGCATGCGTGGACCGGTTTTCCGTCGTCATGACAGCGTGGCCCGGGGCTGCCCATTGCGGCCACCTGCGGAAGTGCTTACGGCTGCGGCCAAGCGTCGTTTCAAAAGAGCCGCACCCGATTTCATTGGCAGGGACTTCAGAGCGTCATCCCGAGGGAGCCGCACCGCGCTACTGGAGGGCCTCGTCGGGCGAGGCGTCAGGATGAGAGCCACACCCTTTTGTTTTCAGCGCGCGGTGCGGATGGCCGCGGTGAGCTGGGCGTCGACCTCGGCGGGGAGTGGCACCGGGGCGCCCAGCGCGCGCAGCCGCGCGGAGAGGTCCTCCCACAGCGGGGCGCCCGCGCTCCGGTCGCGGCCCAGCGCGCGCAGCGCGAGGAAGGCGGCGTGCAGCATGGGGCGGGGCGCGTCGCGGCCGCCGTAGGCGGTGTCGCCCAGGAGCGGGTGCCCCACCGACGAGAGATGCACGCGGATCTGGTGCGCCCGGCCGGTGCTTGGTCGCGCGGCCACCAGGCTCACCTGTCCGTCCGTCCACAGCGAGAGCACCACGGTGCGCGCGGGTTTGCCGCCCTCCACCACGGCCTGGCGGGCGCGGTCGTGACGGGGCGCGTGCGGGTCGGGGCCCAGCGGCAGGTCCACCACGCGCGTGCCGCGCAGCTCCCCGTGACACAGCGCCACGTACGTCTTGCGCACGCGGTGGTGCTCGAACTCCGCGGAAGCGGCGCGCTGCGCGGCCACGTCGAGCGCCAGCACCATGACGCCGGAGGTGTCCTGGTCCAGACGGTGGCAGAGGCGCGGCGGCTCACGCAGGCCCAGCTCCGCCTGCAGCACGCTCACCACCGTGGGCTGACCCTCCTGGCCACGACCCACCGTGCTCAGCAGGCCCGGCGGCTTGCTGATGAACACGAGCCCGTCTTCCTGGTGGAGGAGCAGCGTCAGGGGCCCACGCTCATCTTGAGGGTCAGCTCGGCGTCAAAGGCCTCCCCGGAGAAGGCGGGGAAGATCCAACGCATCAACGCGCGGCCCAGGCACTGGCCCAACGTCATGTTCGCCACGCCCGGCTCATTGACGACGACCTTCTTCACCTTGCCCGACGGGCCGATGGTCACCGTCACCTTCACCGAGCCCTTGTACTTCTCGCCGGCCTTGGCCGCGTCGTTGGCGCAGCTGGTGAGGCTGGCCTTCTGGTCCGCCACCACCTTGCCAATCTGCTCGGCGGTGAGCGGGATGTCGGCGGCGGTGGGCGTGTTGGTGGGCTTGGGCTGCGGGGTGACGCCGGCGCCGGGACGGATCTCCACGCCCCTCTTCCCGTCGACGCTCAGCTTGGCCTTCAGCGCTTCGCTGGTGCCGAGGTCGCTCTTGAGCTCCACGGCCTGCGTGCCGTCTTCCTTGCGCTCGCCCAGCACCGTGCCGTCGCCGGCCTTGGCGCCCGCCAGTGCGTCGGCCAGCGACTCACCGTGGTCACCCTCGGCGCCGGGCGTGCCGGCCGCGTGCTTGCGCTTGGCGACGGGCTTCTCCTTCTTCTGCCCGAACAGGCCGGAGATGTTGAAGCCGCCCTCGTCGTCGCCATCCACCACGCGCTGCTTGACCGGGCGCTCCACGTCCACCGCGGCCAGACCGAAGTTCACCACGTCGTGGGCAATGGGGATCTCGACGATGCCGGCGGCGTCCAGGTACAGCACCGTGCCGAGCGCCACGACGGCGAGACCGCCCACGGCGGCATAGGCCTTGTGCTTGGTGCCGCGGTTGGCCAGGCCCGCGGCGGCAATGAACATGCGCGTGGACTCACGCGGCGGGCCCTCCATGCTCTGCGAGTTGGGGACGGCGGCGAACGGGTCGTTCTCGCTGCCGGTGAGCGGCGCGGCGCCGGCAAACGGATCATTCTCCGGCTGCGCGTCGGCGAGCATGGCGGCCAGCGGGTCGGCGCCGCTGTCGGAGGCGTCGGCGGCGGGCGGCTCCACGTTGTCGCGGCCCTTGCGCTTGGCGGCTTCCGCCTGGAAATCCACCACCTCGGCGCCGGCGCCCTCGTCGGGGGCGGGCGGGGCG
>JBFMGU010000385.1:0-7403 GCA_040752415.1 Myxococcota bacterium
CGTCCCCACACCCGCTTTCCCGTCGTCACCCACTGCGGGGAAGGGGGGCCCGCATCGGCATTGGGACTTCTTCTCGTCGGAAAGAGGGCAGCTGCGCCCATCGATTGCCCCCCTTCCCCGGCTCGGTGACGACGGAAAATCGGGTCTGGGGAAGGGGGGCGAGTGGGCGCAGCGGGACAAGCGTGGGGGGTTAGGTGTTCGCCCGCCACGACGCTGGGCAATCTGTTTGGACGCAGCCCCTTGAGGTCCGCGTGGAGTCCGTCTCCGGGACGCGGCGCGGGTTTCGCATCGGAGCTCGTCGCGTGCTCATCTGCGCCGCATAATCGACGAGATGCTTCCCGTACGGTCTCGTCGTCGGTCCCGCTTAGAAGCAGATCACGCGGTGAAGCATGGCGCTGTTCTCTTGTGGGTCACCCACGACGCGGTGGAGCACGTTTCCCTCCAGCAGCATGGGGCCACCCAGCAGCACCTCATCCTGGTGATTCTCCAGCACGGTCAGCAGGTCCCACCCGCCGGAGCTGTTCTGCGTTGCCACCACCAGGTCCTTGCGTTCCGGCGACATGCGGTAGTGGTTGCGCTCATACGCCATGCGCCATGCGCCACCCGCGGCGCGAGCAGTGGTGATGGAGCCGACGAGGATCTCCGAGCTGTTCTCCACCGTCGACACGTCCAGCACCTGGCCCGAGGTGGAAACCCGCATCACCGCCAGGTTGTCAAACCGCGCCGCGCTCGCGGTCTGGAACACCACGTGGGCCACGCCGTCGTCATCCAGCATGACGTGGCGTGCGGAGGCGCTGGGCTGGGAAAGCGTCTGCTTGGTCCAGCTCCCGTCGCTTTGACGTCGGAAGAGATGGCTTGTCTTCTGGGGGGCGTCCCCGTCGTCGGTCAGCGCCACCACGTGGCCCTGGGCGTTGACGGCGACGGCTTTCAGCGTGTGCGCGGTGGAATCCGGGAACGTTTGCACACCGCCCACGGTGCCATCATCCGTGATGCGAACGGCACGGACGCCGGCCCCGGAATAGACCACGTATGTTGCGCCAGCCACGTGCGCCATGCGGGTGCTGAGCGCTTCGCTGTCCGCGTCCAGGAGGTGATGGGTCCACGTGTTGTTCGTCCGCACCGCGTGCCAGAGCTCGCGTCCGCTGCCGGTGAGGGATGTCCCGGAGATGTGCAGGCGGTCCTGTGCATCCAGCACTCCGTCGAGAAACACGCCGAAGCCCTGGTCTTCCCGGTTGGGCGGGTAGTCAATGGCGTCCAGGGACCAGGTGCCGCTGGTGGAACGTGTCATCACAAAGGACTCGTCGCCCTGTCCCTGGTGTACCGGCAGCATCAGCACACCCGTGGTGGTGCGCAGCAACTCCGCGGGCTCCAGGTAGGCCAAGGGAAACGTCACGGTTGGGAAGATGCCCCCGGTGCACGTTCCCCCGGATGAGGACGAGGATAGGGCGGAGGAGGTGCTGGTTGCCGCGGCGCTCGACGAGCTGGCTGCGCCCGAGGAGCTGGTGGCGGTGGTTGGCGAGCCCGACGACGTGGCTCCGCTTGAGGACGACGTGCTGCCGGCTCCCGTGCCCACCCCGCCCGTGCTGGCTCCACTGGAGCGGTTGCGGCCTTCGTCGTTGTCGGCTCCCGTACACGCCAGGAGGGCCAGCGCGCCAGAAAGTGCGAACGCCATCCACCGCACTGCCATGACTTCTCCTCTTCGGGGCCATCCCCGCCTCGTCGTGCTGGGCCACTACCTGGGACCTGCTTCATGGCGCAACCCTCGACGCTGCGAAGGCCTGTGCGCAGCGCGTCGTTCCGACGTGGCACCAGGGTTGGCGGGGACGGACCGCAGCCACCTCACGAAGGGGACAGACGGCGCACGCCCTGCTCCAGCAGCGCCGGCACGATGATGCGGTGGAAGGGTTTCACCGGCAGGAAGTACGCGCGGCCAACCCAGTTGTGGAAGCACACCACGGTGGTCACCACGGCCCAGCACGCCGCGGATTCGCGCTGGAGCCGCACCGAGACGCGGAAGTCGAGGTGCCGGTCGTCCTCGCCGAGGAGCACCTCGTTCTCGCTGCGCGCGTAGACGCGGAAGAAGCCCACGTGGCCGCCCGGCACAACGGGCCCCGACTGCGCATCCGCTGCCGCGCCAGGATCGGTCTTGAGGCCCAACGGCTTCACCAGGGCATTGCGCAATCGCAGCATGCGCTCGACCCATGCGGGGGCGGAGGAGAACACGGCACGGACCAGCGCATCGAGCGGCGTGCTCTCGGCGACAACGACCCGGAACGCATCGGCGTGGTCCACGCGCGGCAAGGCGTGGGTGAGCAGTCCGTCGCTGGGAGCGGAGGTGGGTTCGACGGTCGGCATGCGGCGAGCGTGGCGCAATGGGGTGGTGATGCCAAGCAGGAGAGGCCGGGAAACTGCGGGTGAGAGGTACCTCGCTCTGGACGTGGCCCCGGCCTCCTTACGACACCTGAGGCGCGACAGACCGCGCGTTCAACAACCTCTTCACGTTGCCGATCATCTCATCCAGGTCAAAGGGCTTGAGGAGCACCACCTCCGCGCCTGATGCGCGACACACATCCGCAGACCCGGCGCTTGCCCAGCCCGTCGCGACAATCACCGGAATGGGCGGGTTGACGCGCTTGGCCTGGGCGAGGACCGCGAGACCACCCACAACGGGCATCTTCAGATCGGTGATGACCAGGTCGAATCTCCGACGCTCCATGGCATCCAGCGCAACCCGTCCGTTTTCCGCGGTCTCGACGTGGAATCCCTCCATCTTCAACTCAGTTCCAAGCAGCTCCCTGATGTCGGCCTCGTCCTCGACGATGAGCAGGGTCGGCTCCGACGGGCTCACGGAACACCTCCTCCGCCGCTCTCACTACAACGGAGCGGTCGCTCCCGGTTGTGGCGACGTCGCCGCAGGCAGCCAGAGGTGCATGGTGGTGCCGCGTCCGGGCGTGCTCTCAGGTGTGATGGTGCCCTGGTGTGCCTGCACGATGTTTTGGACGATCGACAGGCCCAGGCCGGTACCCTGGCCCACGGGCTTCGTGGTGAAGAAGGGCTCGAAGATGTGGTTGATGACGTCGGGAGGAATGCCATTCCCGGTGTCGGTCACGGTCATCTCCAGACCAGCTTCGCCGTTGCGGAAACGCCTCGAAGCGCCCAGTCGCACAAGCCCGCTTGGTGGGCACGCCTCCACCGCGTTGCTCACAAGGTTGAGAAGAGCGCTCTCCATCTGCTGCAGGGACGCCCACACGGCGGGAAGGCCCGGCGCCAGCGGCTCCAGCTCGACCCGCACCCGACGTCGGCGGGCCTGCACCTCCGCAAAGCTGACCACGCGCTCCATGAACGGCCCCACTTCCAGGCGCTCCCGTTTGATCGGTTTGCAGCGGGCGAGATCGAGCACCCGCACCATCTCACCTGCTCGACGAGCCGCTTGTTCGATCCTGTTCATCGCGGTGACCAGCGCGGCCTCATCGCCCTTGTGGCGACGAGCGCTCTGCGCCGCCATCAGGATGATGCCCAGCGGATTGTTGAGCTCATGGGACAGCCCCGCCACGAGCGTGCCCAGCGCCGCCATCTTCCCCGCCTGCACCAGCCGGGTCTGGGCCTCCTGCAGGTCGGCATTGGCCCGCGTCAGCTGCTGGGTTCTTTCCTCCAGCTCCGCGTGTTGACGTCGCAGCCGCCAGGCGGACCGCACGCGTGCTCTCAGCTCCGCGGGACTGAAAGGCTTGGCAAGGTAGTCGTCCGCCCCGGCATCCAGACCCGTTGCCGCGGCCTCCGCTCCGGCCCGCGCCGTGATGACAAGGAACGAGGCGCGGCGCAGAACGGGGTCCGCGCGGAACCGGGCCAACAGCTCCAGGCCATCCATCTCCGGCATCATGACGTCAGAGAGCACCACTTCCGGTGCGTGCTCACGGGCCAGCTGCAGCGCCTGGCGACCGTTCTCGGCGGTCACGACGGCGAATTCCGGGGCGAGCAGCTCGGCGATGAAGCCCCGCATGTCGACGTTGTCATCCACGACCATGACTCTTGGCTTCGACCCATCCTGTGGAGGCGTGGCCTCATGAGAGACCTCCACGCGCAGGGCGGTGCGGGCCGGCAGGACCGCGCCCTCCTCTGTTTCGCGCGGGAGCGACGCCACGCTGTCGGGGCTGCGCGGGAGGGTCACCCAGAAGCGCGAGCCCGCCCCTTCGGTGCTCAGGAAATCTACCGACCCACCCATGCGCTCCGCGAGCTCCTTGACCAGCGCGAGCCCGATTCCAGTGCCCTCGAAGTTGCGGCTCGCGGAGGTGTCCGCCTGGTAGAAGCGCACGAAGAGTCCGGCCTGTTTGTTCGCCGCGATTCCCACGCCCGTGTCGGTGACGGCCAGCTCCCACTTGTCATTCCTGGCTTGCACGGAGACGGCGACCCGCCCGCCGCGCGGCGTGAACTTCAGGGCATTCCCAAGCAGGTTGAGCAGGATCTTCTCCAGCACGCGCTTGTCGGCGGGGACCGGCCCCAGGCTCTCGTCCCCGTGGAAGGACAGGGTGATGCCGCGTGCCGCCGCGCTGGGCTGAGCATCCTCCACGACGCCAGCCACCAGGCTTGATGCGTCCACGGCCTGCCAGCGCGGATGCATGCGGTCCGCTTCGAGCCGCGCGAAGTCCAGCAGGTCATCCACCATGACGGCGAGTCGGGCGGTGTTACGCCTCATGCGTTGGACGCTCTCGCGAAGCGCGGGCGGCAGCTCTGGAGACGTGTGGAGACACTCCAGTGGACCCTGGATGAGTGTGAGTGGCGTCCGCAGCTCGTGGCTGACATTGGCCAGGAACTCGCTCTTGAGGCGGTCCAGCTCCGCAAGCCGCGCGTTCTGATCCGCCAACTGGCGCATGGCGCGCCGCGCTGCGTCCAGCACGAAGTTGACGAGCATGGTCAGCTTCTCCACGGTCTCGTCGGGAAGTGCGCTGGTCACGGCAAAGCTGAAGTCGCCATCCACCGCGCGACACAGCTCATTGGCAAGGTCGTCCACGGCGCTTCTGAGCTTCGTTTCGTCCGGATGTGAGGTCGCGAACATGCCCGGCCTCAGTTCGGCGCCCACCGGATGTGGATCTCGCACTCAGGGTCGCCGCGGTTCATGCAACGTGACTGGGAGATGTGTGCCGTCTCCCCGTAGTAGCGGAGGACCCAGCGGGCCAGCGCCTCGTACAGCGCGCAGAGCCAGTTGGGGGAGCGATAGTGCGTCACCAATTCGTCTTGCCGGCGCTCCACCAGGAATTTATCCGTGATGGCATTTCGAGCGGCGGGATCCTGGACGCCGGTTGCGAAGCAGTTGTGGATGGTAGGTTGACGTTCCAGGAGCTCCCGCGCGCTCTTGCTCATGGACCACCACGTTGGCCAGCGCTGCAACGCGTCTCGACAGAAGGCATCAGCATAGGCATCCCATAGCTCTCTGTCCGGCATCTTCAACATGGCCTGGGCAGCGGCGGCCATGCGGCGAAACCCATCATCAGGGTAGACGTCGTTGAGTCGGAACGTGCGGTCGACGGGAAGTCCGATGCTCTCCTTGAGAGCGTCCGCGGCGGCATCGCCCACGCGTGCGCGTACCATGTCATATAGAATCTTGGGGATAAGCCCGAGCATGAACTCCTCCAAGGCCCTCATCGCTCGTGGTGATGCGTCGAGGTAGCCACCACCGGTGCGCCGCGCAGGCGAGGGAGCTGCTCGGCCTGTGCCGGTAGCATGAGCCTCCACCTGCTCGGCATTTCGCGTTGAATCCAGGCAACACTAATCTCCCAATCATGGCAGGAAGGGAGCGTAATAGTGACTAAGAGGATGGGCCAATGGAACAGTAGCGACGTAGCGCTGGTCGCTCCCGCCATGGCGCTCGGTCTGCTGTGCCTGCCTGGCATACCGCCATCGTCCTGGGTCAGGCAGCGTGGCGTACCTGCGGCCAGTGATCAGCTCAAGCGGTGGAACCGTTCTTCAACATCGGCCGCCGCGTCCCACGTGTGTTGATGGGACCGGGCCAACGCTCAGGGCCAGCGGGCAAGCGGTTCGTCGGCTCGCGGCAGTGAGGAGGCTCCACCGTCGAGGGCCCGGAGCTCGACGCGAATCATCTTCTCCCCTCGCCGGACCGTCAGGACCCCCCTTCCTTCTCGCAGTGCCCGCGCCAAGCCCCTCGTGTATCCGCGGCCATCCTTCTTGATGGGCTCACCATCCATGGCAACCACGACATCACCGGGCTGCAGCTCCTGCAGGAAGGCGTTGGACGCGCCACGATTGATGCGGATGCCATCCAGCTTGCCGTCGACAAACTGCGGGTCCAGGACCGGCGGGCGAGGCTCCGTTGGTGCGTTGGCCGCATCCGCCACACGCACCTGGCCGCCCGCAAGCATGCCGTTCAGGGGGTGCGCACATCCCGGCGGCAACACTGCTGCTTCATCGCGGTCGATGAACGTCCGGCGGCCATCAAGGCCCAGCGTGAAGCCCAGCGGCCCCAGCAGTTCCGCTGCGTTGACCGCGTTGAGGTCGTCGTACCAGCGCTTATCCACCTGGGTACACCACAACAGTGGCTGCGCGTTGGGCCGAACCCACAGCGTGGGGGCGCCTTGCGCGAGCACATCCACGAGCCGGGCCGTAGGCTCTCCGTGTGGCAGGTAGATGCGCACCGCCTTTCCCTCGCGCAACAGGTCCATGGTGCCTCGGTTGCGCTGAAGGTGCTTTCGAACATCACGGGCGGCCCACAGCCCAGAAACTGAAATCGGCCGGCCGTTCAGGTTCACAATCCGGTCACCGGCCTGCAGTCCACACCCCACTTCGACGTCAGTCACGCCCCTCACGAGGATCTGCTGCTCGTGGGCGCCGGGGTCAAACTGGAACATCAGGTCATCGACGTCGCGCGCACCGCGCAGCGCCCCAATGCTCACCGCCCAGGGTACGCTGAGGCCGGGCGTGCCCGTGTCACACCGCTCCGTGACCGGCGTGTCAGCAACGTAGGAAACCACATAGCCGTCTGCGCGGCGGAGGAGGTCAAGCCCCTGTGGTGCAAGCATCCGCCGGATGTCGTCAACGGAGGGCTTGTCAGCGATCTCACCCTTCAGCCGTGAACACGTCACGCGCGCCTGAGCCAATGGTTCCAGCCAGACCTGTTGCTTCTGAGCCAACGAGAAGGCGACGAGCTGGTCCATCAACCAGGTGGCGCCGTCGCTGGGCAACGTCAGGCGAATGCGCTTTTCGCCCCGTTGAACATCCAGCAGGCCATGGTTGTACCGAAGCGCGTCATGCAGCGCGTCCGAGGAATGTGCGCTCTTCGCCCTTTCATGATGACGCCGTCGATAGCGTCGCTTAAGCAGACAAGAGCCACGGCATCTCCGCAGGGGTGAAGCAGTGCATGATCCGCTCGATGAGATTGCCGACTCGACGGAACC
>JBFMGU010000386.1:0-7324 GCA_040752415.1 Myxococcota bacterium
AGAGCCCTGCCGACGATGACGTCGTGAAAGTGGTCTGCGAGGGCAGGGCTTGGTGTTTTTCCAGCTGCGGCCTTGGCCGCCGGTGACACCAACGGGTGCCTCCATGCGTTGATGCGGATCACGTGGGCACCGTCGTCAACCATTGCGGGGAAGGGGGGCACGCATTGGCATTGGGACCTTTTCTCGTCGGAAAGAGAGTAGCTGCGCCCATCGATTGCCCCCCTTCCCCGGCTCGGTGACGACGGAAAATTGGTTCTGGGGAAGGGGGGCGAATGGGTGCAGTGTGACAAACGTGGGGGGTTGAGTGTTCGCCGGCCCCAACGGAATGGACATTTTGTTTAGACGCAGCCCCTAACCGCTCGACCCAGACCAGGGCGGCGAGGGCCCGCCGCACTCCAGGTCGTGGTCCGCTGCAGGCGGTCAGGACCAGATGGGCAACTCATCCTGACGCAGCCGCTAACCAACCCTCTCTTGTGGGGAGCCCTGCTGGGACGGGTCATTGACTCGTGCTTTGGCCGGCTCCTACCGTCCGAAACAATCCTTCAACGGAAGAGCGCAACGTGAAAACGCCTCACGCGTCCCGTATTCCTGGCCTGATCCTGCTGACCCTTGCTGCCGGCAACGCCGCGGCGACGACGGAGATCGGTGAATGCATTGAATACTCCGTGGTCCGTTTCACGGCGGATAGTGACTTCTACGTGGTGGACTGCAGCGCGCGGTACGACGGATGGGATTACTACACGGCCTGTGGTTACCGGGATTGCGCGGAAGAGGGCTGCGCTGGTTTTGACTGCGTCTGGGACTGGGGCTCCGAGTGCGGCGGCGCGCTGAGCCATCTGAGCTGCGACGTCAGTCAGGGACTGGGCTGCATCGACGGATACTGCGAGCCCTCTTCCGCGTGCGACCCCGCCACGTTCACCCGCTCCTGCAATGGCAACCACCTGGAAACGTGCTCCCGCACCGTCAATTCCACGGACTGCACCGAGGGGGGAACCAAGCCGTACACGTGCGGCCTCAATTCCGCCGGCATCGCCGATTGCCTGGGCCTCGAGGGTGGCGTCTGTGATCCTTCCGAGCGCTGGGAATGCGCGCCGGGTCTCGAGTGCATTGGGCACGTGTGCAAGCCACCGTCACCCACGGTGCTTGACTGCACCACGCTGGACCGCTTTGGCGCATGCAACGGTGACGTCGTCAATCGCTGTCACGTGGGCACGGAGGTTCCCCTGGATTGCGCGGCCGAGTTCGGTCCCACCGCCACGTGCGGATTGGTGGATTGCACGGACCCCGACGGAAGCTGCGTGGGCTACCTGTGCGTGGCCAGGCTTGGAGAAGCATGCGGGGCGCTTCCCTGCGACGTGAGCCTGGGCCTTGGCTGCGTGGATGGTGTCTGCCAACCGTCGGAAGTGTGTGATCCCACGACGTACGCGCCCGAATGCGACGACACCAGGGTCACCTACTGCACTCACACCGTGGCGCGGTTTGATTGCGCGGGGGACGGATTGCTGCCGTTCACTTGTGGACCCAACTCACAAGGCAAGAACGCGTGTCTGGGCCTGGCGGGCGCGGAATGTGACCTGGCCATGGGGGCGGAGTGCGCACCGGAGCACACTTGTGTCGACGGAATCTGCGTTCCACCGGTGACGGAGTTGGACGCCGGTTTGCCCGACGCCAACGTGGGCGCGGATGCCGCGGTCGACGTCGACGCGAACGCGCCCATCAACGACGCAGGCGCACCGGACGCCGGTGGTCCCACGAACATGGACGCCGGTGTCCTTGATGCCGCGCGTCCCGACGCTGCCATGGCCCCCCCGGATGCCGCCGTCACCATCCTCGACGCCACGGTGAATCCGCCAGATGCCGCGGTGGATGCGCCCGACGCCGCGCTCAACACGCCGGACGCGGCGCGGTCCGATGCCAACGTTGCGCCAACGCCGGATGCCACGGTGGTGGACGCTGCGGGGACCGCGGATTCCTCGGTCACGCCCGACGCCACGGTGCACCCGGATGCGGCGCACCCGGATTCGGCCGGCACCGGGGGCGACGCGGCGAAGACCACGCCGCCCGAACAGGAGCCGGAGGGTGGCGGTTGCAACTGCTCCACAGGCAATGAGCGCACCGCCGCGCCGTGGCTGATGCTGGCGGCGTTGGTGTTCGCGGTCCGTCGTCGCGGGCAACGCGGCTGGATGCTGGGGCTGCTCCTTGCGCTGTTGACGACGGAGGCCAGGGCGCAGACCAGGTCGGAGACGTTCCAGGTCAAGAAGATGTCCATCGGCTACCAGGTGAACGCCAACCGGAACCCCACGACGCCGAATCGCCTGGCCGCGCGTCTTCCGGAGCTGCAGCCGGCGCGCGCGGAATTGAAGAAGGCCATGTACGCCAACGTCGGCAAGAGCGAAACGACGGTCTACACCAACATCCCCGACAACTTCCGCGTGGGAACTTCCGGCGCGGGACCGTGCGTGGGTGTGCTTATCGTCGGCAACAACGGCACCGCCGTGGTGGGTCACTATGATCCGGACGGGGATGACCCGCAGACGTCGCTGGCGGCAATCATGCCCAACGTGTGCATCACCGAGCCGCGGGCCTACCTCTTCACGGTGACGCCGGATGATCCGCATTCCGGTCGTTCCATGCGGGCCGCGCTGAACTTCCTGCGGTGCGCGAACATCCCCGTGCTGGGCTTTGCGCGGACCGACAGCCTGTACACGGACAACAAGGGACGAATCACCGCCAACACCACGCCGCAGAACGGCAACACCAGGACGGAGCTGAGCGTGGGCGACGTCATCACGTTTGCGGGCAGCACCTTTGCCGGCTCCATGCTCGACCCCACCGGTGCCGCCGGACTGGCCGCACTCAATGCCTGTCCCTCGCTGCCGCAGCCGCCGGTGCCGGCGTGCAACATCACCGGGACGGCGGTGGCCAAGTGCCCGGAGACGCCGCAAGAGCCGTTGGTGCAGGAGTCCGTCGACGTGGTGGGAGACTGCGGTTTCCGTCAGAGCGTGGTCACCGACGGTCAGGGTCGCGTCTTCATGAGCTCCAAGGCTGTGCCGCAAGACTGCACCTCGCTGTGGATGGAGCACGTGGCGGGTGGGGAACGCTTTGGGTCCGCGCCGGCTCCCCTGGGCCCCACCGTGGACCTCGGCACGCTGCAGAGTGAGGCGGCGCTGACGCGTCCCTTCGGTCTCGTCGAGAAGTACGACGGCACGCCGGGCGCGGGCGCCACCGTCACCTGGGACCGCAGCCCCAGCGGTGAGGCGCGCCGCGTGCGGGTGGCGGATGGCGCGGGCGCTTTCCAGTTCCCGCCCAGGTGGAACAGCTGCGAAGTGCAGGTGGACGCGGCCCTGGGCGACGAGAAGGGGTGGTCCACTCCCACCGACGCGGTCCATTACGGTCCCACCGACGTGGGAACCATCCGCATGTGTCCGCCGGGCACGCTGGAGTGCACCTACCAGCTCAAGGGAACGGTGCAGCGGTGCAACGGCGATTATCCGCTCGCGTCCATTCCCGTCGACTTCGTGGGTGACTGCGGCTTCCGGCAGACCGTGCTCTCGGATGCCGCCGGCGAGGTGTACCTGGATGCGTCGCTGGTCGCGCCCGCGTGCAACACCGTGTGGATGGAATACGTGGAAGGCAACGTGACGTTCGAAAGCGCGCACGTCCCCGTCGGTGGAGCGTGGATCCAGGAGCTGGGTGCGCTGGTGGTGGACCGCGCGCTGACCGCGGTGAGTGGGGTCGTCGTCGACCAGGCCGGTGCCCCGGTGGAGGGGGCGTCCGTGACGTGGGAAACGCGCCAGACCACGTCCCAGCCCGACGGAACGTTCTCGTTTGCCGAGGATCATGGTCGTTGCCTGGTGCGGGTGCGCGCGCAGTCCAACGGCGTCACCGGCTACTCCCGTCCCAAGCAAGCGGAAGACGACGGGACCACCGACGTGGGCAACGTCCTGCTGGCTCCGGAGCGCCTGTACTTCCTGCGCGTTCCGGAAAGCGGACAGGGTCCCTATGTGCTGCACAACGTCGCCACCGACGGGTCCGACTTGGCGACGTGGGGCGCGCTGCCGCGGCTGAGCCACATAGCCACCGTGGACATCTCTCCGGACGGTCACTACGCCGGTTACACCTGCTGCGCGGGCTCCTGCGACGCCAATGACCCGGACATCTACCGCATGTGCATCCTTGATCTCCACGTCGGGGGAAACCCCATCTTCGTCGGGCGCAGCGGCGGCGGGGAGGACATCTTCGCGCGGTGGAGCGTTGACAACTACCTGTACTTCAACCGCAACCAGGAGGCGGTCAGCACCATCATCAAGGTGGACCCGAGCGGAAACGTGGTGGCGTCATTCCCGGTGGCTGGCCGCATGGCACCCAACCCGTCGCCGGACGGGCGCCTGCTCGCCATCAGCGGCGCGGTCTACGACTCGTCCGACAGGATCGTGGAACTTCGCGACGCGGAAACCGGCGCGGTCCTGTCCATGGACTACATCGATTATGGCGGGTTGACGGAGTGGTTCCCCGACGGAACGGGCTTGTTGCTCAATGACGGCTTCTACGGATTCCGCGTCTATGACGTCGTGGGCGACTCGCTGTTCCTCAACAACTCCTTTGACCTGGGGCGCCCCTACAACGACCAGACGGGTCTGCCACCCGCCATCTCGCAGGATGGCTCCGTGGTGGCGTGGAGCTACTTCGTCCTGGGCTCCTGGATGGAGATTGCCATTGGGCCCCTGGGGCAGACGCCGGGCGGACTGGCGTCGACGCCGAGCGCGGAGATGGTGGCGGGCTTTGCGTCGGATCAGCCGTGAGGGAGAGCGCGCGCTGATCTCCGGGACGGTGTGGTGCCACGTTGCGGGGCGAGGGATGTTGGCCGCATGACGCGAGGAAGCCTTCCGTTGCTTGTCACCCTGCTCGGCGGGACGTTGCTCCACGGTGGCGACGCCCGCGCCTGCGATTACGTCCCCACCAGGACGTCGTTCCTGATGCCCGGCGACGGGGCCCGGGACGTGCCACCGAACACACGGGTCTGGATGGGCAACACGTTCGACGAAACGCAGCAGTTCCGGCTCACCGACTCCGCCGGAAACGACGTGCCAGGGACAATGCGCGAGCTTTCCGGCGGGTATCTGAATACCGACGAGACCATGGCCCTCAGGGTCTTCACGCCCACCAGGTCCCTCACGCCGCAGGAGACCTACCAGCTCACCCTTCCCGACAGTTCCTCCACGACGTTCACCGTTGGCGACCGCGAAGATCTGGAGGCGCCGCCGGTTCCCGTCGTGGAATCACGCACCTATCACCCCGACGTGCCGAGCCCCATCCCCAGTTGCGGCAGTTGTGTTGCGCGCTCCGTCTTCCGTGTGACCTTCAATGGGATGTTGCTCATCGGCGTGCTCAATGATGGTCCCGGCTTCGACGAAGGCACGGTCTCCGGTGGCGTCTCGGTACTGACCACCCGCGGGCAGGCGACTGTGGTGGACGCTCGGGAGTGCCAGGAAGACGGGCGCTCGGAGATTCGGTTCGCCGCGGTGGACATGGCGGGAAACCTCTCGGGATGGTCCGATTCCCAACGCTCCGACGCGGGGCAATGTCGGTGCGCCACACCGGGAGGGGCTGAACCCTGGAGCCTCCTCACCATGACGATGTTGCTAGCACTGCGTACGAAGCGTTACCGACGAGCGGCGAACACGGCACGTGGAGCACGCGTTCAGGGGACCACGGATGCGTCAGGCTGAGCCCGGATTGACGCCGTGGCCAGCTCGCACTTTTGCGTCGCCGGATCGCAGTATTCGTCGTCCGCACAGCAAAGATCAGGGAATTCCGCGCAGCGGTCGCAGCCACCAAGGTTGGGGACGCAGAGTTGGACCCGGCGGTCACAGCGTTCTGAAGGGGCGCATTGCGCGCGGTTGATGCAGGTCGCGCGCCCCTCAGTGCCGAAGCACTCACCCGATGAGCAGAACTGCCCGCCCCAACAGTCCGCGTCGGAGGTGCACCGCTCGCACTCGCACCGCTCCGGCGTGGGAATGCACTGGAATTGCTCTGAGCAGACCTGCTCGACCGGCTCCGGGCAGTCCTCGCGGACATGGCACTCCGCAAAGCGACACATGCCATCCACGCAAAGCTCGTCGGTGCCGCATTCATCATCTGCGACGCAATCCGAGTCCCTCGATGCGCCGGCGTCCCGTCCTCGTGACGGATCAGCGGCGCAGGAGCCAAGCAGAAACATGATTGCCAGGGCGAGGCGGAGCGTTGCTGGCATTGCGGTCCCGATGGAGGCGTTTTGAGGATGCGACGAGCCCCGGTTCACAACCAACGGGGAGCATGCGTCAACCGAACGCAGCATTACCAGGCGGTCAACCCCGGAACCACAATGCGCTGGGCGTTTCGAAATCCCGTTGCGTCTTCGCCAAGGTCCGCAAGGCGCAACACGCGACCGTCGTCGTCGAACCCGAACACCGCCCAGCTCCACGTGGCGTCGACGCCGGTCTCCAGGGTGCCCACCCACATCGGCGGCTCGGATGAAATGGCCCATCCCGAGGAGAAGCTGGTGCGGCACCCGCGCGCCGAGACTGCCTGGTGATCGAACACGGGAATGTCACCGGTTCCGTAGCTCCGGTCCGCGTGGAGCCACCGGACGAACAGCGCGCCTCGACCGTTGGGCAGCAGCAGTTCGACCTCTGGACGCAGTGTGGCACGGTCAGGCGCTCCGTCCTGGCCCACCTCCAGCGTCGCCGCACCCCCAACGGTGTCCATGACAACCGCGCCATTGGCGGCGCCTTCAACGGCGACCGCGCCACCAGCCTGTCTCACGTTGAAATCGCTCGGGGCATCCATCAGCGGCGCGGAGAGCGGCGAAGGCGTACCGGGCTTCCACACGCGCAGCATGCCGGCAGCATCACGAATCACCATCTGCTCCAGCCTGGGGCTCGCGCCGAGCCAGTCTCCGTCCGGGCTCATGTTCCCGCGACTCAAGATCGGGAAACCCGCGACGAAACCCGCCGTCTCGTCGAGCAGCGTTCCCGTGACAGGGTCCACTGCGACGATCTTGTGTTCCTCGCTGCCCGAAGGTCCGAGCAATTGGCGGACGCCGACGATCACACCCTGGTTGCGGAGGTAATGGCTGGCAGGAAACGAAAGAGTGTGGCTCTCATCCTGACGCCTCTTCCCGCGCTCCCTGCCAATGAGATTGGCAGGCAACAAAGATGCGCTCTTCGCCCTTTCATGATGACGCCGTCGATAGCGTCGCTTAAGCAGACAAGAGCCACGGCATCTCCGCAGGGGTGAAGCAGTGCATGATCCGCTCGATGAGATTGCCGACTCGACGGAACCC
>JBFMGU010000387.1:0-7303 GCA_040752415.1 Myxococcota bacterium
GGCGGCGCGGCGCGCGCAACGGGCGTCTCCGCGGTGCGTGAGTCCTCGAACACCGGCGCCTGCACGCTGGTCTGCGGCTCGGCCTCGTCGAAGCCGGGCGGGGACAGCTCCGGGTCGTCCTCGCTGGCAAACAGCTCGCGCAGCTCCGCGTCGGAGCCCGCGCTCACCAGGGGCTCCGCGGGCGGCGCGGGTGGCGCCATGGGTCGCGGGGACACCATGGTCTGGAAGGGCAGGGAGGGGTCCGGCGTCATGGGCGGCAACGGCATGGCCGGGCGGTAGCTCCCCGACGGAGACGGCCGGTACACCCCGGAGACCGACGTGGGCACCACCGGGGTGGGCTGCGCCACCGGCGCCGGGCCCGGCGGCACCAGCGGCCGACCGCGCACCGAGTTCTGCGGGACGGGGCGGTTCAGCGCGTCGTTGGGGCCGCTGGGATCCTTCTTCTTCACCAGCAGCTGCACCTCGCCGGTGATGGGACCCAGGAAGTCCTGCGCCGGGTCCATCCGGTAGTAGCGGCCCAGCGCCCGGTCGATGTCCGCGCGCCGCGCCAGCACCGGCTTGAGCGCGTACCCCAGGCTCTCCCCCAGCTCGGTGAGGCGGTCCAGGTTGTCCGCCACGCACGTGGCCAGCACCAGCTTCTTGTCCATCAACCGCAGCGGGACCACGCGGTGCTGCGCCGCCTTCTGCCGCGGCACCAGCCGGATCACCCGCGACTCGATGGCCTCGAACCAGCGCGCCTCCGCGAAGGGCACGCGCCGCTGGCGGGCCAGCGCCTTGAGCAGGGTGTCCTCGTCAATCAGGCCGGCGGCGAGCAGGATCTCCCCCAGCCGGCCCCCCTTCTCGCGCTTCAGTCGCAGCGCGCGGTTGAGGTCCTCCGGGCGCAACGCGCCGATTTGGATGAGCAGCTCGCCCAGACGCTCGGACATGCCTCCTACCTTGCTTCGCCCACCCCGCAGGGGTACCCCGCGTTGGACTGCGCTGGACGGCCTGCGGCATCGTGTGAGAGCGGACGCGGGGGTGTCAATCCTGGCAACGCCCCCCTGGGCCACCACCCCCTGAAGGAGGCAACCGGCCGTGATCACGCTCCGGGTCGAGCAGCTGCTCAAAGACGACGAGTTCGAGCTGGGGCTGACGCTGTTGGCCGGCCAGGGCGGCCTCAGCCGCGTCATTGACCACGACAAGATCCAGCGCCCCGCCCTGGCCTTCACCGGGTACACCGACTTCATCCACAGCCGGCGCGTCCAGGTGCTGGGCAACAGCGAGCTGTCCTACCTCCGCCAGCTCCCCGACGAGCAGCGCGAGAAGGCCGTCCGGCACGTGGTCAGCAAGCAGATTGCCTGCATTGTCATCACCAAGGGCCTGGCGGTGCCCGACGAGCTGATGCGCGCCTGCGAGGACACCAGCACCCCGCTGCTGCAGACGCGCCTGATGAGCAGCATCCTCATCTCCAAGATGCAGGCGTTCCTGGGGGAGAAGCTGGCACCCCAGACGGCGCTGCACGGCGTGCTCGTCGACGTCTTTGGCATTGGCGTGCTCATCCTGGGCAAGAGCGGCATTGGCAAGAGTGAGTGCGCGCTGGACCTCATCATGCGCAACCACCGCCTCGTGGCCGACGACGTGGTGGACATCAAGCGCAAGGGCCCGGACGTGGTCTTTGGCAGCGGCAGCGAGATCATCAAGCACCACATGGAGATCCGCGGCCTGGGGATCCTCAACATCAAGGACCTCTTTGGCGTGGCGTCCGTGCGTGACCGCAAGCGCATCGAGCTGGTGGTGGAGCTGGTGGAGTGGAATGACAAGGAGGAGTACGACCGCCTCGGCATCGACGAGCGGCGCTACAACATCCTGGACGTGGAGATTCCGCTGCTGACCATCCCGGTGCGCCCGGGCCGCAACATGACCTCCATCATCGAGGTGGCGGCGCGCAACCAGCTGCTCAAGCTGCAGGGGCACCACAGCGCGTGGCAGTTCCAGGAGCGGCTCACGGAGGCCATGGCCATGAGCGCGCCGCGTCGCAGCGTGGGGGATGACGTGGAGTGAGCGGGGCCGCCGCGCGCCGGGAGAGAAGGCGGCGCGTGACGAGGTCCCAGGAAAGGAATTCAGAAGTCAGAATACGCGCGAACCGGTCAGCGCCTTCTGACTTCTCTATTCTGACTTCTGACTTCCTTCTTCGCGAGAATCAGTAACAAATGATGTTGTCGGTCTTGGGGTAGTAGTAGGCGAACACGTTGCAGTGCTCGGCCCAGTCCACCGGACCCCCAAAGGTGTAGCAGCAGTCCAGCGCCTCGTCGGGCGTGCCCAGCTGGCTCTTGTCCTTCTGGTTGAGCCCGGAGCAGTCCATGGACTCGGGCGGCTGCGTCCACTGGAACTCACAGGTGTAGAAGATGCCGCCGTTGGCCGGCACCACCTTGTCCAGCTCCGGGGAGCGCAGCATGGGCGGTTCATCCCACGCCTCGGACACGTAGAAGCGCTCCTCGTCGGAGGGCTGCGCGCTCATGCCGTCCCACGCAAACATCTCGAAGCGACGACCACGGCTGTGGAAATGCCCGTTGGCAGCGACGATGTGCACCGGCTCACTGCTGTTGAACTGGCAGGTGCCGCTGAACTTGGGCCGCTGGTCATGTTGGCAGATGCGGATGGACTGCTTGGTGGCAAACAGCGTCCCCAGCTCATGCTGAACCTGCGCGGCCTCGACGGTGTAGTAGTTGACGTACACCTTGGCCTTGCCCGGCGTCTCCTGCGTGGACGCGTTCACGTAGTGGGACTGCAGCATGATCCATTCACCCGGCGTGAACTTGTGCGCCACGCCCGCGGGCAGCTCCCACTCCGTGTTGCCACCCTGCTGCGAGTTGACGATGAGCGGCCAGTCCGCCCAGTTGTGGCTGTCAAAACACGGTCCCTCGCCGTCGGTGGACGTCTGCACCAGGCCATTGGCGGGGTCGAGGTCGACGATGGTGCGCACCCGGAACATGTTCATGTGGTGCGTGCCGTCGTTCTGCGCAATGACGAACTTGTTGACGTAGACGGGGTCCGTGCCCTCGCCGGGAACCTGGTAGAAGTAGCAGTTCTGCTGGTCGGTGCCGGGAGCGACCTCGAACTCGGGCACGTCATACTGCCAGCCCTTGCCCTCGGGCGGCGGGTCCAGCTTGACGTTGGTGACGGGTTCGTCCGTCGTGGTGGTGGTCTCCTCCCTGGCGGGGGAACACGCCAACGACATGCCCACGGCCGCGGTCATGATGAGGTGTTTGCGCATGAGGTCTCTCTCCCGGGCGGCGAATTAGTACCGGAAATCGGTGAACGTCAACGTCGCGACCAACACGCGAGCTCCGCGCCCGCTGGTCCTTCATGACGACGAGAACGCCCGCGACATGTCGCGGCCCGCGAAAGGTCGCGGGTGCGTGGAGTGTGTTTCTCGTCGGAGTTGTTGTGTCGCTCGCGGATGTTGTACGCAGGTCACGCGCGCGGGCGAGCTCCTGGTCACGACGAGAACGCGCCCCGTGGTGAAACAATCGGCGTCTGCGGACGAGGAGACCTGGGATGGTGACGGGCTTGGCATTGGTGATCTCGCTGACGTTGTCGACGCAGGCGCCCGGCGAAGCGCCCGTGGCAGCATCGGTCGTGGAAGCGCCTCCGTCGACGTCGGAGCGGCCCAGGCAAACCTGGACGCGCCCCGGCGCGCGACGGCTCAACTGCCTGTGGACGGCGGCCACGATTGGCGCCGCGGTGTCCCTCCCCACGGTGATCCCGCTGTGGATTGGTGGCACGGCCAAGGGCTTCTTCCTCTTCCAGCTCTTCGCCGACATTGCGCGACGCACCGAGCAGGCGCGCGGCTGGAAGACGCCGGCATGGGTCACACCCCAGTCGCTGGAGCTGATGCTGTTCGCCATGGGCGTTGTCGGGGCCATGCTGAACATCATCCTGACCACCCCGCAGTTCGCCATGTTGCTGGTGGGCGTGATGTACCAGCTGGCGGAGTCCACCGACGGACTGGGCACGGGGGCGTGTCGTGATCGCCCATTGCGGAGGGTGCAACCCACGTCGCTGGGCTACATCCCGCTGCTGTTGGGGCTGGCCATGATTCCCGCGCCCTTCGCCGTGGCGCCCACGGTGTTGGGGCTGGCACTGGTGCTGACGTCGATGGGGATCCTGCCCAAGGTCCCCATCATTCCCGCGCTGGGCTTCTCCGACCGGCAGTTCGCCTTCAAACGCGCCGGCCTGCTCACCACCGCCACGTATCCCGCCTACTGGATCAGCGCCATGGGGGTGGGTCTGGCAACCATGACCGGCGTGTTGTGGCTGTGGACGCGGCTGAACCTTCCCGCGCCGGCCACGGAGTGATGCGGATGGTCCGTTTGTCGTCGTCAATGTTGGTGCGCATCCTCCTGGTGGCCCTGCTGCTGTGCGGCGCGTCGCGCGTGTCCGCGGAGGAATCCTCGTCGGAGAACACGCCGTCGCGACGTCGCGAGGTGGGCGCGGTGCTGGGCGTGGTGGCGGGGGCGGGGGCGTTCGTGGGCGTGATGGCGTGGGGCGCCGTGCTGGGCTCGCTGCTGGGTTCCACCGTGACGGCCCGGCCGTTCATCACCGAGCCGTGGGCCACACGTGATACGCGGCTCAGGGAACTCTCCAGCGTCGGAGGCAACGCGTTGCTGGGCATGGGCCTGGCGGTGCCAGTGGGGGTGATGCTCGCCCTCGCCGTCGACGGCGTGGTGTGGGCCCTGGCGACGACGACACCGGGGCGCGCCCTGACGCCGGCCGTGGCGCTCGCATTCTGTCTCGCCGCGGCGGTGTGTCTGCCGGTGGCGCTGGTGTGCGCGGGCGCGGCGGCGTTTGGCGCGGTGGCCGCGGGCTGGGAGCGGGATGACCTGCGTCACGACGAGATGCGCCGCCAGTTGACGGCAATGTTGGGCGCGGCCGTGGCGGTGTGGGCGCTCTACCCGTTCCTGGCGGGCGCGGCGGCGTACCTGCGTGTGGCCCTGCTG
Source organism: Myxococcota bacterium (assembly GCA_040752415.1). GTDB lineage: Bacteria > Myxococcota > JACRCW01 > JACRCW01 > JACRCW01 > JBFMGU01. The sequence continues at coordinate 4,980 of JBFMGU010000387.1, forward strand.
CGCGGCTTCTTTCCCGACGAGGAGAGCCCCTGATGCGCTCCCAACTCCCATGCTGTTTGCCTCTGGTGTTCCTCATGGGAGCGTGCGTCACCAGCACCGCGCACGTGGGCACCGTGGCCTCCCCGCCGACGGAGCAACAGCTGGCCAACGACGGCAGCGCCCAGCAGCAACGCGCGCTCTACGAGCGGTACAGCGTGCAGCTCGAGGACGGCGCGGTGCGCATTGGTGATGCGTGGCGGCCCGAGCGCTCCTCCGTCCTCTCGCCCGACGTGGATCCCGACGTGCGCGGTTATCTCTCGTCGGAGCCGGGCGCGCGCGAGGTGCTGGGCGGCAGCCGGGAGACGCTGGCCCGGGGCGCGGTGGCGACGATGGTGGCCTCGCTCCCCGTCATGATGGCGGGCGTCCCGGTGGCCCTGCTCACGGGCATCTTCCTCGTGGGCGCCATGGATGTGCTGGCCTGGCTCTACGTGGCCCTGGCTCCGCTGCGACCGGTGGCGGCGGGATTGAACGTGGCCACCAGCCTCACCTTCACCGTCACGCTTACCGTGGCGGGGCTGGCCGGCATCATCCCCGGTCACGTCGTCGGGATCGTGGGCGCGGTGATCTTCGAGACGCTGATGTTCCAGAGCCACGCCCGCCTGGAGCGCGCCACCGACGCCTACAATGTCCGTTTGTGGGAGCGCATCCGCGCCGCGGCCATGGCGCCCGACGTCACATCACCCGACGCAACGGCACCACCACCGCCCCGCGCGTCTCCTCCATCCGATCCAGCAGGTGGTCATGGATGAGGTCCAGGAGGCTGGCGTCGTCGGGATTGAGGCGCGTGCGACCGTCGCGGAAGATGTACACCACCTCACCCAGCAGCCCGCCGCGCCCCTCCAGCTGGTAGCGCGCGGTCAGGCCGGTCACGGCGTCACCGTCGTCCAGACGGAAGCCCAGGTGCTGCTGCGTGGTCACGCCCAGCGCCGGCGGGTTGAGGTGCAGCGTGGACTCGGTATAGCCCACGTGCTGCGCGCACTCCCGCAGCGCCTCCAACGCCAGTTGTGAGTTGAACTGACCGCGCTCCCCGCGCAGGAAGGCGGCCCGCACCGCGTCGCGACGTTCCCGGAAAGCGCGGCTCTCCGCACGCCCCACCGTCACTTCCCGACGGACGGCGTCCAGGCCCAGGTAACCCATGCGATGGAAGATGACCACCGCCACCGCGGCGACGACGACCAACAGGGCAGTGGCTTCCGCGCTCGTCAGGTAGACCATCGCCAGGCTGGCTCCCGCGAGCACCATGCACGCGCCATAGAGCACCAACACCGCCTGACGTTGCGTCAATCCCAGGTCCAGCAGTTTGTGGTGGATGTGCTCGCGGTCGGCCTGGAACATGGAGCGGCCGCGCAACGCTCGTCGGAACATGGCCAGCGCGGTGTCCGCCAGCGGCAGGCCCAGCGCCAACAGCGGGATGGCCACCGCCACCGCGGTCGAGGACTTCTGGCTGCCCCAGATGCTCATGGCCGCAATCACGAAGCCGAGGAACAGGCTCCCGGTGTCGCCCATGAAGATGGTGGCGGGATTGAAGTTGTAGAAGAGGAAACCCAGCGTGGCCCCGCCCAGCGCGGCGCACAGCAGGCACACCAGCACACGGTCCTGCAGGTAGCCCAGCGCAAACAACGTGGCGAGCACGAACACCGCCACGCCGCCCGCCAGCCCGTCGAGCCCGTCGATGAGGTTGAGCGCGTTGATGACGCCGGTGATCCACAAGAGCGTGACCGGCAGCCCCAGCCAGCCCAGGTTGATGGCCTCCCCAAACGGGTTGCTCACCAGCTCCACGCGGAAGCCTGCGTGCCACAAGAGCGCCGCCACCACGAACTGCACCAGGAACTTCTTGGGGGCATTGGCGCCCTTGAAGTCGTCATAGATGCCCAGCAGCGCAATCAGGAGGCCACCCGCAAACAGGCCCACCACCTTGCGCTCGTCCTGCAGGAACAACCGGTTGATGCCGGCGTCCATGACCAGGAGTCCGGTGAGGGGCGCAAAGAAGCCCATCACAATGGCCAGCCCGCCCAGTCGGGGGATGGCACCGGCGTGGATCTTCCGTCCGCCGCCCGCGTCCACCGCGCCCGCCCGCAGCGCCCAGCGACGCACCAGCGGCGTCAGCAGCGCGCTGACACCCAGGCTCAACAGGAAGGCGGCGAAGACACTGCGCATCGGAACATGGAGCCCGTGATGGGGGCCGGCCGATGGGTGTCTTCTCTACGCCGGAGTGTTTACCGGGTCACGCATTTGTCGACGCCGCGCACGGCGTGGATGTGGGATGGGGCGGATTGGGACAGGCG
>JBFMGU010000388.1:0-7275 GCA_040752415.1 Myxococcota bacterium
TTCACCGGATTGGGTGTCCGAGATGACCGGAACGTTGTCCGGCATCGGCGGAATCCCTGTCCGGCTTCACCGGAATCGGTGTCCGGCTTGCGGCGGAATCGGTGTCCGGCATCGAGCGGAACACGCAAGAAAGCCGAGCACGGAACTGACATTGACGATTCTTCCTTGGCGTTGCGTTCGCATGTGCGGGAGAACTGCCTGTGTCGTACGCAGGATGCTGAATACGTTGGTATTGAACAGAGAAGCGGCCTCTGTGATCGCTGTTTCCTCCACCGCGCCGACCATGTTCATCCCCGCGTTGTTGACGAGCACGTCGATGCGGCTGCTCCGTGCCATGACGGATTGGATTCCAAGTTGAACGGAAGCGTCGTCGCACACATCCATCTCGACCAGCTCGACTCCGGGCAATGGAGCCGTTCTGGCGACGCTGCGCACGGTGCCGAATACGCGGCAACCCCGCTTGGCGAACTTCTCCGCGGCGGCACGACCGATGCCCGATGAAACGCCGGTAATAACGACAACATTTGAATTCGTCATGGCGGATCCTTCTCAATTCAGGTGGATAGAGATGAAGAGTGCCTCGGCTCACGGAAAGCACTTTCCAAACTTCAAGAGCAGTCCAGGATTCCCCTTGAGCCGTACCTTCCGACGGAGAATGGCCCACAGGAGGTTCCTCTCCTTGCGCAAGAACCCAATCCAGGTCTCGCCATCCGCAATGATTGTCAGGCTCGGGTCTCCACGGAGCCCGTCTTCAACGCGCAACGTCTGATCGCGAATCGTCACCGTGACGTCGCGCGGTTCCTTGCCGGTGAATCGGAAGTGATAGACCGCGTCCAATCCCAGCGCCGGCCCGCGTTGGAACACGTGCGGCATCGCCGCAATCAGGCTCGCCACCGACGACGGACGCAGTCCGGACCTGATTCTGCGTACGTGTTTGTGCGGAAACTTCTTTGTCACGTGGGCTTCCGCATCAGAGCCTTGGACCACGTAGACATTCTCTTCCTTTTGCTGAAGCGGCCTGAGCACCTGGGAAACAAAGCCCGCCCGGTTCTGCACAAAAGGTGCAATGACATCCTCGCCTGCGGGACAGACGGCAAGGCAGTAGGCGGCCTTGTAGTTGGCTCCAAACGAGAGGCTCTGCCACATGGAGGCTGATTCTCCGTCGGAGAACTTGGCGCGATAGGCTTTGGCATTGGGCGCATCAGCGATGGCCTCCACCCAGTCCGTGAAGCCGCCCATGAATTCCCGGTAGTTGTGCGAATAGCACGCCGAGAAATCAAACCGCCCGTCAGGTGCAATGGCGCCCACGGGGCACGCCGCAACGCATAGCTTGCATTCCAGGCACGGATTGAAGTTCAGAGGTTCAACGTCGTGGTGAATACGCGCGGTGGTCAGGATGGTGTCCAACAGGATGAAGTTCCCAAACCGCGGATGAATGACATTGCGATGGATCCCCATGTGCCCAAGTCCCGCCGCCACCGCAATGGGCTTGTGTGAAATCACCCAACCGCGACCGGTCCCAAACCGGTCCATTTCCATGGGAAAGCCGACGGACGGGTTGACCGCCCGGTGTCCGCGCGACTCCAGCCGCATCACCAGTGCTCGCGCCGCCGCATTCAGTGCATGGCCGGTCTGGTGGAACTCCAGGTTGGCCACGGACCGCGCGGTGGAACGAATATTCTCGCGATTCATTCGCATCACCACGCTGATGAGCGTGCGCGTTCCAGGCAACAGCCCCTCGGCCGCGGCCCGCTCTGACGCCACTCCTTCGCGCTCAACCGCAACGCATCCCACGTCGTCAATGCCCAGCTCACTGCACCATGCGCGCACCTCTTCCAGCGTCACGGGGGGAGGTTCACTGGGCACACCCGCGCCAATGCGTTTCAGCGTGGGATGTTCTGATGCGGGCACCATGCAAGCTCCTGTGTTGTAGATACAACATTGACCTCAAGCAAAAACACGCCGGCGGCGCGTGAGACCTTTCAGGCTTTTCTTTGCAGCAGCGGCTCCAGTTGCGCCGCCTTCAGGGCCGCGCGTTTCTGGGCCTCCAGCCACGCGGGGTATGCGCAGCGAAGCGCGTCCAGCCCAGCCGACGTGGGATGCAACTCCACCGCTGCGCCCGCCGCCTTTTCGCGGACCCACCCTCGCTCCACCATTCTGGCCAGGTTGCGGCTCAGCGTGGAGCGCTCCAGGTCCAGCGCTTTGCCCAACTGGACCGCTTTGACGCCCGGATGCAGCGCGATGCCCACCAGCAGCGTGAGCTGCGCCCCGCTCATCTCCAGCGGTCGTAGCAACTCATCATATGTCCGCGTGATTTGCCGGTTCAGCCGACGGACACGCGTTGCCACGCACGAACGCTGAATCTCCTCCGCCATGGCAAGCGGGGTCTCCGGAACACGCATGTGTTGCATATACAACGTCACCCGGGGGTCCGCAAGTCCTACCCGTCCAGCTCCAGCGCCCACAGCAGCGCGGGCCAGGCGCGGTCGTGGTCCGCTCCCATCTCCATGACGGAGTGGCAACCCGTCTCATCCTCGACGACGACCGCGGTTCCTCCCAGCTGCCGCACCACGCTGGCGGCGTTGGCCTGGGCGTTGACGCCGTTGGTATCCGGGTCGTGGTCCTGCAGGCTGTAGAACACGTAGAACGAGACACCCTGCAGCGCGGTGGCGCTCCCCTGGTCCAGCACCTGCGCCACGATGGGCGGACGCGGACCGCCCGGCGGCCACGCGCCGGAGTTGGCGACGTAACGTGTGCCCCACCGCGGCGGAGTGTCCGCCACCGCCAGCGAGTACATGTTCGCCGACCCGCGGCTGAAACCGTGGAACACGTGTCCGCCGGCGGCGGCCCGCCCCGCATTCCGCTCCGTGGCCAGGACATGGTTCACCAGCTCCACGAGCTGCTCGTTCTGCACGTAGCCTTCCTCCGCGCCGGCCAGCGGGTCGTGGTACTGCACGGCGAGGATGCCCAGGTCCACGCCGTAACACTCGCGCAGCCGCTGCACGCGGGGGTGCCACCAGTAGAGCTCCTTGGCAGCGGTCTCGTCGGTGCCGTGCAGTGTCACCAGGTAGCGCGTGGTGCTCGTGGCAGCCGGCGCCCACGCCCAGGCACCGCTCCACGACGAGCGCGGGTCGTTGGGCGGAAACGGTCCGGGTACCCAGCGCGCAGCGAGAGTCACGTTTTCCGTCGGGAACGTCGAGATGCACGCGTCGTCGGGAGGCGTGGGGCAGTCACACGGCGCCGCCGCGTTGTAGCAGTGGGGTTGGAATGGCTCGGTGGTGTCCGGGCACACGGTGGTGCGCGGCGGAGGTTCGCAGCTGGTGCCCGCGTCGACGCTGACGGCGGCATCCGGCGCTCCCGCATCGACGCCACCGCTGGACGAGGCGGCATCCGGCACCTGGCCCGCGTCGGGGACTCCGGAATCCCGCGCAGCGTCGGAGCCACCGCCATCGACGACGACACGGCTGGCGTCGCGCGCTCCCTGGCTGGTGGTGCCACCGGGACTGCAGGCCGCGGCGAGCATCACCACGACACCGGAAGACCACCACACACGTCGTGATGCCATCAGGGACGCTCCACGCTCTTCAGGGGAAGTTGACGCGCACCGCGGTCTTGCTGGTGCCCCCGTCAGGGGTGCCGAGCTGGCCGTAGTCGTTCTCCCCCCAGCAGTGGACCTGGCCGCAGTCATTCAGCGTGCAGGTGAAGCGGTCACCCGCGGCCAGGTCACGGTTGCTGCCCAGGGTGTTGCTCTGCATGGCCATCCAGGCCTGGGTGTCGTCGTAGAATTCACCGCGCTGGTTGGCGGAGCTGGCGCCCCAGCACCACACGCTTCCGTCGGTGAGGATGGCGCACGCGTGCACGGAGCCCAGCGCCACCTTGCGGACGCTTCCCAGCGCGCCACCTGCGGCGCTCTCCACCGGGTTGGGCTCGAACTCGTTGTGGTCGTTCCAGCCGGTGACGTCGAACTGCGTGTCGCCCCAGCACAGCGCCTGCTCACCCTGGGTGACCACGCACGCATTGGAGGCATTGGCCGCCAGCGACGTCACGCCCGAGACGTTGAGCACGTGCGGGTCCGCCGAGTAGGCGAACACGTTGGGCGCCGCGGTGAGTTGGCTGCTGTCATTGTTGCCCCAGCCCTGCGCCGTCCCGTCGCCGAACAGGCCGTAGACGGTGAAGTCGCCGGAGACCAGCGTGGTGAAAGAGGTGGGCACCACGCCGTTGTTTCCGGTCTGCCCGTAGTTGTTGGAGCCGTAGCAGCGCGTTTCCGTGGGCAGCAGGAAGCAGGTGTGGACGTAGCCGGCGGCAACCCCGCGCACGCCGGAGAGGTTCACCTTGATGGCGCGCTTGGAGTCGGAAACACCACCGTCGAGCGGGCCCAGCTGACCGGCGTAGTTGGCGCCCCAGCAGTACGCGTTGCCGCCGTCCAGCACCGCGCAGGCATGCTGCTCCCCCAGCGACATCGACACCACGTTGGTGAGCGGGCCGCCGTCGCGGTCCAGCACGGGTCCGGGTGTGCTTTGCGCCACGTCGCCGTCGGCGGGCCGGCCCAGGCGTCGTGCGTCGCTGCCGCCCCAGCAGCGCAGCGTGGTGTCACGCATCAACGCGCAGATGAAGTCGCTGCCTGCCTCGAGCTTCACCGGGCATCCGCCGCTGGAGCACTCCCCGGTGCACGCCGTGACGTCGGGGCGGCTGTAGGAGCTGCCCGAGGATGACGACGTGCTCCCGCCGCCGCTGTTGCTGCTGGAGGAACGACCGCTGCTGCCCCCCGACGAAGCCGCGCCCTCGCCGAGGTCATCCGAGTCGACGCACTGGTTCTCCAGGCACGCGAAGGTGAAGCCCAGGGGCAGGCAGTCCACCGTGGAGTTGCACGCGTAGGTGTCGCCGGGACGGTAGAAACACGCGGCCAGGTGCAGGCAGGCGAGTCCGACGAGGAGGACGCGCTTCATGACGGCGCCACCACGGAGAGCACCACCAGGGCCAGCGAGAGCGTGACGCCGAGGAGGGCCAGCGTGCCAAAGAGGACCGCGCCCAGCCCACTGACGTCGCCCAGCATGGCCTGCAGCGGTGTGATGCGGTGGGTTCTCGTCGTGCCGGGGAAGGTGGGGCCGCCGTCCTGGACCACCAGGATTCCCACCACCGCCAGGAGCGCGGCGGCGACCACCACCGGCGGCACGGCCAGCACGAAGCCCCCGAGGCCGAGGCCACGGATGACCCACGGCAGGGGCGAGCGGCTGCGTTCCTCCTCGGGCGCGTCGGCCTCGGCGGGTTTGCGCGGGGGCGCCTTGGGCCGGGCGCGCTCCGGCACGGGCGCAACGCGGTCCTCGAACAGCGACGGAACCACGCCATCCAGCCGGTCAAACAGCTTGCTCTCCGGCTTGGCGGCCACCCGCTCCACGACGCTGCTCAGCCGCGTGGCATCCCGTGAGCGGATGCGGGTGAGCGAGAGCAGGTACTGGTCACCCACCAGCCCCAGCGAGCCGATGATGACCTGCTCGGTGTTGAGCGCGCCGCCAATCTCCGCCGCGCAGCTCACCGAGTCACAGCCCGCCATCTGCTTGAGCTGCTCCTGCGTCATGGCGCCCTGGATCTCCGCCACCGCCACCACGCGGAAGCCCGCCACCGACGACGCCACGTGCGTGATCACCGCCGTGACCTGCTCGGCGAGGTCCTTGGAGACGCCTTCCTTGTTGGCCACCGGCATGACGAGCACGCTCACCGGCTCGGCGGCGGCCAGGAGGTGGAGGAAGGGAGACAGCACCAGCGCGTTCATGCGTGGAGCAATAGGTCATTCCTGCGCGTGCTGCCACGTCGAGAGCAACCATGCGCCATCCACGTCGCGGGCGTGCACGCGGCACGGACCCGCCAGGCGTGGCACGCCGCGCACTCCGGCCAGCTGGCAGTCGACGAGCTCGGTGTCCAGGAGCGTGAGCCCGCGCAGGTCCGCACCCCGCAGGTCACATGACTCGAAGCGCGCGTGGGCCGCGGTGCACCGCTCCTTGAAGCGCGGCAGCGGGTGGGTGCGTGAGAGGTCCGCGCCCGCGAGGTTGCAACGCCGCAGCACCGCGTGATCGAGCCGCACGTCCACCAGTCGCGCGCCGACGAGCGTGACGTCGTGCAGCCGCGCTCCATCCAGGGTGACCCGCGTCATGCGTGCGCCGGTGAGGTCCACGTGCTCCAGCTCGGCGGCATCCAGGTGGGCCAGGTCCAGCGTGGCGTCGGAGAGATCCACGTGGGTGAGGCGGATGCGGTCCATGTCGGCCAGCGCCAGGTTGGCGCCGCGCAGGTTGCACTCGCGCAGCTCCGCTTCTTCCAGCCCGCTTCCCGCGAGGTGCGCGTCCTGCGCGTTGCACCCGTGCCACAGCGAGCGGTGCAGGTAGCCGCCCTCGAGGCTGAGCTGCTGCAGGTCGACGTGGCGGAGGTGCAGGCGACCGGGCCCGCTGCGGTTGCCCTGGTCCCAGGCGTAGTGCGCGCGCTGCGCCTCGAAGTGCAGATGGTCCTGCCAGGCCACGCGCATCCGCTCCGTTCCCGTCCCGCACCAGCGACGGGGACACTCCTACCAGAACTCCACGCGTCCCGCGCGCGGGTGCGGTGGACGCAGCACGCCGGGGAAGCCTACGGTACGCCCCCTCGACGTCCTGGAGCCCGCCATGAGCCACCTTGCCCATCACCTGCAGCGCATCCGCCTGGCGACGCTGGGCACACTTCTCGTCGTGACCGCGGGCATCTGGCCGGGCTGCCAGTGCGGTGACCGCTACGACGAGCCCGACACCAACTGCACCACGGATTGCCACATCACCTGCCCCAACGGCCCCGACGACAACGGCTGCTCCTTCGGCTGCCAGGGCGGCAACTGCGAGTTCGAGTGTCCCAACGGCGGCTGCGGCGTGCAGTGCTCGGAGGGCGCCACGTGCAACCTGCATTGCCCGGGCGGGCGGTGTGGCCTGACCTGCGACGGCGCCAAGTCCTGCAAGATGGACTGCTCCGGCGGTGAGTGCGGCGTGGAGTGCATTGGCACGGAGGACTGCGGCATGACGGAGTGTCGCGACACCTGCGGCGTGGTCTGTCGCGGCGCCATGAGCTGCACGAACGATTGCCTGTTCCAGTCGCCCCAGTGCGCGCTGGTGCTGCTGCCGTTCTGAGCGGGCGTGTTCTAGAACACCGAACGGGTTGATTTCATTGGTTTGACGCGGAGACTTCGGCGAGGTGAAGCGTCTCGAGGTTGAGCACCGCGGCGTGGCGCCGTGTGTCGAACAGGTTCTTGCGGACGCCTATGTA
>JBFMGU010000389.1:0-7240 GCA_040752415.1 Myxococcota bacterium
GCGGCGGGCGGTTCGGGGGTCGTGGCGGCGGACCGGAGCGCGGCGGGCGGGACGGCGGTGCCCGAGGTGGAAGGCCTCCCCGCATGAACCCGGCACGCGCTCCGGTGGGCGCTCCTCGTCGGGAGACGGAGCCGCGCGGGGAGCGGCGGGGTGGCGAGCACGGTGAGCCGCGCGGCCCGCGCACGCCTGCGTTCAAGCGCGCGGAGAGCGAGAACCTCATCTATGGCCTGCGCAGCGTGGCCACGCTCCTCAAGGCGGACCCGCAGCGGGTGAAGCGTGTTGTCGTCGAGACGGACCGGGATGACGCCGAGACCCAGGCGATCCTGGAACAGGCCAAGGACGCGGGCATCCGCGTGCAGCGCGTGCGTCGGGATGAGCTGGCAGCGCTCACGCGTGGAAGCGTGCACCAGGGCGTGGTGGCGGAGGTGGCGCCGTTCTCGTTCGTCTCGTGGGAGGAGCTCCTCACGGAAGACAAGCCCGCGCTCCTGCTCGTGCTCGACGAGGTCACCGACCCGCAGAACGTGGGCGCCGCCGCGCGCGCCGCGTGGGCGCTGGGTGGCACCGGGATGATCATCCCCAAGGACCGCAGCGCTTCCGTCACGGCGGCGGCGGAGAAGGTGGCGTCGGGCGCGCTGGCGTACCTGAAGGTGGCGCAGGTGACCAACCTGGCGCGCACGCTGGAGGAGCTCAAGGAGCGCGGCGTGTGGATCATCGGCCTGGCTGACGACGGGGACGTCCCGGTCTGGCGGCAGGACCTGACCGACGCGGTGGCGCTGGTGGTGGGCAGTGAGGGCACCGGGATGCGTCGCCTCACGCGTGAGCTGTGTGACGCGGTGGTGAGCATTCCCATGGCGCAGGCGGGTGCCGCGCTGAACGCCGCCGACGCCGCGGCCGTGGCGCTCTACGAGGTGTCACGCCAGCGCGCGACGAAGGAGTAGAAGCGGGCGCCTCAGCGGTTGCGCGGGCCCTTCGCGCCACGCTCCGCGGGCCGGCCCGTAGGGACTGATCGTCCCAAACGTTGCTGATGTGGGATGCCCCGGCGCGACCGGGTTGCCGCCATTTTTTCGTTCCAGACCTCCAGCGGTGTCGACAGTCGACGCACCGGGGCTCGGGGTAGGCTCGCCCCGTTCCCGCGCGTGGAGGTTGTGCAATGAAGCTTCGTCACTGGTTCATGTCCGCATTGCTCCTGGTTGGTCCCCTGGCCGGCTGCAACTGCCAGCCCACCCCGCCAGAAGCCGAGAACGGCGAGACGCAAGACGCCGCAACCATCACCACCGACGCCGGCCAGCGGCCGGACGCAGCCGGTGGCGACGCCGGGGTCGTCGACGCGGGCGCTCCCGACGCCGCCACCACGGACGCCGGGACCGCCGACGCGGGCACCGCCGACGCCGGGACCGTCGACGCGGGCACGGGCGACGCGGGCTCTCCCGACGCCGGTGACACGCAGGCGCCCACCACCACCGCCTCCCCCATCACGGGCACCTACGCCGTTCCTCTCGACGTCACGCTGACATCCGACGAACCCGCGACCATCCACTACACCACCGACGGAACCACGCCGGACCTCGCCTCACCCTCCGGCGCCAGCCCGCTGACCATCCAGCTCACCACCTCCGCCACCCTCACCTTCTTCGCCGTGGATCCGTCGGGGAACGCGGAACAACCGCACGCGGAGGTCTACACGCTCGACGGGGACGCACCCGTCCTCAGCAACGACACCCCCAGCGGCTCCTTCAATGCTCCCATCACCGTGACCGTGACCAGCAATGAGCCCGCCACGCTGCACTACACGACGACCGGCGCCGACCCGGACACCACCTCACCGAGCGCCTCGGACACGCTCCAACTGCAGATCCAGGCCACCACCACGCTGAAGGTGATCGGCGTGGACGCAGTGGGAAACACCTCGGCGGTGTCCACGTGGACGTACGCGTTTGACGACGTGGGACCCACGCTGGTCTCCCAAGACCCGCAGGACCAGGACGCTGACGTGGGCACCTACGCGAACCTGGTGCTCCGCTTCTCCGAACCCATGGACCGCGCGGCGGTGGAGGGCGCGCTGGTGGTGGCGCCGAGAAGTGGCGGCGTGGATGGGACGCCCTGGGCCCTGGCCACGCACTGGTACCTCGACGCTGGCGAGGACGTGCTGGTGGCCTGGCCCGCCAACCCCGCTGACCCTGACGACGTCAACACGCCCTGGGATGACACCACGGAGTACCACGTGACGCTGGACGCCGCGTCGGCCACGGACCTGGCGGGCAACGCGCTCGGGAGCGGCGCGGACTTCGTGTTCACCACGCTGGGCAACGCGGACCCCGTGGTGGTGGCGCTGCAACCGGACCCGGGCACGCTGGCGTCTCCCGGGCTGCCGGAGGTCTCCGTCACGTTTGATCGCAACATGGACGTCACCCGCGGGCGCATCGAGGTGCGGGAGGAGCTGTTTGAAGGCGCGCTCAGCTTCCAGGTCGGCGACCCGGAGGTCTCGTGGAACGCCGCGGCGCGCAAGCTCACGCTGGACACCAGCGGTCACGTCGTCAGGCAGCACCTCTCCGTGCGCTTCACCGAGCTGCACAAGGCCAACGGAGACCCCGCTCCCGACGTGTTCCTGCAGGTCCTCATCGATCGCAGCGGCACCACCGACACCGCGCCGCCGCTGCTGGACTCCCCCAGCGACGCATCCGGCCCGGTCTCCCTGGACCCGCACGTTCCCGTGCTGTGGTTCTCCGAGACGCTGGACCCGGCCACGCTGGACGCCATCACCGCGGCGCCGGCGGCGGGCGGTCCGCAAGTGGATCTCGCGCCCCGGCTGACGTTGTTTGGCCGCGCGGTGCTGTTCTCGACGACGGAGATGACGCCGGGCACGGTCTACGCCATCACGCTGGGCACCGGGCTCCTGGACACCGCCGGCAACCCGCTGGCCGCGCCGGTCACGCTCGACGTGGAGGTTCCCCTCTCGTTCCAGCCCGGAGACGTGGAGGCCTTCGGTCTTGTCGAGGGAGACGTGGACCTGCCGCTGCGCAACCTGCAAATGGACCTTCGCATGCCGCAGGGATGGGACCAGGGCTCCATCCGGCCCGGCTCGGTACGCCTGAGTGAGAGCGCCACGGGCACGCCGGTGCGGGGCTTCCGCATCCAGCCGCCTTCCCCCTACGCGCTCACGCGCTACGCCACGCTGCTGACGCCGCCGGGCGTCCCCGCGCTGCGCCCCGACACCGGGTACACCGTCGAGGTGCAGGGCCTGACCGGGGTGGGCGGGGCGGACCTGTTCCCCAATGGCCCGTTCCAGCTCTCCTTCACCACCGTTGGTGAGGACCTGCTGGGTGATCCCGACGACGCGCGTCCGCTCTTCGTGGCCGACGATACACGCGTGTCGTTGAGCATCCGGGATACCGGCGTCTCGCTGGATACGCAGGTGCAGATTCTCGACGACAGCGCTTCGCACGTGGTCTCGGTGACGGGCCTCGGCGGCGCGCTGGACGTGCTGGTGCCCGTGGATCCCGAGGTGGCCCTGCGCTGGCGCGGCGAGATTTCCCTGTCCGATCCGGGCTTCGTGGACGGTCGCAACGACGTGGCTCTCACGGTTGACGACGGGACGCGCGAGGTTGCGGTGACCCTGCCGGTCTCCCGCTTCTCGGACGCGGAGATTCCCACCATCTCCAGCCCCGCGGACGGCGCCGTGCTCGACGTGGCGGACATCCCTGCGCTGACATTGGAGTGGACCGCGCAGTCAGCTCCGTCGGACCGGACCCTGGTGGTGCTCGCGGAGTCGCAGGCGCTGTTTGGCGGCGGGGAGGGCATCAGCGAGTTCGCGGTGGTGCCTTCGGACGCCGCCACGTTCAACCTCGGCGCGCGCTGGGGGGACCTGATGGAAGCGGGAAAGACCTACGCCATCCTCGTCCTCAAGCAAGCCACGCGTGACGGCCTGGAGGAGACCGGCGGCGCGTTCATCTTCGGGCGGACCCTTGTCCTGGTCAGTGTGCGGGACCCGTCGCTGGGCTCCATCTCCGGCACCATCACCCTCCGGGCCCCGGTGGCCGCGCGTCCGGTGGTGCTGCTGTTTGACCAGTTCCCCGTGCAGGACGTGGACCCCGTTGCGTTCTACTTCTCGTCGCCAGGAGCGGATGAGGTGACGTACAGCTACACCATTCCCAACCTCGTCGACGGCACGTATTACCTGGCGGCCGCCGCCGACGTGCTGGGCAATGACGTGGGCAGCGACCCGACCAGCGACGACGACAACGTCTTTGCCTGGTACGGCGCCGGCCCGGACCCGGTGGTGGTGAGCGCGTCGGGAACGCAGGATCACACCGGCGTCGACGTCACGCTGGACAACTGGCCGGGCGCAATCGACCTCTCTGGCACCTCGGACACGCCCATCCAGGGCGAGGTCCACGTGGTGATCTGCGACGACACGGCGAGCACGCCGCCCTTCGACCCTGCGTGCAGCACGCGCGTGGTGCATGACATGGCGGGCGCCACCTCCGACACGTTCCTCATCCGCTACGTCGAGGACGGGTCCTGGACGGTGTGGGTGATTGCGGACGTTGACGGCGATGGCGAGCTGGAGAACCACCTGGCCACCGAGGCCACGCCTTCCCCGGTGGTGGTCTCTGGCGACGTGGAACCCGCCACGGTGAGCCTGACGGTGCCCACGGGAAGCATCTCCGGGACGTTCACCACGTCGTCAGCGCTGGACCAGGAGATCGTGGTGGCCCTGTGGGCGGGCAATGACACGCCGGGCGTGGACCTGCCCTACCTGGTGGTCTCGGTGCCCCACAGTGGTGACCAGCAGACCTTCCCCTACGCGCTGAGCTTCATTCCCGACGGCACGTGGCAGCTCGTGGCGTTGGTGAACACCGACGGTGATCCGCAGCCCGAGGCCATCCACAGCGGCGCCCCCACGTTCGTGACCATCACCAACGGCTCCGCCGAGACGTACGACGGGACGATCACCATTCCCTGACGGTCCCCCCGCCTGGAATCAGCCTGACGCTCCGGCGGCGAGAATGCGCTCCACGCGTTCGGCCGCCGTGGCATACCCCTTCTCACGCAGCCAGGCCGCGTGGGCCCGGAGCGGCGCCTGGATGTCCTCAGCCGCCTCCGGCAACTGGTCCCACCAGCGCTCCTCCTCCTCGGAGCGCGATAGGCTGTCCCGCACACCAGAAAGGAGCATCGCCATCGTGACGATGGGTCGCGTGGCCAGGGAGAGAGCCGCGTGGAGGTAGAACATGCGCGCCTGGTCCGACGCATCCGCCTCCCCCGCCAGGCGCTGGGCCCGCCCCACCAATTCCTGGATCCACGCGTCGTCCACGACACGGTCCAAGGCCTCGATCGCCTTCACCGCCGCGGCCTGGCCCTGCTCCCCTCGACGCTTCCCTTTCTCCTCGCCGCCAACCGTCGAGGCCACCACGGAGCTCAGGGCGAACACCTCGTCCATGTAGAGCAACGGGAAGCCTTCGCCTTTCCGCAACGTCTCCATGAACTCCGCGTCTCCCGCCCTCGACATCACGTCACTTGCAGCAACCATGGCAACCCGCCCGAAGACATCCAGACCCTGCACAAGCTCGTCGACAACGGCGGAGGGCACCTGGAGGGACGAGGGACCTGCAACCTTGGCGACGTCCGCGATGCGCCTGAGTGCGCGCTCCGACTCCTCACCGAGCTGGGTGTTGAACACGATCTGCGCCGCCAGGTCGTAGGAGCGCTCCGGCTGGCCAGGCCCGCGCTGCGGTGTCGCCAGCATGGAAACCAGCGCCAGGGCCAGTGCCTGCCCCGCTGGAGAGCTCCCACCCGACGAGTCGATGGCCTCGATCAGACTTGACTCCAGCCGCCCCTTGAATCCCCCGTCCAGGAGGTCCCCCGCGCAAGCGTCAAACAACCTCTCCTTGAGGTCTCCCGCAGAAGCATGTTGCAGCACGTCCGCATGTCGCTCGACGACCGTCCGGAACTTGTTGGCGTCGAAGCGAATCCTCGCGAGGGCGGGGGACGCGTGCCATGCGGCGGTCATCTGCTCGGAGAGCTGGGCATCCTGGCCTGCCTGGGCGCGGGCAACCGCCGTCATCACCGCCGTCATCAGCCCGGTGGGGTCGCGGCTTTGCGAGGTCCACCGTGCGAGGATGTCTTTCCATCTGCTTTCTGTGTCATCCAGCGCCGGCGCGGGGCGTGGTTCTGGTTTGGCCTTGAGCAGGCAACACTTCTTGTACTTCTGTCCGCTCCCACACGGACATGGCTCGTTTCTACCGACGCTGTTGCTCACGTTTTGGTCCCTTCCATCCCGCCGATCACGTTGTTCGCGCCGTCAGGGTCAATCCTTCGCAATGCACCCCGGGCCACCGGCGGCCTTCGCGGAACCGCAGTCGCCCAGTCGCGAGTAGGCGCGGATGAGTCCCACGCGCGCCACCTCGTCGTCGGGCCGGAGCTGCAGGACCTTGCGGTAGCCCACCACGGCGTGCGCGAACCGGCCACGCGCGCGGTCATTCTCCGCCTCCTGCAGGACCATGTCCGCCATGAACGACGCATCCACCGGCGGCGCGTACCGCGGTGAGCGTGCACCAAACTGCTCCACTGCCATGCGGTTCAACGACGCATCCAAGCCCGGCACACCGCGCGCCCACAGCATGAACACCACGCCCAGCACGGCCACCACGCCCGTCAACGAGAGCGCCACCGAGCCCGCCAGCAGCTCCGCCGAAGACATCCTGGGCTTTCGCGGTTTCTCCGGGGTGGCGCTCTGCACCAGCATGGCGGCGCCCGTGGCACGACGCACCGGCGTCGACGAGGGCGTGGCGCTGGGTCGCGCGGCGGGAGCGGGCACCGTGGCGCGCGGCAGGTCCTGGAAATGCGGGCTGATGCGCACGGACACAAAGGCGCCGCCACCGACGGAGACCTCCAGCTCATCCGGCGTGGGATGGTTGGCCACCCACTGGCGCGCCGGCGCAATGTGCCCAAACTCCGTCAGCGCTCCGCCGGGCTCCCGCAGCTGCACGCGCTGCGTTTCCGACGCCGCCTCCACCGCCGCGCGCAGCACGCTCCCGCGACCGGACTGCTGCATCGGCGCCGGGTCCAGCGAGATGTTGGCGAACGGATCGTCGTCGTGGCGCTGGGCGGCGGGAATGGCCTGCGGCGTGGGGGCCCGGGCCATGGGGGGCGGTTGTGGGGGGACGACACCAATGGCGGCCGGCATGGCGCCCGGCGTCACCGTCGGTGTGGCGCGCGCGGGAGCCACGGGAACACCCGGCGG
>JBFMGU010000039.1:0-54119 GCA_040752415.1 Myxococcota bacterium
GCGGGACGCCAGGACCTTGGTGATCGCCGCGGTCAGAGACGTCTTGCCGTGGTCAACGTGGCCAATGGTGCCAACGTTCACGTGCGGCTTGCTGCGGTCAAATTTCTCCTTGCTCATGTCCGTCTCCCGAAATTGAAGGCTGAAGGTTCCTGAAAAGGGTTGCCGGTACCTGGCTCACTTCTGCTGCGCGGCCTTCTTGGCTTCCGCCTTGGCAATGACTTCCTCGGCGATGTTGTTGGGCACCTGCGCGTAGTGGCTGAACTCCATGGAGTAGCTGGCGCGGCCCTGCGTCTTGCTGCGGAGGTCCGTGGCGTAGCCGAACATGCTGGCCAGCGGGACTTCCGCGCCCACCGCCTGCAGACCGCTGCGCGGCTCCATGCCGGTGATGCGGCCACGGCGGCTGTTCAGGTCGCCAATGACGTCGCCCATGTACTCCTCGGGCACCACCACCTCGCACTTCATGATGGGCTCCAGGATGATCGGCGCGGCCTTCTTGCAGGCGTCCTTGAACGCCATGGAGCCGGCAATCTTGAACGCCATTTCGTTGGAGTCCACGTCGTGGTAGCTGCCGTCAAACAGCTCCACGCGCACGTCCACCACCGGGAACCCGGCACGGATGCCGAGGTCGCAGGCCTCCACGATGCCCTTCTCCACCGCCGGGATGTACTCCTTGGGGATCACACCGCCGACGATCTTGTTCTCGAAGACGAAGCCCTTGCCCGGCTCCTGCGGATGCACGCGGATCCAGACGTGGCCGTACTGACCGCGACCACCCGTCTGCTTGATGTACTTGCCTTCCTGCTCCGCGCTCTTCGTGATCGTCTCGCGGTAGGCCACCTGCGGCTTACCCACGTTGGACTCCACGTTGTACTCGCGCTTCAGGCGGTCAACGATGATTTCCAGGTGGAGCTCACCCATGCCCTTGATGATGGTCTCGCCCGTCTCCTCGTCGGTCTGCACGCGGAAGGACGGATCCTCCAGGGCCAGCTTGGAGAGGCCCACACCCAGCTTCTCCTGGTCGGCCTTGGTCTTCGGCTCGATGGCCAGGCTGATGACGGGCTCCGGGATGCGGAGCGTCTCCAGCACCACCGGGCTGTTCTCGTCGCACAGCGTGTCACCGGTGATGGCGTCAATGCCCACCACGGCGCAGATGCTGCCTGCGTAGCACTCCGCAATGTCATTGCGCTTGTTGGCGTGCATCTGCACCAGGCGACCGATGCGCACCTTCTTGCCGCGGGTGCTGTTCATCACCTGCATGCCCTTGCCGAGCACGCCGGAGTACACGCGCACGAACGTCAGCTGCCCGTACTTGTCGTTCAGGATCTTGAACGCCAGGCCGCTGAACGGCTCGCTGTCGGAGGACTTGCGCTCCATTGCCTCGTCGGGGTTCTTGACGCCACGGCCCTTCACCGGCGGGATGTCCAGCGGGCTCGGCAGGAAGTCCACCACCGCGTCCAGGAGCGGCTGCACGCCCTTGTTCTTGAAGGCGCTGCCACACATGGTGGGGACGAACTTGAAGGCCACGGTGCCCTTGCGGATGGCCTTGATGAGCTCCTCTTCCGTGGGCTGCTCGCCGTTGAGGAACTTCTCGGCAATGCCGTCATCCACGTCGGAGACCACCTCGAGCAGCTTCTCGCGCCACTCGTCGGCCTCGGCCTTCATGTCCGCGGGGATGTCCACCACGTCGTACTTGGCGCCCAGGGTCTCGTCGTGCCAGACCAGCGCCTTCATGCGGATGAGGTCCACAATGCCCTTGTGGTTCTGCTCCAGACCAATGGGCAGCGTGATGACCGCGGGCACGGCCTTCAGGCGGTCCTTGATCATGGTCACGCAGCGCATGAACGACGCGCCGGTGCGGTCCATCTTGTTGGCAAAGCACAGGCGCGGAACACGGTAGCGGTCAGCCTGGCGCCACACCGTCTCGGACTGGGGCTCCACGCCCGCCACGCCGTCAAACACGCACACGGCGCCGTCGAGCACGCGGAGGGAGCGCTCCACCTCAATGGTGAAGTCCACGTGTCCCGGGGTGTCGATGATGTTGATGGTGTGTTCCGGCTCCTTGCGCTCCTCGCGCCGGCGCCAGCTGCAGGTCACGGCGGCGGCGGTGATGGTGATGCCGCGCTCACGCTCCTGCTCCATGTAGTCGGTGGTCGTTTCACCCTCGTGGACCTCACCGATCTTGTGCGTCTTCCCCGTGTAATAGAGGATGCGCTCCGTGACGGTGGTCTTGCCCGCGTCAATGTGGGCCATGATGCCGATGTTGCGGGTTCTCTCGAGAGGGACTTCGCGAGGCATAACCGACTCCACTAACGATCCCGTCGCCGACGGGAGTTGAATCTTTCCAAAAACACCCTCGTGAAACCGAGGGACCTACCGACTCTTCACTTGCCAAAGAGCGCTGCACCGGCACCACCACCGACGGTGGCGCCCGCGGTCATCCCGGAGGGATTACCAGCGATAGTGGGCAAAGGCCTTGTTCGCCTCCGCCATGCGGTGCGTGTCCTCGCGCTTCTTGACAGCGTTGCCCTTGCCGTTGGCTGCATCCAGGATCTCGGCCGCCAGCTTCTCGCGCATGGTGCGCTCACCACGGTCGGCGGCGTAGGACTTGATCCAGCGCATGCCGAGCGAGGTGCGGCGGTCACTGCGGACCTCCACGGGCACCTGGTAGGTAGAACCACCCACGCGGCGGCTCTTGACCTCCACGGAGGGCTTCACGTTCTCAAGCGCCTTCTTGAAGGTCTTGAGAGGCTCTTCCTTGGTGCGCTCCTCAATGATGGCCAGCGCGCCGTAGACGATGCGCTCAGCCACGGCCTTCTTGCCGCGCTCCATCACCACGTTCATGAACTTGGTGACCAGACGGTCCGCGTACTTGGGGTCCGGGAGGATCTTGCGCTTGGGGACTTCACGACGACGAGGCATGGTTTCCTCAAATGCTCAAAACGGTGACGAGGCTCAGCCCGGGCGCTTGGCGCCGTACTTGGAGCGACCCTGCTTGCGGTTGGCAACGCCCACGGAGTCCAGCGTGCCGCGGATGATGTGGTAGCGGACACCGGGGAGGTCCTTCACACGACCGCCACGGATGAGCACCACGGAGTGCTCCTGCAGGTTGTGACCCACGCCGGGGATGTACGAGGTCACTTCCATGCCGTTGACGAGACGAACACGGGCAACCTTGCGGAGCGCGGAGTTCGGCTTCTTGGGCGTGGTGGTGTACACGCGAACGCACACGCCGCGCTTCTGCGGGCAGGCTTTGAGGGCGGGGCTGGCGGTCTTGACCGCGAGCACCTGGCGACCCTTCCGGACGAGCTGGTTGATGGTAGGCATGCTCTCTGTGTCCTCGTGACTTCCGTGTCCTTCTCCAAACCGCCAACCTCTTGAGACGCCAAGAGCCACCTGGGGTTCAGGACCTTCCTCTGGTCCCGCCCTTGGATGGCTCCCTGGAACAACCCGGGCGCCTCAAAGAGCCTGCTGCCTTCCTTCCGGCAGCCGCGCCGTGGACCCGAGGCCCCTGGCACGCCCTGCGGGGTCATCTCCGCGAGGGGCGCGCGTCATACATTCGGGCCACATGTGAGTCAAGCCTGATCTGGGTCCGTCATGCGCGCGTTCGGTCGCGTTTACCGTTCCGCGGCGTTCCCGTCAGGCGCGCCAGGGTCATTTCTCTGCGTCCGGACGCGGAGTTGGACGTGGGCATCCAATGACGGGAGGAAGCTCAATGCACCGGCTGAGGCTTGCGCTTGATGCGCAGGATCTCGCGCGCCTGGGCCGGCGTGGCCACGGGCCGACCAACCTTCTTCGCGTGCGCCACCACCTCGGCCACCAGCGGCGCGCTCCCTTCCGCCAGCACACCCTTGCGCAGCCAGATGTTGTCCTCCAGGCCCACGCGCGCGTTGCCGCCCCGCTCCACGGCGTAGAACGCCATGGGCAGCTGGTGTCGTCCCACGCCGGCCACGGTCCACGTGCAGCCCTGCGGCAGGCTCCCCACCATGAACTCCAGCTGGCGCTCTCCGGCGCTGAGTCCGCCGGGAACGCCCAGGACCAGGTCCACGTGCGCGGGCAGATCCAGCAGCCCCTCCTTGGCCAACCGCAGCGCGTTTTCGACGTGGCCGGCGTCAAACGCCTCCACCTCCGGCGTGATCCCGCGCGTGCGCAGCCGCGTGGCAATGTCCTTCATCAGCGGCCAGCTGTTGACGAAGACGTCGTCGCCAAAGTTGACCGTGCCCGTCGAGAGCGTGGCCATGTCTGGGTCACACTCCAGGCTGCCGCAGCGCTCGTCCACGCTCATGCCCACCGCGCCGCCGGTGCTGACCTGGCAGAGGAGGTCGCATTTCTCACGGATGAGACGGACGGTCTGCTTGAAGAGCTCCGGGCTCTGGCTGGGGCTCCCGTCGGGATTGCGCATGTGCAGGTGCACCATGGAGGCGCCGGCCTGCCAGCAGCGGATGGCGTCCGCGGCAATCTCCTCGGGCGTGATGGGGAGGTGGGGGTTCTGGGCGCGGGTGGTCTCGGCGCCAACCAGCGCGGCGGTGATGACAAGGGGATCCATGACCGGGAGCATAATCCGCGTGGGCGCGCGGATCAGCCGGACTTGGCAGACTGCCCCCGCACGACGAGAACGTAGCCGTCGCGAAGCTTGAGGGCGCACTCGGTCTGGCCGTCGCCCTTGTCCTGGGGCGCGCGCAACAGCAGGTTGGCCGCTTCCGCCAGTCGCGCCACCGACTCCACGTCCAGCACGGTGCACACCAGCTCCATCCCCAGCCCGCGCGTGCGACCGGTGGCGCTGGCGCCAAAGTGCTCCTCCAGACCCTTGTCCTCGTGCAGGCCGAACAGCGCGCGACCCACGCGCACCACCGCGGTGCCCTTGCTCAGCGGCTGCACCACGGCGGCGTCGAGGACGGTCTGCAGATCACGCGCGGTCTCGGCGGGGTCGGAGCACCACAGGATGGCGTCCAGATCCCACGGGCTCCGACGCTGCGGGCCGCGCTGCTTGTCCTTGGGCACCACGCACGTCCCGCTGGCGCGACAGACGATGATCGGCGCCTTGAGCACGTCGCAGTGGCTGTCATGGCCCTTCACCGGCTGGATCACCTTGCGCGCCACGAAGCGCATGCGGCGGCTGGTGGTCCCCTCCTCGGTGATCTCGCCCTCCGCCTCGATGAAGTCCCCGGCGTAGACCGGCGCCAGGAACTCCACGCTGTCATAGGCGCGGAACAGCCCCTCGTCGCCGTCACGGAGGATGCACAGCTCGGTGGCCACGTCGCCAAAGAGGCCCAGCATGCGCGCTCCGTCGACGAGACCGCCGCCGTAATGCGCATCATGCGCGCTGACCCTGAGCCGGATGAGCGAGCGCTCCCCCGTCACGACGTCGCTCCCTCTTCCGCGGCGCCCGGCACATCGACGAGCTTGCTGGGTGGCTCACCAAGAGGCTTCTCCTCCGGCGCGCTGGCCAGGTATTCCATGGCATCCACCGTGGGGAGCTCTCCTTCCGCTTCCACCTGGCGCGCCGCATCCTGGAACACCTGGCTGGCCGCGTTGACGTCGACAAACGCCACCGCCGCATTCCCGTTGCGCACCATCACCACCTGCCCCACGAACGGCACGCGCACCTGGCTGCCCAGCACGCCCAGCGAGAACGTCACGTGCTCCAGCATCTGCGGCGCCACCTTGGCGCGCGTGAGGATTGCGCCACGGGTGGCCAGCCCTTCCGCCGCGCGCAACAGCGCCAGCGACGGGTAGAGCACCGCCACACCGTGCACCAGCAGCGGCAGGTCCTGCGGCACCGGCGCGGCGGGCTTGATGACGACGGGAGGCGCGTCGCCCACCACGCTGCGCAGCACGTCGGCGGGGATCTCCTTGTGGTACGGGCTCTCGAACTGCAGGCGGTTGCCGGGGTGTGACTCGTGGATGTCCGACTCCGACTCCTTGGGCTCGGTGGGAACCGCAATGCGCGTGACCGCCACCGCCACCGACGCCGTCTTGGGGAACGCGGCGTCCGCGGGTGTGGGTTCCGGCGCGGTGGCTTCCTCCTCGGCGGGAGCGGGCGCCTCGGTGCGTGCGTTGAGCAGCGTCTCCAACGAGGGAGCAGCGGAGGCGGACTCACTGGTGCCACCGGCCGCGGCCTGCACGGAAGTGCTCAATGGCGACGAGGCGGGCGCACTCTCCCCGGCGGGAGCCGGCTCGCTCGTCGGGGTGGGCGGGACAATGGAGTCCCAGCTCATGGGCTGCGCGTCGGCCACGTCCAGCTGCTGCAGCACGTCGGCGGGCAACGTGGGAAAGGTCATCACGACGAGACCGGCCACGCACGCCACCACGCGACCCTGCAGCGTGACGTCGAGACTGTTGTGCGGCGCGGTGAGGCGGAGCGGGACCTTGCCCGGTGTCAGCCCCGTTCCCCGCGCGGTGAGCACGCCCCGACGAAGCTGCGCGCTGGAATTGGCCAGGACCTGCGGCCCCTCGAAAGTCACGACGCCCTGCGTACTGACCGTGGGCAAGAGCTCAGGTGTCACGGTGTTCCTCTTTGGGGAGAGACGGTGGGCGGCGACTATAGGCCAGAACCCGCCGCGGGGTGGCTTTTGCTGCGCTTGATCACCTCGTCCACCAGGTAGCTGGCCACCTCGCTGGGCTTGGTGCCGGGTCCAAAGCCTGCGTCGTAGCCCAGCTCCAGGGCCTCCTTGTGGCTCAGGCGCGGCCCGCCCAGGATGAAGATGAAGCGGTCCCGCAGGCCGCGCGCCTTGGCCCGTTCAATCAGGCCACGCGCGTCCTCCTTGTGGATGTCCCGCTGCGTCACCACCTTGCTGACCAGGATGGCGTCGGCGTGGACCTCCACCGCGCGGTCCAGGAACTCGTCGTCCTTGAGCTGCGCCCCCAGGTTGAACGCGCGGAAGCCGGGGTAGCGCTCCAGGCCGTAGTCGCCGGCAAAGCCCTTCATGTTGATGATGGCGTCAATGCCCACCGTGTGGCTGTCGAACCCGTTGTTGCCGCCCACCACCACGATGTGGCGCTTCAGCTCGCCCTGGATGCGCTCGTTGACGCCGGAGAAGCCGTAGTTCGGTGTGTCGACGACGGGGACCTGCACCGCGTCGTAGTCGATGCTCGCCGTGGTGCTGGCGTAGACCACGAAGTACGCGTGTGTGCGGCTGGCCGCTTCCATGGCTGCCACCTTGACGTCCTTCATCCCCATCTCGCGCTCGACGAACAGGCGCGCGGTCTCTCTCGCGCGGGGCCCGGCGGGGATGGGCAACGTGAAGGTGAGCTGGATGACGCCGTCGTCCGTGCGGTCACCGTAGGGACGGATGCGCTTCATGCTTCATTCTCCTTCACGGCGCGGGCGGCGGCCGCAGCAGGTCCAGGAACGGGTTGAAGTAGTTCTTCTCGCGGACCACCACGCCCTCGTGGCCCTTGCCACCGTCGACGCGACGCTTGGTATCCGCGAACACGCCCTCCCCGATGGCATCCATCAGGCCCACGTCGTCAACGTGCTTCAGCGTCTCGTGCGCGTGGTCCAGCACCTGCAGCGCGCGCTTCTCGATGCGGCCGCCCGGCGTGAACTGGATCTCGTCGGCGAGATGCTTGGCGGCGCCGGAGATGTAGTTGACGCTCTTGAGCGCGCAGTAGCGGTCCATGAGCAGCGGCGTGTGCATGGCCTCCGTCATCACGCCCACGAGCTGGATGGTCTGCTTGGTGGTCACCGTAGCCAGGTTGAACATGGCGTCGTAGACGTGGCTCCAGAAGATGTCGCCGGTCATGTGCTTGGTGGGCGGCATGAACTTCAACGGATGGCGCGGGAACACCTGGCGGATGAGCTGGGCCTGCGCCAGCTCCATGAGCCAGCTGTCCTCCACCCATGGATTGATCTCGTGCGCGTGGCCCAGTCCCAGCTGGCTGTCGACGCAACCGGCCAGGTGCGCCAGCGCCTCGTTGATGAACTGGCTGGCCAGCACCGTGTGTCCCTGGTCCACGGCGTCCGCCGTCGTCAGGTAGTTGTCCTCACCCGTGTTGATGATGATGCGGGAGGCAGCGATGATCCGACGCGAGAAGTACTGGTCAATGAACGTCCGCCGCATGTTGATGTCGCGGAACAGGATTCCGTACATCGAGTCATTGAGCAGCATATCCAGCCGCTCATGCGCCGCCATGAAGGCAATCTCCGGCATGCACAGACCGGAGCTGTAGTTGGTGAGCTGGATGTAGCGGCCCAGGCGCTGGCTCTCGTCGTCAAGCGCCTCACGCATGATGCGGAAGTTCTCCTGCGTGGCGTACGTCCCGCCAAAACCCTCCGTGGTGGCGCCGTGGGGCACGTAGTCCAACAGGCTCTGCGCCGTGCTGCGGATGACGGCGATGATCTGCGCGCCCGCCTGCGCCGCCGCGCGCGCCTGCTCCACGTCCTCGTAGATGTTGCCGGTGGCGACGATGATGTACTTCTGCGGGTCCTCCCCCACGCCCAGCTTCTGCCGCAGCGCATCCCGCTTCTCCCGACGACGCGACAGCTCCTCCACGGCGTCCACGGCCATGCGCTGGATGTCGGCGCGCAGCGCGGCGTCCTCGGCGGGAGTGAGCGGGGGGAGCTGCTTGCCACCATCGGCGAGGAGGCGCGGGAGCGAGGAGACGAGCGCCTTGGGGTTGTCCAATCCCAGACGGAAGCAGCGACCCAGCCAGTACGCCGCGCCCTGCCCCAACGCGCCTTCCTTGTGCAGCGTCTCGACGAGGAGATTGGCCAGCGGCGCGCCGTGGTCGCCCACGCCGTCAATGCCCAGCAGACGCAAGACGGTGCGTTCCACGGCCACGGTGGTGTGCTGGTCAATGTAGTCCTGCACCTGACGGGCAATGCGCGCCGCCAGCTGTCGGCACTCGGCAACCTTCGCTTCGTCCACGGGAAGGGTGGGCATGGTGACGCCTCGACAATGAATGTGACCGCGAGCGGTCGGGTCCTACTATGTAGCCAGCTCCGGCGCGGGCTCAACGACAACCTGCATGCCCACGCTTGCGCCCCGGCTGTTACGCCTCCCCGACGAGCGCGGTCAACGCATCACGCGCGCTCCGGGTACGACGACACACCGCCGAGGCTGCCACGAATCTGCACCAGCCCGTCGGACGTGAGCTTGTCCAGGCGCGGGTCGCGGGCCAGCGGGACCTTTCCTTTTCCGCCCGGCACGTCGAGGACGTACGTGGGAAGCGCCAGCCCGCTCACGCGACCACGCAGCCCATCCATGAGCGCCATGCCCTCCTCCAGCGTCGTGCGGAAGTGGTTGGCGCCGGTGATGGCGTCGCACTGGTGCAGGTAGTACGGCCGACAGCGCAGGCGCACCAGCCCGCGGAAGAGCCGCTCCAGCGTCGCCACGTCGTCGTTGATGCCCTTGAGCAGCACGGTCTGGTTCATCACCGGGAAGCCATGGTCGGCCAGGCGGTTCAGCGCGGCGGCGGATTCCGTCGTCAGCTCCGCGGGGTGATTGAAGTGCACCAGGAAGTAGACGGGGTGGAACGCCTTGAGCTCGTGCAGGAGCTGCGTGGTGATGCGCATGGGCGCAAACGACGGGAGCCGCGTGGCAATGCGGATGATGTCCAGGTGCGGAATCCCGCGCAGCCTACCGATGAGCGCGGCCAGTTTGTCGTCGTCAAGGACGAGCGCGTCGCCGCCGCTGAGGATGACCTCCCGGATGCCCTCGTGCCGGGCGATGTAGCCGATGCCCTCGGAGACGTCGTTCTCCGTCGGCGTGGGTCCCTGCCCCACCAGGCGCTTGCGCGTGCAGAAGCGGCAATACGACGCGCAGCGGTCGGTGACCCAGAGCAGCGCGCGGTCGGGATAGCGGTGCACCAGCGACGGGGCGGCGAGCAGCTCCTCCTCGCCCAGGGGATCGTCGCGCTCACCGGCACTGGGTTGCCACTCCTGCGCAGAGGGGACGAGTTGTCGACGGAGCGGACCGCCAGGCCCCTCGCGCCGCAGCAGGTTCAGCCAGTAGGGCGTGATGGTCAGCGGCAGGCCGCCCGCGGTGGCAAGGCGGAGGCCCGCGCGCTCGTCGTCGGAGAGTTGGAGGACCTGCTCCAGCTCTTCCGCGCTCCGACACGCGTTGCGCAGCTGCCAGCGCCAGTCATGCCAATGCGGATGGGACGGGGAAAGCTCCACGGGACGCGAGTTATGGAACGGCCCACCGTCCCGTCAAGCGCCGTCCCCTTGCACGCGGGCCTGGCCTTCAGCATGTCCCCCCGTCTTGCGCGACCACACGACGTCCGTCCATGGTCGCCCGTCCGCGGAGGCCCCGTGCACCTGTTCCCGGTGTTCCTGCTGGTGATGAACGCGCTGGCGCTGCTGGCCCTGCGCGGTGCACTGCCCGTGCTCCGCACGCGCGCGTTCGTGGCGGGTTACGTCGTGGCAACGCTGCTCTCGGTGTTTCCGTGGGCCGCGCTCGCGTTCGGCGGGTGGGACGCGCTGGAGATGTACGGGGCCGCCACGTCGCTGGTGTGGAGCATCAGCATTGCGTGGAACGTGTCCGTGACGCTGTTGGTGTTCTCCTGGCCGGTGTGGCGTCTCCTCGTCGCCGCCGCGTCCAGGGGTGCGGCGCACCTGCAGCCCGACGAGGACCGTCGCCGCGTGTTGCGACGCGCCGGCCTGCTGGTGCCGATGGGTGGGCTCGCGTTCGGGACGTCGGGCGTGGCGGCGGCGGGGTTTCGGCCATTCGTCCGTCGGCTGACGTTGCAGTGGCCGGACCTGCCGGAGGGCCTGGATGGCTTCAAGGTGGGCCAGTTCTCCGACGTGCACGTGGGCCCCTTCGTCAGCCCCGCGCAGGTGGCCGCCGGGATCCAGGCGCTCAACGACGAGAAGGTGGACGTGGTGGTCATGACCGGCGACCTCCACGACGACAACGCGTTCATGCCCGCCATCAACGAAGCCTTCCGCCTTGTTACCGCGCCGCACGGGCTGATTGGGATCCTGGGCAACCACGAGTACTACGCGGGTGTGCGGGAGTACCTGGACCATGTCAGACAGGGGCCCATGCGGCTGCTCGTCGACGACGCCATGGTCCTTGAGCGCAACGGCGCGCGGCTGCATCTCAGCGGCGTGGACTACCCGTTCCAGGGGCTGGACGGACCGGCGGAAGCCGCGTCGCGTTCCGTGGCCAAGGCGCTGCAGAGCGCCCAACCCGGTGACTTCAAGCTCTGCCTCGCGCATCACCCCACCTGCTGGGACGAGGCGCGTCGACATGGCGTGCACCTGACCCTGAGCGGACACACGCACGGCGGCCAGGTGGCGGTGGGCGGGCGCAGCGTCTTCCGGGACGTGTTCAAGTACATGCTGGGGCTGTATGAGGACGGGCCGCAGCGCTTGTTCGTGACGGGTGGGTTGGGCCATTGGTTCCCGTTCCGCCTGGGCTGCCCGCCCGAGGTGGTGGTCATTGAGCTGAAGCGGGGAACAACGTCCGCATGATTTCCGTCCGCGCCACCACGTGCCTTGTCGCCTTGATGCTTCTCCCTTCGGCGCTCCACGCCGAGGAGGAGATCCGCATGGCGGTGGCGCGCAGCACCGGTCCCGTGGGCGTCTCCGGCGGAGACCTGCGCGCGGAGGACATCGTCACCGGTGAGGTGTTGGTGACGGGGAAGCGCGTCATCATCATCGGCGCGGATGACCAGGGTCTCACCGTGGCGGGACAGCCCACGCGCGCGCACCGCGTCGTCATCACCGGGCGGGACGGCGTCAGCTACCAGAACCGCACCTTCCGGGGCCGCGTGGAGGCGCTGTGGCAGAAGCAGCGTGGGCGCGCGCAGGTGCTGCTGGTCCATCCTCTTCCGCTGGAGCAGTATCTCGTCGGAATCGTGAGCGGGGAGCTGCCCAAGGACTGGCCCCTGGAAGCGATGAAAGCGCAAGCCGTGGCGGCGAGGACGTACGCCATCTACCAGAAGTTCCACGCCCCGGACCGCCCCTATCACCTCGAGAGCACCGTGCTGGACCAGTTCTACGGTGGGACGCAACGGGAGACGCCTCAAGCGCGCGCCGCCGTCGCCGCCACGGCGGGAGAGGTGCTCACCTACCGTCGTCGACCCATCCGCGCGTACTTCCATGGCTGCTGCGGCGAGCGTACCGAGAGCGCCAAGGACGGCTGGGGAACCAACGAACCGTATCTTCCGTCGGTGAGCTGCGGGTTCTGCAATGACTGCGGACGGTACCGATGGTCCCTGAGGCTCTCCCTGGGTGCGCTCTCGTCAGCGCTCCAGTCCCGCAAGCTGGGGGTGGGCCAGGTGCAGGACGTGACCGTCACGCGCAAGACGGCAACCGGACGCGTGGCGGAGCTCGTCGTCGAGGGGACCACGGGAAAGCGGAAACTGACGGGGGAGGATCTCCGTCGCGTCGTCGGTTACGACAACCTGCGCAGCCGCCTTTTCACGGTGCGCAAGGACGGGACGGAGCTGGTGTTCGACGGCAAGGGCAGCGGACACGCGGTGGGCATGTGCCAGTGGGGCGGTCGCGGGATGGCGTTGGAGGGACAGGGCTACCGCGCCATCCTCGAGCGGTACTACCCTGGCGCGCGGCTGCTGCGGATGTATTGAGAGGCCATCATGTTCAGCAAAGGCATCGCGTGGGTGTTGTGGGGACTGAGCTGGATGGGCCTGGGGGGCCTGCACCGCTTCTATCTCGGCAAGCCCATCACCGGGCTGCTCTACCTGGGGACGTGGAACCTGCTGGGCATTGGCCTGATTGCCGACGCGTTCACGCTCAATGAGCAGGTGGACATTGCCAATGAGCGTCGTCGGAAGGAGCTGATGGCCATGGGCGCGCTGCCGCAGTTGGGCCCTGGTGACGGCGAGCAGCGCTTCATGAAGGAGCTGTTGCGCGCGGCCAGCTCACGCGGCGGACGGCTCACGGTGACGGAAGCGGTGATGGCCACGGGCCGCGACTTTGCCGAGGTGGAAGCCCAGCTCGAGAAGATGCGCAAGACCGGTTACGTTGACATCGACAACCATCCAGAGACGGGCGTGGTGCAGTACCGGTTCCCTGAGTTGGAGTCGGGAAGCCGCAACTCCTGATGACCCAGCAACGCAGCGACTACTCCTATCCCCTCGACGAGTCGTTGATCGCGACCGAGCCGCTGTCCGACCGCAGCGCGAGCCGGCTCATGCACCTCCCTGCCAACGGGAGCCCGCCCCGCCATCTCTCCATGAAGGACCTGCCCTCACTCCTGCGCGCGGGGGATATCCTCGTCGTCAACAACACGCGGGTGATTCCGGCGCGCATCAAGATGCGGAAGGCCACCGGTGGCGCGGTGGAGCTGCTGGTGGTGCGCCCCGGTCCCGGTCGACGTGCGCTCGCACTGGCCCACGCGTCCAAGCCGCTGCGTCCCGGCCAGGAGCTCGCGCTTCCCGACGGAAGGACCGTGCGCGTCGTGGAGAAGGTGCCCCCGGACCAGTGGGAAGTGGAGTTTCCCGACGACACGCTGGCGGTACTGGAAGCCCACGGTGAGGTCCCGCTGCCGCCGTACATGCGTCGTGCTCCCGTCGAGGGGGACCGTCACCGCTACCAGACGGTCTTTGCCCGCCACCCGGGCAGCAGCGCGGCTCCCACGGCGGGACTGCATCTGGATGCGCAGCTGCTCTCGGAGATCCGCGCGCGTGGTGTCGACGTGGCGGAAGTGACGCTGCACGTGGGCCCGGGGACGTTCCTCCCGGTGCGCGTGGACAACCTCGACGAGCACGTGATGCACCAGGAATACTGGCGTGTTTCCGAGGAGACCGCGCAGGCCATCGAGCGGGCGCGTGCCCGGGGAGGTCGCGTGGTAGCGGTGGGAACCACAAGCTCCCGCACGCTGGAGACCGCCGGTGTCGACGGCACGGTGCGCGCCGGCGAGGGGTGGACCCAGCTGTTCATCCGTCCGCCGTACCGTTTCCGCGTGGTGGACGTGCTGCTGACCAACTTCCACCTGCCGGAGAGTACGCTGCTCATGCTGGTGTCCGCGCTTGCCGGTCGGGAGCGGATCCTGGCGGCGTACGAGGAGGCCCAACGTTTGCGATACCGGTTCTTCTCCTACGGGGATGCCATGTTGGTGGAACGGGTGGCGTAGAATGAGCTCCGTGTCTGCTCCCCAGCCCCTGCTCTCGCAGCCCATTGCGCAGCGCTTGTTGCTGCTTGGCACATTGAATGGCGAGACGTCGGTGGAGCTGGTGTCCATGGCCAGCCCGGAAGCGCGTCGGTTCGCGGAGGTGGCCTACCTGGCCGGCGTGGTCACCGACGAGCAGCTGGTGGCCGCGTTCCTCTCGCTGGGCGCCCGGGACTGCACCCGCATCATGACCCGCGACGTGCCCCCTGCCCTCAAGGCCCTCATCCCGACGGAGATTGCGCAGCAATACCGCGTGGTCCCGTTCCAGCAGGTTGGCACCAAGTTGCACCTGGCCATGCTGGACCCGTCCGACGGGGAAGCCGTGGAGCGCGCCGCGTTTGCCTCTGGTTTGTACGTGGAACCGTGGGTGGCGCGCGCCAGCGTCCTGTTCGACGTGTTGTGCAGCGCCTACGGCGGCACGCCTCCCATCCCCCGCCCGCCCCCCACGCCGTCACGACCCGCCATCCCACGCGTGACCGCCCCGTCGAGAACGCCGCCTGTCGTCGGGCTGCCGGCGGTGGGCTGGGATCCGCCACAGGCCACGCGTTCGCTCTTGGCGGGGCTCTCGCGGGAAGAGGCGGCGTCACGTTGGGCACGCGCACGCGGAAGCATTGTCACCGAGGTGCTGCCCACGCTGGTCCCGCCGTTCGACCGCGCCGTGTTGTGGCGCCAGGACGGTCATCGCACCGTGGGCTGGACGGGGTTGGGACGCGCGGTGAGCCCCACCGTCGTCGAGGATCTGGAGTTCCACGCCGGGCCGCCCTCGCTCTTCTGGCAGGCGGTCCGCGACAAGACGCCGTCACACAGCGCGCCCAGCAATGGGCAGCCCGCACCGGAAAGACTGCTGTGGCGCTCGCTGGGCGACCCGCCGGGAGGCCAGGACACGCGCATCTACAGCGTGTGGCCCGTCGTGGTGAACAATGAGGTGCTGGCGCTCATGTACCTGGAGGGTCAGGACGCCCGGCACAACATCATCAACGGGGGGAAGGCCACGCGGGCGGTCCAACAGGTTGCGGACCGGCTGCGTGAAGCCTTCACGACGTTGCCAACGCGCTAGTCAGCCCACGCCAATCTGTCGGCGCTCGCAGAACCGACGCATCTTCTCCAGGCCCTGCACCTGGATCTGGCGCACCCGCTCACGGCTCAGGTTGTACTTCTTGCCAATCTCGTCGAGGGTCTCGTCGTTGGCGCCCTCCAGGCCAAAGCGCCGACGGATGATGTCCATCTCCACGGGGGTCAGCAGCTGCAGCAGCTCCCGCAGGCGCGCGGTCTCGTTCTCGCGCATCACCGCCTCGTCGGGCGGCTCCACGTTTTCGTCCTTCACCAGGTCCATCAGGCGGCGGTCGTCGTCACCACCCACGGTGTCGTCGAGGGAGATGGGGTCGCGCGGGATGGCCTGGGTGACCTCCTCCACCTTCTCCAGCGGCACGCCCAGCTTCTCGGCCACCTCGGTGTCGGTGGGGCGACGCCCCAGCACCTGTGCCAGCTCCTTCTGCGCCTTGGTGAGTTGTCGACGGGTATCAAACACGTGCACCGGCAACCGCACCTGCGCGCCCTTGTTCATGATGGCCCGCTCGATGGACTGGCGGATCCACCAGTGCGCGTACGTGCTGAAGCGGAACCCCTTGCGGTGATCAAAGCGGTGCACCGCCTTGATGAGCCCCAGGTTGCCTTCCTGGATGAGGTCGATGAGCGGGAGGCGGAAGTGGTGGAAGCCCCGCGCCACGCTGACGACGAGACGGAGGTTGGCGCGCACAAACGCGTTCCGCGCGGTCAGGGATGCGCGGCGGGCGCGGTCAATGTCCTGGATGGACTTGCGCGTCGGACGCTGCAGTCCCAGCACCTGGCGGCGACTCCCGGGCAGTCCGTCCTCGCCGCGGGATTCCTTCACCAGGTGCTCGAAGACGCCTTCGATGAGGACGCGGTCGTCGTCAAGGTCACGCAGCTGGATGGCCAGCTTCTCGACGTCACGGGCCAGCGCCGGCGTGGTCAGGGGCACCTGCTGGCTGACGGCTTGCGCCACACGCTCCAGCGGGCCGCGGTCGGTGAGCTGCAGGATTCGCGGATGGGCGGCCACCCATTCCAGGGCCTGCCAATTGGGGAAGGTCCTTCGCCACGCTTCCAGCTCAAGCTCACGCAGCGTCTTGGCCGCCTGGCGCTCCTCCGGCGCCGAGAACAGGGGGATGCGGGAGAGCATCTCCAGGTAGTCGTTGAGCAGGTCCGCCTTCAGCCTGGGCACCGACGTCGACACCGACGCGGGCAACGGCTGCTTCGTGGTCGTGGCTTCCTTGCGGTCCGATGACATGCCACCTCCGCGCGCGACTGGCCTCGTGCGGATGGTGGCAGAAGCAATCCGCGGGCCGAGCCACCCGGAAATGCCCAGGCTCCTCGGATCGTTGACGCGCGTTCACAGTCCTCCGCGCGGTGGCGTGATGGGCACCACAGGATCCGCCCAGCGACCATCAAGCTTCGTCGGATCCGCCCAACCCCTGGCCATCCTTGAGGATTCCGGCCCACTCCCGCAGGACGCTGGTGGCGAACGAGCCCGGCGCCAGGCTCATCTTCACGCGAATGCCGTTCTCCACGGCCTCCACGGCCAGGTCCCGCGGCCGGACGAGGATGGTCCGTCGGTCCCCCACGGGCGCTCGTTTGCCCTCGGTGAGGAGGGTGGGAGGTTGCAGCACCTCTTCCAGGATCCGCGACTCCAATGTCAGCGCCTTGCCGCGAGGCCGCCGCATTCGAGCACCTGGTAGCGGGCCGGTGACCGCCACCTCGCCACGTTGCACGCGGGGCGCGTCCACTTCCGGCGCGTCGCACCAGAAGGGAGCCCCGCTGGGGACCTTGACCAGGATGTCGCCTTCCCAGGGCAGGACATCCCGGTCGTACCGGACGCGCTCGCTGGCCACGAGGTTGAAGATGTGGCTCTGCAGCGCGCTCACCAGCAATTGGGCGCCTCGGAAATCCTTGCTCCGACGCTCCCCCGTCAGCACCCGCACGCCGTCCAACGCGTTGTTCCCGCCCACGCCAAACCGCTGCGGCCCGAAGTAGTTGGGCACGCCCGCCGCCACGTCGGAGAGCCGGGAGCGGAGCGTTTCCAGGGCGCCCGACGCCGGGTCGCGCAGCAGGATTTCAAACGTGTTCCCGCGCAGGTGGCCCAGCTGCAGCTTGTTCTTGTGGAGCGAGGTCCGCAGCACGCGGATGCCTGGCCCCACCTCGTCGGGGAGGCGCGTCTTGGTCCGCGGCACCGTGAACCACTGCACGGCCACGGCGTGAACGTCCTTCCGCCCCGCGAAGCCCACGTCATTGGGGCGGGCGCCCACCGCGTTGGCCAGGCGGCGCGCCACCTCCAGCGTGGAAATGGCGGTCTTCTCCACCTGCACCATGACGTGGTCGCCGGATCCGGACGGCGGGTACGCCGGTTCCTCGGTGACCCTGAAGTCGCCCGGTTCCTTCCGCGCCAGCACGCCCTGCGCCGACACCGCGGGCAGCCGCGTGGCCAGCGCCCCCCACGAGAAAACCAATCCGTCGCTTGAGTTACGCAACATTTCCGAGTTGCTATCCGACATTGTAGTGGCCTATCCTACCCCACCTTACCGGAGGCGCTGATCTGATGGGTGCTCTTCCTACCTGGTTTGCTCGTTTTGCACTGGTGTTGGCGTGCGTGGCCATGGGTGGTGGTGATTGCGGCGGGGGTTCCTCCCCGGGATGCACCTCGGACGGGGATTGCGGCGACGGCGCGTACTGCAGCAGCGCGGACGGACTCTGCTACGTGCTGGGCAGCTGCGTGGCGGCGGCCGACTGCGCGGAGCAGAACCTGACTCACACCAACTGCACGGGCGCGTGGAGCTGCGTCTCGCAGAGTTGTGAGTGGACGTGCAGCGGACCGCTGCCGGGACGTGGCCAGACCTGCGGCGCCGGCGACGCGTGCGCGTCCGGCCTGGAGTGCATCCACTACTACGGCGTGGCGGGCCCCAGCGGGCCGGAGTTCCGGACGTGTGAGAAGCGGTGCACCGCCGACGCGGACTGCGGCTTTGGCAGCGCGTGCGTGAACGTGACCGACGGGCCCGGGCGGGTCTGTCGGAACCGCAACGGCTGAGCTCGGCGTCATCACGGGCGTGGCCATGACGTCCTGCACCCTTTGGGCGGCTGTGCGCATCTCACTGGCATGAAGCCCGTCACGGTCTACACCACCACGTACTGCGGCTTCTGCCGGCGGGCCAAGAGCTTCCTGCAGGAGCGCAACATCCCCTTCCACGAAGTGGACGTCACCGACGACGCTGCCGCACGCGAGATGCTGGTGCAGCGCACCGGTCAGCGCACCGTCCCGCAAATCTTCTTTGGCGAGGAGTCCGTGGGCGGCTACTCCGACCTCAAGGCATTGGCGGACGCGGGCAACCTGGACGCCCGGCTGGGCAGGATGTGACGAGCGCGCCCGGCGCGGGTTAGGG
Source organism: Myxococcota bacterium (assembly GCA_040752415.1). GTDB lineage: Bacteria > Myxococcota > JACRCW01 > JACRCW01 > JACRCW01 > JBFMGU01. The sequence goes on from JBFMGU010000039.1 coordinate 18,527, forward strand.
TTCCGCTCCTCCATGAGCACGTCTGATCCCTCGCCGCTGGCGGGAATGAACCGCAATGAGGCCCGCGTCATCATCGTCGACGACGACGAATTCTGGCGGCGCATGCTGACCACCGTCATGCAGGGGTCCGGCTTCTCGCAGCCGCGGGTGGTCAGCTCCTTCCAGGAGGGGCTGCAGCACTTCGAGGCGGAGGAGTTTGACCTCGGGCTCGTCGACATCATGCTGGGGACGGAAAGCGGCCTGGACCTCATCCAGAGGGCACGCGAGCACAATCCCAACTGCGCCTTCCTGGTCATCACCGCCGCCACCAACCTGGAGATGGCGGTGCGCGCCGTCGACGCGGGGGCGGCGGGCTACATCTCCAAGCCACTCCCGCCCATCCCGGAGCTCTGCGACAAGCTGGACCGCGCCCTGGCCGGCGCCGCGCTGCGCAAGCAGGTGGAGCGGCTGCACGCCAAGGTGTTCGAGCTGGAAGCGGAGCTCATGCGCGCGCGCAGCCGGCCTGCTTCCGTCGACGGGGGCGGGCCCGCCATGGGCAAGGCCACCGCGCTGGGCGTGCACCGCGTCATCACGGAAGCGCACGCGGTGCTGGAGCCGCTGATTGACCGGCTGGAGATGATGCCGGAGGTGGACTCGCTGGAAGCCGAGGGGGCGCGGGAGGCGCTCAAGAAGCTGGGGAACGTGGCCGTGTCGCTGGAGAAGGTCTCACGCGGCTGATTTTTTGACGGCGATCATGCCCGCGCCTACGTTGGCGCCACTCGGCTCCACGCGGAGCCGGCCGCATCCACAAGGAGCCCGTCATGCTGCGTGCCCTCGGCAACGCCCGGTCCCCGTCCGTCCTTGCTCTTGCCGCCGTCGTCACCGTGCTGTTGCACGCGTCCACCGGTGCCAGCGGCACGCGGCGGAACGCGCCCTCGTCGGCGGAGCAGGAGCTGCAGGCGGCGGTGGACCTGCGCGTGGAGATGCACCTGCGTCGACTGCAGGCAACCCGCACCGCGCAGCGGTGAATCAGCGCTTGTAGGTGATGGCGTTGGCGGCCTCGTCCTCGGCCAGTTCCTTCTCCCAGTTGCGTGCTTTGCGCGGGGAGCCCAGGAACTCCTCGTAGTGCATCTGGGCCAGCACCTTGAGGTCCACGCCCGTCGGGGAGACCTGCACGTCCACCTGCGCCACGGACATGTTGAAGGCGCTGTTGATGACGCTGTCGGGGTCCATTCCGTAGATGTGCAGCGCCTGGCGGACCTCCGCGGGGCCCACGCCAAAGCGCTTGGCCACGTCGTGGACGTTCTGGAAGCGGTAGGTGTTCTCCGCGGTGATGCCCAGGTGGTAGGCGCAGAACAGCTCGAACGGGTCCAGCCCGAACACCTTGTTCTCGGCGAGCTCACGGGCCACGCGCGCGCCCTTCTCCTGCTCTGGCGTGCGACCACCTTCCCCCGTCTTGACCGCCTTCTTCTTGTCCGTGTTCCTGCTGGCCATGTTCGTTCCTTCCTGCAAAACGCCCCCAATGTAACCATCAGGAGGGCTTGGGGCCCGCGGCGGGCTCAGGCTTTTTCTCCAGCCTGGCCTCCAGCGCTTGGACGCGCTCGCGCAGGCCGCGATTCTCCTCCTTCAGCTTGTCCAGCTCCTCGCGGAAGCGGTCGATGCCCTCGGGCGGGCGCTTCCCCGCGCGCAGGGTCCGCGCCACCTCCTCCGCGCGCCGCTTGATCCGACCGTCCGGCCCCTGTCGCATCAGCCGGTCCACCCAGCCCAGCGCCACCGGCTCATTGAGCGTCTGCGCGGCACCGAGCAGCGCGTAGAGCACACGGAAGTCGCTCTCCCCGGCGTAGCGCTCCAGCTCGACGACAATCTCCCCCGCCTCCGCCCGGTTCTCCCCCAGCCGCGCCATCGCCGCGAACGCCGCCATGCGCACGTTGATGGGTTTTCCATGCGCCGCCCAAGCGCGGACCACGTCGTACGCGGCCATCTCGCGGGTCTCGCCCAGCCCGGTGACGCAGCCGGCGCGCACCACGTCCAACCAGCTCTGCCGCGAGTCCAGCACGCGCTTCAGCGTCGGAACCGCGTTGGCCGCGCGCGTCCGCCCCAGCGCCGTGGCCGCGTCCGCCTCCGCGAAGTAGCTCGGGTCACCTTGCTCCAGCAGGCCCGCCAGGGCGGCGGCAGCGTCGTCATTCCGCCAGTTGCCCAGCGCGCGCACCACCGCCCTCCGCGCCTTGGGGTGCTTCACCCTTGGCAGCGCATCCAGGAGTAGCTGCAGCGCGCGCGGACCCTTCATCTCGCCCAGCGCGGTGGCGCAGTCGGCCTGCACGCCCCAGAAGCCGTCGTTGCAGAGTGCGTGGAAGAGCGCGTCCTGGCTCTTGATGGTGGGCAGATCCTGCAGCGCGAACGCGGCGCGGATCCGGGCCATGCAGCTGGGATCCTCCTTGAGCTGCGCAATGAGGAGCTCCTCGGGCAGGCGCAGCTTCACCGTCTTGAGGATCCCGTCGTCCGGATCCACCACCACGCGCGTGGGTCGCTTGGGGACCGCCACCGGGAAACGCTCGGAGTCGCGCTCCACCTTCAGGGTCTGCGTGATGACCTGGTCGCCGCAGTGGATCCGCACGGGGACGCTGAGGTGCCAGCGCCTGGGCTCGCGCGCGCCCTCATCCGCCCGCTGCTCCTGCTTGATGGTGATCAGCGCCAGGCCCGCGTCGGCGTCGTAGGAGTAGTCGACGGTGATCTCGGGGTGGCCAGCACCGCGGACCCAGTCGTCAAAGAAGCGCTCCAGGCTCCGGCCGCTCTCCTCCTCCAGCGCGCGACACAGGTCGTCCGTCGTCACCGGGCCCTTGGCGTGCCGCTGCAGGTAGCGCTTGAGGCCGCCAAAGAAGAGCGTGTCCCCCAGCTCCACGCGCAGCATGTGCAACACGCGCGCGCCCTTCTCGTAGAGGTGCCGGTCGAAGAGGTCGATGGGCTCCTGGTACCGACGCGTCACAATCGGCCGCCGGTAGCGACGTCCGTCCTCGTCGAAGTAGCTGCGCGCGTGGAGCCAGAGGTCGTAGAGGAACTCCTCCTTGCCCTTGTCCTCCTCGTACCAGAGGCTGGCGAAGTAGGTGGCGAATCCCTCGTTCAGCCACGCCTCACTCCACGTCCGACATGTCACCAGGTCGCCGAACCACTGGTGCGCCAGCTCGTGCGCCACCAGCTCGTCGGAGGTGAAGTCCAGGTGGGCGCGCTCGTCGTGGAGGGTGCGGTCCGTCTGCGTGGTGCAGCCCGTGTTCTCCATCCCGCCGAACACGAAGTCCGCCACCGCCACCTGCGTGTACTCGGGGTACGGGTACGGCACGCCCAGGATCCGCTCGAAGAACGCGATCATCCTCGGCGTGTTCCCAAAGCTCCGTCGCGCCTCATCCTCCCGCCCCGGCGTCACGAAGTAGCGCACCGGCAACGCGCCGTGCTGCTCCTTCAGCTCCGCGAACTCCCCCACCACCAGCGTCATCAGGTACGGCGAGTGCGGCACGTCCAGGCGGTGGTGCCAGGTGACGGTGTCGCCGTTGTCCTGTTGGGCAATCAGCGCGCCGTTGGAGAGCGCGCGCAGGCCCTTCTTCACCGTGCAGCGCACCTCGCTCGTGGCCTTGAGTCGCGGGGCGTCCAGGCAGGGGAACCAGTAGGGCGCGTCGTCATCCTGGCTCTGCGTCCAGGCCTGGCGCGGCTTGTCCGGGTAACCCGCGTCGGGGCCCACGAAGTAGAGGCCCAGCCTCGGGTTCACCACGCGGTAGCGGATCCACAGCTCCACCCGCTGGCCAGCGGCGCGCGTGGGCTCCGGCAGCGTCACGTGGATCTTCCCGCCCTCATGCGTGAACGAGGCTGCACCCTCCACGCTGCGCACCTCCATCTCGCGCGCGTCCAGCGTGAGCTCGCGCAGGCCGGGCCGTACCGCGCTCAGCGCCAACGCCGACACGCCCTCCAACGTCTTCGCCTCCAGGTCCACGCGCACGTCGAGGGAGATGTGGGCGGGGAGGAAGGGCGCGTCGGGTGGGTAGTGCTCTTTGGATCCGGTCAGGTCAAACGGCCCACGGGCCAGACCGAGACATCGCGCGCAGCCAAGGTGAAGGTGGAGGTGCTCCATGCCGACGTGGCTAGCAGGTGGCCCACGCGCGCGGAAAGGCCTTGCCACACCTGCCGCGCATCACCCACGCTGCCGGGCCTCCGGTGGGGAGGTGCGCAGATGCTGAAGCTGATGATGATGGGTTGCCTGACCACGCTGCTGGGCGGGCTGGTGGTGGGTGGGGCCTGCGTGTGGGTGGGCAAGGAGACGGTGGGCGCCAGCCAGCGCGCGTTTGCCACCGCGGAGCGTTCCCGGGCGGAGCTGGACAAGAAGTACGCGTTCAAGACGCCGGCGCGTCGGGAGGAGACCGAGGACTCGCTGGATGACTTCATGGACGTCCGCAAGGAGCTCCACAAGGCCTTGAAGAACCAGAAGCACCCCAAGCTGGACGTCACCGACGTCAACACCCTCATGGCGCCGGCCCAGTCCCTCAACACGGTGCTCGACTTCCACTTCAAGAACCGGGTGGAACTGGTGATGAAGACGCTGGATTCCGAGGAGATGAGCCCCGCCGAGTACATCTGGCACCTGCAGACCATCTACGGGGCCATCGTGGCGGGCGCGGCCGCGGGTGACGCCGACGCCAAGCTGCTCAACGAGGAGATCGAGAAGGCGCTCCCGGAGGGCGCCGGTTGGTTGAAGCCCTATCTTGAGGAGGGAACCACCAAGCTTGCGGGCACGGGCGAGAAGAGCCTGGCCACCATCAAGCTGTTGCAGCAGCGAAAGAAGGACTTTCTGGAGGGCGAGATGCTCTGGCATGACCTGATCATGCTGAGCGTGCTCGGCGGTGCCGGGGTGACCGCCAAGTAGGCGCGGGGTGTGTCCTCAGCGACACAACGCGGTACGCGTCCGACGCGCCCGATACGCCGCCAGGTCCACCGTGTTCTCACCCAGTGCCTTGCGGCTCAGCACGCCCTCCTGCACCGCGTACTCCTTGAGCTGCTCCTGCAGGAGCCTGCGACCGCGGAAGAGCCGGCTCATGACCGTGCCCACGGGGCAGTCCAGCAGGTCGGCGATGTCCTTGTAGGAAAACCCGTGCACGTCCGCGAGGATGACCACGGTGCGGAAGTCCACCGGGACCTGCTCCAGGGCGTTGAGGACCTCGTCGGAGAGGGTGCGCTCACTGAGGGCGCCTTCCGGGTCCCACGTGGGCCGTTTGGACTCCAGGTTCACGGTGTGGTGCTCCACCACCTGGGTCTGGCCCTCGCTCTCCAGCATCTCCCGCTCCTTCACCTTGCGGCGGTAGCGGTTGATGAACGTGTTGGTCAGGATGCGGAACAACCACGCCTTGCAGTTGGTGCCCGCCTCGAACTGGTTGAAGTGCCGGTAGGCCTTCAGGAAGGTCTCCTGCACCAGGTCCTCGGCGTCATCCGGGTGACGCGTCAGACGCAACGCCGCGCCGTAGATGCCACGCATATGAGGCAACGCGGCCGCCTCAAAGCTCTCCCCCGTCGTCGCCACCTCACCCGCCACCACTCCGCCGCCCATGACTGACCCCGTTTCGCCCGCCGGTCCACCTAGAGCCCCGTGCTCGCCCGCGCGTTCATCACGGGTATCAGCACTCCTTGTGCCAGAACCAAATGGACGCCTCAATGACGAAAATGCCGCGGAACAACGCGGTCGTGTATTCCCGGCCACACGGAAAGGGTGTGTCAGGAGGCCCACGCCCCGCTCAAGTGTGGCAGGACGCACGCACAATCCAAGCGATGGTTCGCGACCCCACCCGGTCAGGCGGGCGGTGAGACGACATTTCCGGCGGCGGCCGAGGCCAACACGCCGAGCGGACTCCCCATGCGCACGGACTCCCCGCGCGCCGGGGGCGTGAGGGTCCCGCAGGACCGTCCACAGACCAGGATAACCGTGGAACCGAACTCGAAATGCCCGACCTGGTCTCCGGCCTTCATGGCCACCGGTGGGCTGTAGCGTCGGGAATCCACCACGCGACGCCGCGCATTGGTGTGCAAGTCATCAAAAACCACGCGCGTCATGCCCACCATGGTGGCCCCCACCGCCACCAGCGCCATGACCCCTCCCTCGCGGGTGCGCAGCTCCACCACCAGCCGCTCATTCACCGCGAAGAGCTGGTTCACATTGGCCACCGCGGCCGCGTTCACGGGCCACAGCGCGCCGGGGATGTACGTGGCCTTCACCACCTCCGCGGTCAGCGGCGAGTGGATCCGGTGGTAGTCCTTGGGGGCCAGGTACAGCGTGGCGTACGTGCCACCGTCCAGCTCCCTGGCCAGCGCGGGGTCGCCCAGCAGCGCGCTGAGCGAGTAGTCGCGACCCTTGGCCTGCACCACCGTATCCCCGGCCACGGGTCCGCTGGCGCCAATTGCCGCGTCCACCGGTGACACAATGCAGCCTTCCGCCACGGGGCGCGCACCCGGTTTCAACGCGCGGGTGAAGAACGCGTTGAGCGTGGGGTACTCGTGCATGGGCTTCTCGGCCTCATCCGGGTTGGCGCCAAACGTCCGGACAAACCACCCGAACACGGCCTTGCGCCACCACGGCGAGAGCTCCCGCGTGGCCAGCCATCCCGCCACCCGCGACATGCCGTGCGCCGGCAGCACCGCCACCAGCGCAATGAGCAGCTTGGCGCCCATCAGACGCTCACGGGCGTGGGCAACACCGAGGGCGCCGCGACCGTGGGGCTCATCAGCTCACCCGGGCCACGCGGCGGCGTGCCGGTGATCTGCGCAATCTCCTGGTTCACCTGGCGCAGCAGCTCCGCCTTGGCGCGGAACGGGAGGAACGCGCTCTTGAAGCCCTGGATGATGAGGACCTTCAGGTCATCCAGGTCAAAGCCGCAGTGCTGGTGGGCCAGCCAGAGCTCGTCGGTGACGGTGGTGTTGGTGATGAGGCGGTTGTCGGTGTTGATGGTGACGCGCACGCCGTAGTCAAAGAAGAACCGCAGCGGGTGCGTCTTGAAGTCTTTCACGGTGTTGGTCTGCACGTTGGAGCTGATGCAGATCTCCAGCGGCGTGCGGTGGTCGTTCACGTAGTTCAGCAGGTCCCCGTTCTCGACGAGCCGCGTGCCATGACCAATGCGGTGCGCGCCGCAGTAGTGGATGGCCTGCTGGATGCTCTCCGGGCCGTACGCCTCACCCGCGTGCACCGTGCAGTTCAGGTTGTTGTTGAGGATGAGGCTGAAGGCTTCCGCGTGGTGCTTGGCCGGGTTGCCCGCCTCCCCGCCCGCCAGGTCAAAGCCCACCACGCCCTTGTTCTTGTAGGCCACCGCCAGCTCGGCGAGACGGAAGGTGACCTCGGGCGGGTCGTGGCGCAGCGCGCAGACAATGACGCCGCTGCGGACGCCATACTTCTGCTCCGCCCGACGCAGCCCCGCCAGCACCGCCTCCACAATCGCCGTCTGGCGCAGGCCGCCGTCGGTGTGGAGCGAGGGACCAAAGCGCACCTCGATGTAGCGGACGTTCTCCCGGTGGGCGTCCTCCGCCAGCTCGAAGGCGCAGCGCTCCAGCGCCTCATCCGTCTGCAGCACGCTCAGGGTGAACGCGAACGCCTGCAGGTATTCCACCAGGCTCTTGCAGTTCTCCCCGACGTGCAGCGCCTTGGCCAGCACGTCCTTCCCCGGTCCGGGCAGCTCCACGCCTTGCTGCTTGGCCAGCTCGATCATCGTGTCCAGGCGCAGGGAGCCGTCCAGGTGGCAGTGCAGGTCGGTCTTGGGCAGGGCCAACAGCAGTTCCCGCGTGACCACGGGACCTTCCTGGACCTTGCGATTCTTGGGGAGGGCGCTGGCTCTTGGGGCGTTCATGAATGCGACTCCAGAGGGGGAAGTGCGGGAGGATCTCGGAAGCTACTGGGGCGCAGGTCAAACGGCAGGACCTTCAACAACAGCGGGAGCAGGAGCGCGCCGCCCGGAAGCGCGAACACGGCCAGGGACGGAACCGCCAGGCAGACGTCCAGGAGCTGGTCGCGGACCTTCTGCCACTCCGCGGGCGTGAGCGCATTCCCCGACGCGGCCCGCGCCAGAAGCTGCGCCAGCTCCCCCGTCTCGCGGATCTCCTGCACCAGCGCGTCCAGGTTCTTCTGCAACACCTTCTGCGTGCGGGCCGCCAGCGCGCTCCCGAACACCTCGGGCTCCACGGCCTGCTCCACCAACGTCAGCAGCTCCGCCTTGTGCGCGCCAAAGATGCGCTCGGCCCTTCGCGCCAGCCGACGCGCCCGTGAGGGCGGCACCCGCAGCGCACGCGCCACGTCGTCGATGTACTGCTGCTCCGCGCGCGTGATCCTGCCGTCCACCAGCGCGCTCAACACCAGCTGCCCAAGCACCAGGTCCGCCATCCTGCGACCCAGCGCGTAGCCCTGCTCCGGCAGCTCCGGATCCGTGCTGCTGAGGATCCGCGCCAGCTCCCGCGTCTCCACGCGTGACAGCCCCGCACCCGCCAGCTGCTTGCGCGCCGCCCGCTCACCAATGCTCCGTGCCCGACCCGCCGCCGCCTCCAGCCCACACAGCGCGGACACCGCCAGCGCGCGCTCGCGCTGTGCCGCGGTCAGGATCCCTCGCGTCCAGTCATGCGCGTCGGCGCCGTCCACCAGGATCCGCAGGCTCACCCGCGCATGCGCCCGCGCGTCCACACACGTCAGCGCGCTGTGCAGTGCCAGGCCCAGGTGCGCGCTCCCAAAGGCTTCCGCGCGTGCCACCAGCGCCTTGCCCAGGCTCACCTCGGCCTCGGCGACAGCGTCGGGGTCCACCAAGAGGCGCGCGCCGTGACCGTGGTCCAGCGTGGCCGCCAGGGAAGCCACCAGCACCGCGCGCAGGTCCTTCTGCGTGAGCGGCTTCTCCACCAGCACCGCGCAATGCGCCGTCAGGTCGGCCAGATGCGCCACGGTGGAGGAGAGGCGTGGGAGGTGGTGGCGCGTGTCGCCGTGGTGCTCGACGGGGAGCAGGCTGGGCCGAGGCACCGGGAGCCCATAGGCCAACCCGGAGGCGTGCAGGTGGAACCGCGCCCACCGACGTGCCGAGCGCGCCCCCCGCGTCACGCGCGCATGCCGACCCAGCATCGCGGAGATGCGCGCGTTGTCGTGCTCCGCGACGTACGCGTCGAGCAGAGAACGAAGCCAGGTGTCGGGATACAAGGCCGCCATGTTCCTTCGGCGGGCGGTGGGGGCCGTGCCGAGGCGCGCACCTTAGCGGCAGCGCACCGCGTCAACAACGGTGCTCACAGGTTCTTCACGTCCAGCGCGGTGGAGATCTCCTTGGCCAACAGGCCCACCTCGTGGAGATCGTCGTAGGCCTCGTGGGACGTGCTGTCGGCGTACATCATCAGGCGCACCACGCCGCCCTGCTTGACCGGGACCACCAGCATGGCCGCCGGCGCCACCCCGCCCAGCGACGTGTAGAACGCCTGCCACCCCGCATCCTGGCTGCACGCGCCGTAGTACGTCTCCCCGTGCTCCAGCAGCATCCGCAGCCCGCGCAGGCGCGAGACGCTCACCGTCTTCATCGTGCTCTTCACGCCCTGCAGGGCCAGCACCACGGCCGGGTCGGCGCGGATGTCCAGCACCACCGCGCGCGGGAAGAAGTTGCGCAGGTACGTGGCCGCCACCGAGCCAATCTCCGGCAGCGTGTCATGCGTGAAGACGCGCTCCGCGGCCTCCCCCACGCTCAGCAGCTTGGTCTTCTTCCGCGTGAGCAGCAGCGGCTCCGTCTTCTTGCGTGTCAGGAGCAGCGGCTGCTCGTCCTCCAGGCCCAGCGCCGCGGCGAAGTTGCGGTCGGAGATCTCGTCGTTGGACATGGGCGCGGGTGGCCGACTGCGGTCCACGCGCAGCTTCTGGCTGTTGTTCGCGTCACCACCGGGGACCCAGTCCAGGTTGGGCACCGTGGGCGCGCCGGCCAGTGGGTCCAGCGGCGGGAGGTTGTCCAGGTTGGGGTCCGTGTCGCGCAGCTGCATGGGCTCGGTGGGCGGGTCGGTGGGCGCGTCCATGGGCGGGACGCTCTCGGTGTCGTGGTCCGCGGCTGGCGTCACCGACCCGCGCGGCATGGCTGGCAACGTCTCCGCGAAGCCTCCCGTCGACCACGGGCTGCCCTTCACCCTGCCCCGCTCCACCGGCGGCGGAGGAGTGGGCGCGGAGGTCGGCGGCACCGGGGTCACCGCCACCGGCCGCACCAACGACGCCGCCGGCGGCTTGCTCACCGGCGCAGGCGTGGGAGGCGGCGTCACCGGCGGAATGCCAGGGCTGGTGGTCTGTCGGGTGGGCATCCCCGAGGGCGGCGCCGAGACGCGCGCAGGCGGCGGCAGCACCCGAGGGGCCTTGTCCGGCACCAAGCGCGCCCCCGCCACCGAGCGCGGCGTGCCAAAGCCGGGCGCCGGCGTGGGCAGCGCGGGCGCCGGCAGCGAGGGGCTGGACACCTCGATGGTGGGACCGTCGGGGCTCATCAGCATGGGGTCGGTGAGCTCGTCGTTCAGCTCGGGCGGGGTCATCTCCCGGATGGTGTCCTGGCGCTGGTTGGCCGCGGGCTGCCGCTTGGCCAGCGCGGGATAGAGGCGCGCAATCGCCGCTTCCACGGCGGCCTGGCGGGACACGTGCAGCAGCACGGGCCGGCGCGCAGCGGTCTCCAGCTCCGGCAGGCTGTCCAGCGCGCGCGGGTCATAGAAGGCCACGTTGACGCCGCGCGCGTCCTCACCAAAGGGACACACGCGCAGCGCGGCCACGCTCTCGGCGGGGAGCAGGTTGGCCATGTGCGTGCGCGCTTCCACCACTTCCGCCTCGCGCGCGGCGGGGACGCCGAACTGGCGGGCCAGGGCCTGCAGGAGGTTGTCGTAGGTGATGTACTTGAGACGGACCAGGTGCTCGCCCAGGAAGCCGCCCTGCGTGCTCTGGGCGCGGAGCCCTTCATAGAGCTGCTCGCGCGTGAGCAACCCCGACCGCACCAGGATCAGACCCAGGGTTTCCGCCACGGAATCCTTCTACCGCTTCGCGCCCGCGTTGGCGCGGTGTGACATCAGCGAGGCTGCTTGCCCTTGGGCGGCGCCTTGCCCGCGGGACCCGCGTCCGGCGACGCACCCGTCATGGGAACGCCACCGTCCACGCCCGTGGTCACGGGAACCCCCAGCATCACCTGCAGCATCCCCGGCAGCGCCCCCAACAGCTTGTCCGGCGAGGCCGCCAGGTGCTCCAGCGCGCGGTCAAACTCCGCGGCCAGGGGCAGCGCGGGGTCGTCGACGGTGCCGGTGCGCAACACCAACGGACGCTTCAACACCTTGCGCACCACCGCCTGTGAGAGCCCCTCCGTGAGGAACGACGCGGCGGAGGCATGCCCCGTCGAGGCGCCACCGGCCTTGGTGTAGACCGCCTGCGCGTCGGCGCTGCCGGCCAGCTTGGCCACGTCCGGCCCCACCAGCGTGCTCACGAACTCCACCAGCACCGCGTCCAGCACACCCTTGTCGGTGACCTGCTTCCACGGGCCCAGCACCACGTAGCGGATGGCCTTGGTGGCGTGGCGCAGCTGTGTGCCGTGCGCGTCCAGCGGGTTGTAGATGACCACCACGCGCGCGCTGTCCTCGCTCTCCTCGAACTGCTCATCCACGCCGCCGCCCATCTTGAGGGCCTTGCGCACGTCGGTGGTGAGCGCGTCCAGCTTGGGGAGCACCTCGCGGAAGACCTTGCGGTAGTCGACAACGTCGTTGTCGTAGGCCTCACCGGCGCCGGCGCTCCAGTAGGCGGCCAGCACCTTCCCGAGCCCCTCGTAGCCGTCCAGCGACTCACCCTCAGGCACGTCGAACTTGGGCGCATCCTCCAGCGACAACGCGGCGCGCACGTAGCGCACCACCGGGTCCTGGTGGCCGGCCAGGAAGGCGTCGGCCTGCTTCTGCGCGTCCTGCCCCACCTTCAGCTTCTCCCGCACGCGCTGGCGCAGCGGGTGGTAGCGCGGGGCCTCGGTGGGCAGCGGGCCGCGCTCCGCCTCACGGTCCAGGCCGCGGTCGTTCAGCATGGTGAAGAGCGTGTAGATGCGCGCGTCGCTGTGGATCTGCACGCCCTCCGCCGAGAAGACGCCTTCCTCGGTCTGCGCAACCGCGACGACCGCACACAGGGCAAGGAGCAATGACAGTGCAAAAGGGATGCGTTTCATGATGGGTCCGTGGCGGTGCCGCGCCGGGCGGTCCGTCGAGGGCGCGGCAAGCTAGCAAAACCGGGGGAGGGTGCAACCGCGCGGACTGCGAACACCCAACCCCCCGCCGCTGTTCCCGTCGCGCTCGCTCGCCCCCCTTCCCCAAACCCACGGCGACCGCTCGGTCCGCTCTGGGGGAAGGGGGGCACGCCGTCGGTCCGCTCCCGCGTCTGCCCGTGCTAGTCCGCTGGCCCATGGGACGGGGACTCATCCGACACCAGCCCGTGTCACGTCAGAAGCTGGCATTCGCCAAGGCCATGCGCCGGGAGCCCACACCCGCCGAGGAGAAGCTCTGGAACGCCCTCCGAAACAACAAGCTCCAGCGCCTCCACTTCCGCCGACAACAGGTCCTCGCGGGCTTCATCGTCGACAACTATTGCGACCGTGCCGGCATCTCAGTGGAGATAGACGGTGACATCCACGACCTCCAACCCGCGGAGGACGCCGCCCGCACCAAGGCGCTGAACGAACTCGGCCTGCGCGTGCTCCGAGTCCGCAATGAAGCGGTCCTCCACAACCTGGAAACCGTGCTGGACGAGATCGCCGCCGCCTGCGGCCGCCCCCGCGACCGAAAGTGAAGTCGGAAACGGTTCAGCCCCCCTTCCCCCCGAACGAGAACACCGGCGGAAACGGGTTTGGGGAAGGGGGGCGAGCGGACCGAACGACGCCAAAGGCGGGGGGTTAGGTGTTCGAATGCCAGGTGCCACCACCTCTCGGTCAACGTGTGTCCACACCGGAATTGGTCGCACCAATGATTCACCGTGCTGCAGCGTGATGTTCATCCCACTGGCACAATTTATTGGGTGAACTGACACTGGCCTTTCAGTGCTCTGCAACAACGCTACAGGCTCGCAACCACGCCCACTTTGCTCACCCGGCCAACGGGTTCTGACCATGGTCGACCCGTCTGAGGGTCCACGCTGGAACCGCGCGGGATGCGTTTCCTTCAGCCCCCCACCAGCACCGGCGTCTTCGCGGTTGCGGCGGGCCCCTTCGCGGTCGCGGCGGCCCCCTTCGCAGGCGCTTTCGCCTTCGCGGCGGCCGTGGCGGCGCGGCGCCGGGCAATGAACAGTTTCTCCAACCGGTACCGGCCGGGGACGCGCGGGCTGGGTCCCACGGCTTCGCGGCCCCAGGGGGCCAGGTAGCTGATGCAGTCGTAGAGCAGGCGCTTCACCGCCGCGGCACGCGTGCGTTGGGTCATCCCGTCCGCGCTGAGCCCCCGACCAATGTCCACCAACCGCTCCAGCTCCGCCGTCCAATGCTCCAGCTTGTCCACCAGGCGGCCCGCGAACTCGGCGTCGTTGAAGAGGCCCAGGTTGTCGCGCGCGTTGCGGATCACCGTGCGGGCTCCGGCCAGCATGGTGGCGGGGCGCTGGTAGTTGATGACCATGCGGAACATGCCGTTGTTGATCCCGCACGCCGCCGCCCGACCCAGGATGGCCGACCGCGCATCCACCACGTTGCGCATCACCACCTTCAGCTCCCGCTCCAGGACCTGTCCGTCGGCGTTGAGGGACATCTCGTCGTCGCCCAGCTTCTGCATCTCGAGCAGCAGGAGGTCCAGCCAGTCAAAGTCGCGCTCGGTGATGGGCGTGCACCGCTCCCGGAACAGCGGCAGGTCCTCCCGACCTTTCGCCATGTCCTCGGCGTCGCGGAGCAGGCCCTTGAAGTCACCCTGGAAGTAGTCGCGGGCGCTCTTGTTGGGGCGGGCCATCCACGCGCGAATGGCATCCTCCACCGCGCGCTCATCCAACGCACCCTGCGGCGGCCGACCCGGCGGCGTGGCCACCATCATCCGCGGCTCCCGACCTCCCGCCAACGGAGCCGTGCGCACCACCGGGGTCGTGCGCGCCGCCGCCTGCTTCTTGCGCTTGGGCGTGACCTTCTTGCGTCGAGCAGCCATGCGACGTTGCTACCACGTCACGTGGGCCGTTGACCTGCGCGCCGCTTGTCCGCACATTGCGCCACCATGCCGCGCACCACCTCGGACTCCACGCCCCCTCCCAACAACGTCGTCTCCCTGACCCCGAGGCCGGCCGGCGCCACCGTGGGCGTCATTGACCTGGGCTCCAACAGCGTCCGACTCGTCGTGGCCGAGGTGGTGCCCGGGCTCCCGCCCCGCGTGGTGGCGGAAGACCGGGAGCCCGTCCGACTTGGCGAGGGCGTCTTCCAGACCGGCCTCCTCAACGCCGCCGCCGCCGAGCGGACGCTGCAGGCCATGCGCAGACTGGCCGCCGTGGCCGGCGCGCGCGGCGTGCAGAAGGTCCTGGCTCGCGGCACCTGCGCGCTGCGGGAAGCGGAAGACCGGGAGCCGTTCCTGCAGCGCATCAAGGAGACCTGCGGCGTGGAGGTGGTGGTGCTCACCGGGCAGGAGGAGGCCCGCATGATCGCGCGCGGCGTGCTCGGTGGGCTGCCGGACACCGCGGGGGAGGTCGTGGTCGTGGACGTGGGCGGCGGGAGCGTGGAGGTGGCGCGCGCCATTGAGGGGACCATCACGGACGTGGCCAGCCTGCGCCTGGGCGCGGTGCGCCTCTCCGAGATGTTCCTCCGCTCCGACCCGCCCTCCACCGCGGAAGTGGACCTGCTGCGCGCCCACGCGCGGGCCAGCGCGCGCAGCGTGCTCACGTTCACGGCGGGGAACAAGGCGCGCATCCTGGGCAGCGCCGGCACCATCCACGCGCTGTGGCAGGTGGCACGCGGTGGGAAGGGCGCGCCGGTGGTGACGGTGGACGAGATGGAGCAGGTGGTGCTGAGCCTGGCCAAGCTGCCCCTGGCCAAGCGCAGGAGCGTGCCGCACCTGGAGCCCAAGCGCGCGGACATCATCGTGGGCGGCGGGCTGGCGCTGCTGGAAGTGGCACGGCACCTCGGCGCCAGCTCCCTGGAGGTCACCCGACGAGGCCTCAAGGAGGGGCTCCTGATGGAGGCGGTGGAGAGCCTGGGCATGGCCCTCCCCTCCCCCACCGAGCCCGAGCGTGTCCGCGTGGATGGCGCTTTGGCGTTGGCGCGCCGGTTCGAGGTGGATGAGGGACATGCCAGCCAGGTGGCGGCGTTGGCGTGCAGCCTGTTCGAGGGGACCCGTGAGCTGCACCGCCTGGGCGACGACGCCCGCAGTGAGCTGGAAGTGGCCGCGCTCCTGCACGACGTGGGTCAGTACATCTCGTTCGACAAGCACCACCGACACAGCGCGTACATCATTGCCAACAGCCAGATCCCCGGCTTCTCCGACACGGGCAAGACGCGCCTGGCGTGCATTGCGCGTTATCACCGCAAGAGCGGTCCCGCGCCGCACCACGAGGAGTGGCAGGAGCTCTCCAAGGAGGATCGCAAGCGCGTGAAGTACCTGGCGGCGCTGCTGCGCGTGGCCGACGCGTTGGACCGGAGCCATCACCGCCTGGTGCAGCAGCTGAAGGTGGAGCACACCCGGGGCGAGGTGACGGTGCGGATGACCACCACGGCCAACGCGGACATGGAGCTGTGGGCCGCCAATGAGAAGGCCGACGTGTTCGAGGACGCGTTCGGGATGAAGCTGCGCGTGCAGCTGGATGACGCCACCGACGCACGCACCAAGCGGGGACGGGCCAAGGCATGAGCACCTGGTGGCTGGCCGCAACGTTGGCGGCGCGCATCATCCACGTCAGCGCCTCCGCGCCCAGCGGCGGGGATGGCAGCGCGGAGAAGCCGCTCAAGTACGTGGACGTGGCGGTGTCCCAGGCCGCGGAGAAAGACGTCATCAAGCTGGCCGCCGGCACCTACGTGATGCCGAAGACCACCCTGAAGCTGAGCGCGGAGATGATGCTGGAGGGCGGGTGGGATCCCAGCTTCCAGAAGCGTGACCCCATTGGCACGCCCACGGTGCTGCAGCTGGCGTGGGGACAGGATCGACCGCTGGTGGAGCTGAACGGCTCCGCCACGCTGGACGGCGTCACGCTCGAGGGCGCCAGCGCGAACAGTTACGGGCGTGCGGGGATGTTGGAGCCGTCGGTGTCGCGGTGGCCGTCGCTGGTGCGCGTGAACCGCGCGGTCAACGTGAAGGTGCAGAACTGCACGCTGGTGAATTCCGCCGGGCATGCCGTGAGCGGGTCCATTGCCGGCGCGCTGGAGCTGGCCAACAACGTCATGCTCAACACGCGCGTCTCCGCCGTCAGCGTGTGGGGCGTGCAGCAGGGGGCGCGCGTGGTCCTCCGTCGGAACACGATTGCGGGCGTGTGGGCCGAGAAGCCCGCGGGAAAGCGTGGTGAGGGCGTGGATATCCAGCAGCACCTCACGGCCACGCTGCAGGGCAACATCATCAGCGCCGCGCAGGGCGCGTGCGTGCGCGTGGGCCGGGGGAATGCCACGCCCGTGCTCAAGGGCAACGCGCTGGGGCCGTGCGCGCGCGGGCAGGTCATGGGGTGGCCGGAGACGGGGGGCGCGGTTGTCGTGAGTGATCGCGCGGTGGAAGAAGCCGTGTGGCTGGATGCGGCGGGGAATACGGCGGGTGCGTCGCTGGGGTTGACGGAGAATCCGCTGGCGCCGGCGCCGGATGCGGGCGTGGCACCGTACGCGCCGAAGTACACCGGGGACCCCAGGGCGCTGCGCTCCGACGGAAACATGGGAGCAGCGGGCTCGGTCCTCTAGGTCACTTCTTCTTCGGGCGGTCCACGAGGCGGTACTGGAACTGCAGGCCGGACCACACCTCGGTCACGGCGCACACCTTGTTGTCCACCAGCCCCGCGTCCAACCCGACGGCGCGGATCACGTCCTCCGTCAGGTCCGTGGGCAGCTTCGACGCCTTCTTGGGCCACGAGATCCACAGCCGCCCGTCGGGATGGATGGCCTTGGCGAGCTTGCCGAATTGCGTTTCCAGGTCCGCCTTCCACGGCGTGAAGAAGAGCACCACGTCGGAGGTCTTGGCGTTGCCGTCTTGCAGCACCGCGCCGTGTGGCAACGCGCCCAGCTCCTTCTCAAAACCCGCCGGCGCCCCCACCAGCCGCACGCGCGAGAAATCCTTGATGCCCAGCTTCTTCACCAACGGTGTCCCTGAGTAGCCCGCCATCCCTCACCTCCGCGGCGCACCATGACGCTGCAACACGCCCACCAGCAACACCCGCATCTCCGGGTCCTGCGCGGCCAGCTCCTGCGCGGCAATGGCGTGCGTGAGCGCGTCGCGGCCGTCGGGGAGCATCATGGCCAGCTGCGCCAGCGCGAAGTGCGCACGCAACGCCGTCAGCCCGCTCTCCGGCGCCGTGGCCAGCACCCTGTGCAGTGACGCGCGCGCCTCGGGAAACTCGCCCGACTGCATGGCCGCCAGCCCCAGGTCCAGCATGGCCTGCGTGGAAGTGGGGTCGCCGCGGAGCGTGTCGCGGGCGTGCACCAGGGGCGCGGGGTCCACGAGCTCCAGGGTGTGGCGGACGCTGTCCAGCAGGGGGGCGCGTCGCGGGGAGGCGTGGGCGCGCGTGGCCAGCGTGAGTGCACAGTGCGTCAGCCCGCGCTCCCACACGATCAGCCGCGCGTCCACCCACTGCTGCTCCACGCGGTAGCGCAGTCGGACTTCCTGGGCGGGCCAGGAGGTGAGGCCCACCGTGGTGGGATGAGGGTCGGACCACTCGAAGTCATGGACCTCACGCGCGGGAGCCTGCGCGGCCAGCTCATCCTGCGCCACCGCCTCCGCCGGACCACGGTTCCCGCGCCAACGAGGCCACGCTTGCGCCGCACGCGCGCAGCCCAGCGCCACCTGCGCGTCCAGGCCGTTGTCGAACGCGGTCAGGCCGAAGGCGTCTCGCGTGGCGGTGAAGCCCTCAGGCACGGGCAGCACCACGCCGGCGTTGGAGGCGCGATAGGGCGTCGTGGGGCGGGGACGGTGGCTGTGTCCCCAGAGCGCGCCCGCGGTGATGCCGCTGGCGATGAGCGCGACGATGAGCGCGCCAGGGTCGAGATGGCGCAGCCACGACGTCTCGTGCCAGCGACGCGGCGGCAACACCAGGCCCAAGGCGAGCCCCGTCAGCAGACCGCCCAGGTGACCGGGATGGTCCACCTCCGGCGTGCGCGCGCCCGTCCACAACGCGAACAGCGCGTAACCCAGCGCGAGGCCGCCGAACCAGCGCTGATACGGACGCGGGAGCACGTCGCGGAAACGCGTGCCAAACCCGACAAGCGCGCCCAACATCGCGAACACCACGCCGCTCAGCCCCACGCTGATGGCGGGACCCAACCACAGGCTCAAGAGCGCGGAACCCAGCGCGCCCCACAAGAGCAGCGCGGCGTGCGCGCTCCGTCGGTAGATGGACTCCAGCGCGCCGCCCACGGCCATGAGGACCAGCACGTTGAAGCCGAGATGCCAGCGGTCGCGGTGCAGGAGCGCGCCGGTCCACAGGCGCCACACCTCGCCGTCCAACAGGACGCTGGAGCGGGAGCGCGCGCCAAGCCAGAGGAGCACGTCGCGTTCCGGTGCGCCGCCCGCCACCACTTCCGCGAGCGCGTGCAGGCCCATGCACGTCAACGCCACCAGGCCCGAGAGGATGGGCAGGTGGTTCAGCGCAAAGCCGGTGCGGAAGCGCGCGCGGTGCAGCATGTGCTCGCGCGTGGCCAGGGGACTGTCGCGGAGGCGCACGTAGCCTTGCGTGAGGCCGGGCACCTGGATCCAGGCGTTGGGGGCCACGTCGCCGGCGCGCAGACGTTCCTCCAGCTCATCCAGCGAGAGCAGCTCCTCCCCGTTCTCCGTGCGCAGACGACACGCGGTCACGCCCCCCAGCATAGCCGCTGTGCATACCCGCCCAACGTCCGATGATGACGCATTGCCGCGGCCGTGAGCGCAACCTACGGTCACTCCGCGGAGGTGGAGTCACCATGTCGTGTCGACGCGCATTGCCCTGTCTGTTCTCCCTGCTCCTTGCTGCCTGCAGCCAACCCAACGCCCCCGGCGTGGGCCTGGAAACCCCCGACGCCGGCCCCCTGGGCACCGGTGGCGACGGAGGCCAGAACGGCGTCAATGAGGACGGCGGGCCGGGCTCCACCAGCTCCAGCAGCTCCGGGGAGGCGTCCAGCAGCAGCACCGCCGCGAGCTCCAGCGGGGGCACCGGGACGTCGTCCACGGGCGGGTCCACCAGCTCCGCGTCGTCCAGCAGCGGGGGCGGGTCGTCGTCCTCGTCCAGCGGGGGGGCGTCGTCCTCGTCGTCTTCGTCGGGGGGCGGGACCGCGTGCCAGAGCTCCCGCGACTGCGAGCTGGGCCAGGTCTGCATCCAGTCCATCTGCGTCCCCGGCTGCGAGTCCGAGAACGACTGCCCCAACAACGAGATCTGCGACACCGCCACCCTCCCCCACGGCGCCTGCGTGGAGTGCCTGCAGCCCACGGATTGCCCGTTTGACGGCGCGGTGTGCACGGAAGGCCAGTGTCGCCTCTCCTGCAGCGACCAGGAGCCGTGCCCGCAGCCGCTCACCTGTCGCGACGACGGCATCTGCGTGCGCTGCGTGGAGGACGCGCAGTGCGGCCCCCAGCGGATCTGCGAGGCGAATGAGTGCGTGGAGGGCTGTCGCAATGACGGCGCGTGTCCGCCGGGCAGCGTGTGCGAGAGCCTGCAGTGCGTGGCGGGATGTCGCGCGAGCCCCAACTCCTGCCCGCTGGGCAGCATCTGCGACGAGACCCTGGGCGAAGCCGGAGTGTGCGTCAGCGGCTGCGTGGAGGCCTCCGACTGCGGCGACCCCGCCAACTTCACCTGCGAGAACGGCCAGTGCGTCCAGAGCTGCCTGGGCGACGACAACTGCCCGCAGGGCAGCATCTGCGACCAGGGGACGTGCGTGGAGGGCTGTCGGCCGCCGAACCGCGGGTGCCCGCGCGGCCAGTACTGCGACGCCTCCGGCAGCGGCCAGGCGGGCCAGTGCCTCACCGGCTGCGACTCGAACGAGGACTGCTCGTTCCAGCGCGAGAACATCTGCAACCCGGACACGCACAGCTGCGTGGAGTGCATGGTGACGGAGGACTGCACGTTCGGCGGGAACGTCCAGAGCACGTGCAACCAGGACAACCTGTGCGAGACCACCTGCGACCCGAACGGCTGGGACTACTGCCAGATCAGCGGCTTCTTCTGCGAGGCCGACCCGAACAACCCCGACACCGGCGTCTGCGTGGAATGCGTGGAGGACGCGGACTGCGACGAGTTCGAGCAGTGCAACAACAGCCGCTGCGAGGCGCAGGCCGGTCGCCCGCTGTGCGCGCCGTGCGAGACGGATGACCAATGCGGGGATGGCAATGACCTGTGCGTGCGCCACGTGGTGTTCGGCCAGGTGGAGAACGTGTGCGGCGTGGACTGCTCCAACGGCGAGGCATGCCCGGCCGGCACGACCTGCCAGCAGGTGGGCGGCCAGAACGGGCAACCGGTGCGCGGTCAGCAGTGCCTGCCGTCCAACAGCGTGCACGAGGCCACGTGCTCCGCACGTCGGGACATGATCGACGAGCTGGAGTGCAACCGCTCCAGCGAGTGCGGCATGTTGGGCTTTGCCAACCAGGGCGGCGACGGGGACGCCATCTGCAGCGGCGCCGGCCTCAGCGAGGGCCACTGCACCGTCTTCTGCGACATGAATGGCAACGACTGCCCTGAAGGCTTCTTCTGCGAGGACCCGCCCGACCAGGGCAACACCGAGTACCGCCCGCGCTGCTCGCCGCAGCCCTGAGCGCCTCAGGAGCTGCGTCAGAACCGAACCGCAATCCGGCGGGCCCCGACCTGGAGTGCGGCGGGCCCTCGCCGCTTTGGTCAGCGTCAAGGGTTTCCTCAACCGCCGAGGGTCCACCCTCCACGAGACACGCCGCACACCCCCGAGGCCGAGGAGCCCGAGGGTCGTTCGCTCCGTTGGTGAACGCCCTCGGCGCTGGCCAGGGCGGCGCGGGCACGCCGCACTCCAGGTCGTGGTCCACTGGCGCGGTCGAGGACCGGATCCGCTCCTGGGCCGGAGGCGGCCGTGAACCCTTCCGTTCCCAGCTTGGCGCTGTCACCACCGCGCAGAAGCAGCGTGGGGTGGCGACGTGTGCTTCCCGCCCGTCGCGCGCGGAGATGCCTGTGGGGACGGCGCGGGGATTGGTCGAATGAAACCGCCGCGGCGCCCTCAGGGAGGGAACCGCGGCGGGAACACCCATCACAAGGCGACGAAAGGAGAGCTGGAGCTCAGCCCTTCTTGGCCTTGGCCGGAGCGCGACCCTTGGCAGCACCAGCCTTGGCGCCACCCTTGGTGGCCTTGGCGCTGGGGGCCGCGGTCTTGGTGGGGGCCGGGGCCTTGGCCAGCTCAGCCAAGCGGTTCTGCATGAGCGCCAGGCGGCTGATGCGACGCGCCACGGTGCGCTTGTGGAACACGCCCTTCACGCCAGCACGCGCCAGCGCAATCTGGGCGAGCTTGATGGCGTCCTTCAGCTCCTCGGCGTTGTTGGGGTCCGTGGCGCGGGCCTTCTTCACCGCGGTGCGGACGGCAGACTTCACTCCATGGTTGCGGGCGTTCCGCTTCAGAGACTGACGGTGCCGCTTCAATGCGCTCTTGTGCTGGGCCACTTTTCTCACTCCTTCATTGCCGCACCGGCGCCATCTGGGCTGATCGCGGTCCGGCAGGGTCGGGCTTCATAGGGGCGCGGCGGGACGAGGTCAAGCGCGGAGAAACGCTTACGCTTGCTTCTCCGCCCGCCACCGCTAGCGCCACGCCCGGCTGAGCAGCTCCAGGTTGGACTCCGCCAGGCGCTCCGGGATGACGGGGATGTTGATGTGCAACGTGATCTCGCCGGTGCTGGCGCGCGCGGTCTGGTCCTCACCCTGCTCCGCCTTCAGGAGGGCCGGCTCCACGACGACACGTCCGTAGTCGCGCAGGTCCACCGCGGTGAAGGTGAGCCGGAGGGTGAGCCGGCTGCCCATGGGCGGCGTGGGCTCCGAGTTGGGCGCCAGGAAGCCGGCGGCCCTTCGGGCGAGGAAGTTGAACGGGCCCTCCGCCGGCGGCTGCGTGGCCTCCAACACGCCCGAGGCCGCCACCGCCGTGGCCGTCAGCTCCGAGATGATGAGCAGATCCCGTGTGCGCACCTGCTGGATCAGATCCTCGAGCTCCGCGGCCCCCAGCGCCTGCAGGTCCGTGGTCGGGTCAAACGAAGCACCCGAGAGGAACAGCCGCACCTGGCCCTCGGGGCGCTGGTCCACGGTTCCGTCGTCACGGGTGACGAAGCGGTCATAGACGGCGAAGCCGGTCCCGTTGGGGAAGAACGAGGCGCCGAAGTCGGTGTTGTCCGTGAACCGCCCCTCCGCGCGAATGCTCCCCAGCCCCAGCACGCAGCTGTTCAACGACAGCGCCACGAGGACGACGAGCGAGCGGAGGAGGAGGCGCATGGGTCAGGGCTTGAGGTCGAACAGCGTGTAGAGGTCCATGAGGTCCAGGTTGGACTCCGCCACCAGCTCCCGCACGACGGTGGCGTTGAGGGTGCCGCTGAGGTTGGCCACCTGGGCGTCGGCGGGGTCACCGTCGGCGCGCTCCACGGAGAGCGTGATGCTGAGCGTGATCCCGCCGCGCTCATTGAGCGAGACTTCCTGCGGGGTCACCTGCAGCGTCACCCGGCTCCCCAGCGGCCGGTACGGCGAGCACAGGAACGAGGGCACCTCCGACGGACACTGGTACGTGGCCAACGGCCCCAGGGTCCCCCGGCGGAAGCGGACGCGCGCGGCAAACCCGGCGGACGGCGCCACACCCGCGGGCGGCGAGGGATCCTGCGTCCGGTAGAGGTTGTCCTCACTGTCACGACGGATGACCGCCGTGTACTTCACGCCGCGCTCCACCGTCCGACGGTCCTCCCACTCCAGGACGATCCAGTCGTTCAGCGCGATCTCGTGCTTCAGCTCGGCGAGGTCGCTGCCGGACAGCCCGCTCTGGTCCTGCGCGGCGTCAAAGTACGCGTACGTCCCCACGATGAGCAGGCGCGCCGCCGGCCGCGTGGCGAGCTCCGGGGCGGCGGTGATGCTGTCGGACCAGGCGAACACGGTGCCCACCGGCTCATAGAGCGCGCCGTTCACCGTCCCCGCGAAGGGCTGGCTGGGCAACGAGCACGCGCCGCCCGCAAGCAGCGACGCCAGCGCCACCATCCATCTCCACCCGCCGCCAGTGACCCGCATGCCGCCTCCGTCAAGCGCGTGGACCTGCTAGCAGCCACACCGACGGGGATTCAAGACGCATCGCCCCGGCCGTTGCGGCATCAGATGGGTTGGAGGTGAGGCATGTCGGGCAGACGGGTGGAGGATGTGGCGGGGAAGCAGGACATCCTGCGCAAGGCCAAGGTGTTGGCGGTGCTGGGACTGGGGCGGAATCCAGGCCGACCGGCCTACGGCGTGGCGCGGTACCTCCAGCAGCGCGGCTGGCGAATCCTCCCGGTCCACCCCGCGGGCGGCGAGGTGCTGGGAGAGCGCATCCATCGCTCCCTGGCGGAGCTGCCGGTGCGTCCCGACGTGGTGGACGTGTTCCGCAACCCGGTGCACCTGCCGGGCATTGTGCGCGACGTGCTGGCCATGCCCGAGGACCTGAAGCCCTGGGCCATCTGGTTCCAGGACGGCGTGGTGGACGAGCAGACCGCGAACGACGCAGCCGCGTCAGGCCTGTTGGTGGTGATGGATGACTGCACGGCCCGCGTGGCCGGGCGGATGGACTGACGCCTAGCCCGCCGACGGAGACAGCGCGGTCGGGGGCACGCTCAGGTTGGGGACGCCCAGCCAGCCGTGCGAGCGCGCGCTGCGGGACTCCGGGTACAGCTCCGCAGCGGAGACCCACTCAAACGCGTCCGCACGCGCCAGCAGCGCGCGGGACAGCTCATGGTGGAGGGCGTGGCCGGACTTGTTGAGCACCACCGCGCCCAGCAGACGCCCGCCGAGCATGTAGAGGTCACCCACCGCGTCCAGGATCTTGTGGCGCACGGGCTCATCCTTGAAGCGCAGCCCGTCGGGGTTCAGCACGCCGGTCTCATCCAGCACCACCGCGTTCTCCAGGCTGCCACCCTTGCACAGGCCCATGGCGCGCATCTTCTCGACGTCGCGGTAGAGGCAGAACGTGCGTGCGGTGCTGATGTCCGAACGGAAGCTCTCGCCCGTCACGTGCATGCTCAACGACTGCACCCCGACGAGCGGATGCAGGAACTCGATGCTGCAGGCCACCGAGAAGCTCTCCGCGGGGCAGAGACGCGCCCAGCGGTCTCCGTCGCGGACCTCCACGGTCTCCCGCACGCGCAGGAGCCGACGCGGACGGGACTGGCGCGCCAAACCCGCCTCCCGGATGAGCGCAATCCAGGGCGCGGAGGAGCCGTCCATCACCGGCACTTCCGGCCCGGCAATGTCCACCACCGCGTTGTCCACGCCCTCGGCAGCCAGCGCCGCCATGAGGTGCTCCACCGTGGCCACCGTGGCCTTGCCCACGCCGATGGTGGTGGCGAGCCGCGCGTCCACCACGTTCTGCACCACGGCGGGGACCTCCGGGGAGCCCGGAAGGTCCGTCCTGCGGAACACCACCCCCGTCCCCTCGGCGGCAGGCCGCAGGGTCACCTGGATCATCGCCCCCGAGTGCAGACCCACGCCGGCTCCGGAGACCGGTCGGCTGAGGGTGTGCTGGCGAATCATGGTCATGATGGGTCCCATTGGGAGGCGCAGCGGAAGAGCCACGCCCTGCTGGCGGGGGGCACACAGCAAGGCTCGTGCCCTGCCACTTTCCCGACGGGAGGAAATTCAATTTCTCGCGATATTCCCGCCCCGAACACGCCCAAGCCCTGCCAAATGGGGGGTGTGGCCGGGTCGTCTCAGTGTGACCGGGCGGCACAGGCCACTGGGCGGTGGATTCACACCCGGCGGGAAGAAGGAAGGCGGGTGGCCGGTTGGCATGGGCCCGGTCGTCGTCGGTGGAGCGCACGTCGTTGTTGACGGAGTCCGGGGTCCCCTCCCAAGCTTGGACACCATCATGGGCAAGGTTCTGGGAATGATTCTCGCCGGCGGTGAAGGCCGCCGACTCTGGCCGCTCACCGCCGACCGCGCAAAGCCCGCGGTCCCCTTTGGCGGGAAGTACCGGCTCATCGACTTCGTGCTCAGCAACTTTGCGCACTCAGGTTTCCTGCGGCTCAAGGTGCTGACGCAATACAAGTCGGAGAGCCTCAACGTGCACATCAGCCGCGGCTGGCGACTCAGCACGCTGCTGGACAACTACATCGAGGTGGTGCCGCCGCAGCAGCGCATCAACCGCGACTGGTACAAGGGCAGCGCCGACGCCATCTACCAGAACCTCAACCTCATCACCGACGAGAAGCCTTCCGAGGTGTTCGTCTTTGGCGCCGACCACGTCTACCGCATGGACCTCAGCCAGATGCTCCGCTTGCACCGGAAGCGCGGCGTGGCCTGCACCGTGGCGGCGTTGCCCGTGCCCATCAACCAGGCGCACCAGTTTGGCGTCATCGAGATCGACCCGAACTGGATGATGGTCGGGTTCGACGAGAAGCCGAAGAATCCCAAGTGCATCCCCGGGCGCCCGGACCTGGCGCTGGTGTCCATGGGCAATTACCTGTTCGACACCGCCACGCTCGTCGCGGAGCTGACGCGCGACGCCGCCACGGAGAGCAGCCACGACTTCGGTCGGGACATCCTCACCGGGATGTTGGGGCGCTACCCGATCTTCATCTACGACTTCCTCCGCAACGAGGTCCCCGGCCAGGAAGGCGACGAGAAAGGCTACTGGCGCGACGTGGGAACCATTGACGCCTACTGGCAGGCGCAGATGGACCTGGTCAGCGTCAAGCCCGTCTTCAGCCTCTACAACAAGGAATGGCCGCTGCTGACCTTCAACCAGACGCTGCCGCCCGCCAAGTTCGTCTTCGACGACCCGGCCAGCCAGCGACAAGGCCTCGCGCTCAACTCCATGGTGAGCGACGGGTGCATTGTGTCGGGTGGTCGGCTGCGTCGCTGCGTGCTGTCCCCGGAGGTGCGCGTCAACAGCTACTCCGAGCTGGAGGAGTGCGTGGTGTTTGACGGCGTGCAGGTGGGACGTCGGAGCCGGCTGCGAAGGTGCATCATTGACAAGAACGTCAACATCCCGCCGGACACCGTGATTGGCTACGATCCCGCGGCAGACCGCGCGCGGTTCACCGTCAGCGACAACGGCGTGGTGGTCATCCCCAAGGGCTACCAGTTCTGAAGCGGACACCCAGCGCCCTCGCGGCTAGGATTGGCGCATGGTGTCGGCTGCGCGGAAGCTGGATCACACCGCAACCATGGCGGACCTGGAGGCTCTCCCGGGCAATGTGAAGGGGGAGATCATCGACGGGGTCCTGTACACACAGCCCCGTCCCCGCCCTTGATACAGCTACGCCATCGGCGCGGTGGCGACGAGTTTGACGCCCATCTTCACGAACAACCGGGGCGGGTTGGGCGCTTGGCTGCTGTTGATTGAGCCCGGCATCGAGCTGCACGGGGCTCCGGAAGTGGCCCCGGACCTGGCGTGCTGGCGACGGGAGCGGTTCCCGCGTTTGACCCCGACGACGGGCTGCGCGTGGTGCCGGATTGGATCTGCGAGGTGCTCTCGCCCAGCAACAGCAGCTACGACCGGAAGATCAAGTTCCCCTTCTACGCGCGGGTCGGCGTGCCCTGGCTCTGGGTCATCGATCCCCGTGCCCGGACGCTCGAGGTGAAACGCCTCCTGAACGGCGCGTGGATGGACTCCGCGGTGTTCGCCGAGGAGCAGCTGGTCCGCGCGGAGCCCTTCGGCGCCGTGGAATTCCCCCTCTCCGCACTCTGGCTGCCCTGAACACGCGTCTGGCCTGGTTGCACTCCAACGCGTCAACCTCTATTGACTCCCCAATCAATCTTGCGTGTGACGGCCAGCGGCCGCGCACCGTAACGGGAGCAGCTCATGCGAGAGGCAGTGATCGTCGACGCCATCCGGACCGCGCGCGGGAAGCGGAAGGGTTCCTTTGCCAACACGCATCCCATGGACCTTCCGGCCCATCTGTTGCGCAGCATCCTCAAGCGCCAGCCGAAGTTGTCCCCGGAGCTGGTTGACGACGTCATCCTGGGCTGCGTCACCCCGGTGGGCGAGCAGGGATTCAACATTGCCCGTGGCGCCGTGCTGGCCTCCGGCATGCCCATCAGCGTGGCGGGCACCACCATCAACCGCTTCTGCGGCAGCGGCCAGCAGGCGGTGCACTTTGCGGCGCAGGCGGTGATGAGCGGTGAGATGGACGTGGTGCTGGCCGGCGGCGTGGAGCACATGACCCGCGTCCCCATGGGCAGCGACGGCCTGGGTGGCGACGGACCCATGAGCAAGCAGCTCCTCGAGCGGTTCCCCGATCTGGTTCCCCAGGGCCTCTCCGCCGAGATGGTGGCCGCCAAGTGGGGCTACAACCGGCAGCAGGTGGACGCGTTTGCGCTGGAGAGCCAGAAGCGCGCGGCCAACGCCATGGAGAAGGGCTACTTCAAGAACGAGATTGTTCCCATGGAGGTCACCGACGCCGACGGGAACAAGAAGATCGTCGACACCGACGAGCACGCCCGCCCCAACACCACCCTGGAGGGCCTGGGCGGACTGAAGCTGGCCTTCAAGGAGGACGGCGTCATCACCGCGGGGAACAGCAGCGGCATCGTCGACGGGGCGAGCATTGTGCTGGTCATGGAGAAGCAGAAGGCGTTCTCCCTGGGCCTCAAGCCGCGCGCCAGGATCACCAACATGACCGTGGCGGGCAGCGACCCGGTGATCATGCTGACCGGGCCCATTCCCTCGACGCAGAAGTCGCTGGCGCGCGCGGGGCTGAAGGCCAAGGACATTGACCTCGTCGAGATCAATGAGGCCTTTGCGCCGGTGCCCATGGCGGTGAACCAGGAGATCGGGTTCGACCACGCCAAGGTGAACGTGAACGGCGGCGCCATTGCGCTGGGCCACCCGCTGGGCGCCACCGGCGGCATCCTCATGGCGACCCTGCTCAATGAGATGGAGCGTCGCGACGTGCGCTACGGCCTCCAGACCATGTGCATTGGCTACGGGATGGGCATCACCTGCATCCTCGACCGCAAGGTCTGAGACGTCCGGCCCCGTCTCCGCGTCGAGGATTGCCGACGTCAGAAAGCATGGAACTGGGTTCCAGATGGAACACCTTGCCTCCGGATCCAGGTGAACGGATCGCAGTCCTTCAGCTGATCGTGAATTGCGTTCCATCCTGGCGAAGCGTCGATCTCGTGAACGTAGGTCTGCTGTGGAGTGTTCGCGAGGAGCTCACCACGTACGCTGGTTGACGTGTCGGCGTAGATGAGCTGCACGCGAATCGTCTCGCCGCAGTTCCCCTCGCCATACCATCCAAGGCTTCGGGCGTTTGCCCCGGCGGAGTCGGTGAGAACGATGCTGGGCGCAGTCCAGCGCGCGCTGGATGGTTCAATCGTCAAGGAGCAACCCTCGCCGCAGCCCAGTGGCAGCGCGAGCGACTCCGTCGGCGGCGGGGCAAGGGGAACGGAGAATGTCCCGTCACTCCGAACAGGGGCGCTTCCGATTTCCACGACGGCAGCGCCGCCATCCTGAGAATCCCTGGAAGCGACGATACGGACGTGGGTGCCGACGTCACTGGTCCAGTCCTGCTCTCCCGCTGCCGTATGGACCCGAATTCGGCCACTCAGCTCCGTGAGCACCGCGGTGTCGACCTGAACGCCAGCGTCCGTTGTGGACGAACCTGCCGAAGCATCTGATTGTCCCGTCGCGGGGAGGCAGGCGAAGAGCGACAGAATCATGGTGGCAGCCAGCCATTGAGCTGTGTGAATCAAGAATCCTCCTCGGGTGCAGCCCTTCTGATGTTGGGAGAGTTGTTCATGCCCCGCACCGAACGTCTGAGCTTCGACCATGGGTCGACACACGGGACACACACGCAGCACCTACGCTGGACCCTCTCGCCAGGCGCGCAATTGGCCACGGCTGCATATGACGGGCCAGATGGGCTGGCTCAGCGGACGAGGCCACTTCGCTGGTGCCGATGGCGGTGAACCACGAGATCGGGTTTGACCACGCCAAGGTGAACATGAACGGCGGCGCCATGGGCTCATGGCCACCCTGCTCAACGAGATGGAGCGTCGCGACGTGCGCTACGACCCGCACACCGTCGCAGCTGGCGGTGTAGAGCCTGGTTTCGTCGGCGTTTCAAAGCTTGTTGAGCACCAGCACGTCCGCAAACGCAATCTGCTGCTGGCACTCCGGGCTCTGGGTCCAGATGCAGTGCCACGTGGCGCGCGTCCACCAACGTGACAATGCCGTCCAGGTGGAAGTGTCGCTGCACCTCGTCGTCGTCGAAGAACGTCTGCGCCACGGGCGCGGGGTCCGCGAGGCCGGTGGTTTCCAACAGCACGTGGTCGAACCGGTCCGGCGCTTCACCAGGCTTCCGAGTATCCGGATGAGGTCCCCGCGCACGGTGCAGCAGATGCACCCGTTGTTCATCTCGAAGACCTCTTCGTCGGCGTTGATGACCAGCCCCTGGTCAATGCCGACTTCGCCGAATTCGTTCTCGATCACGGCAATGCGCAAGCCATGTTGTTCGCTGAGGATGCGGTTGAGCAGCGTGGTCTTGCCCGAGCCGAGAAAACCGGTGAGCACGGTGACGGGAATGGAGGACATGACGGTTCCCTTCTTCAGGAGTTGGGTGAAATGAGCGGGGCCACCAGCAGCCAGGTGGCGATGGCGATCGACGCGCCCGCGGCAGCGCGAAGCACCCAGGTGCGGTGGCGGTCCTGGAAACGGCCGGCGACGTGCAGGGGCCAGGACAGGATGAGTGTCATGATTCCCATCCCGAACACCGTCCCCAACCCATAGAAGACCAGGTAGACCACGGCGGTGTGACGGTCCTGCATCGTCGTCAGGGCCAGCAGCGCCACGCCCGCCGAGCCCGCCAGGCCATGCAACAGCCCCAGGAGCACGCTGGCGCGTCCGCGTGCGGGATGCGCGTGGCCCGGACAGTCCGCGTGGCGCCACTGCGAGACGCCCAGCACCAGGAGCGACACGGCGACGGTGAGCTCCACCGCGCTCTCCAGCGCTGCCGGGAGCCGGAGATCCAGCAGCAGCAGCGCCAGACCCACGCTGAAGAACGACACGGAGTGCCCGAGGCTCCACCACGCCGCGGTGCGAAGCGCCTGGGCCCGCCCGTGGCACGCGCGCAGGAGAGATGCCACCGCGCAGACATGATCCGCGTCGGAGGCGTGCCGGAGCCCCAGCAGGAGCCCGAGCTGGACGGCATGGGAGAACATGGGATCAACCTGCCGTGACGACGTGATGGTGCCGTGGGCGCAGCCACATCCGCACCGGGATGGAGGCCAGCATGGTCAGCATTCCCAGCCATTCCAGCGCGGGGACTTCTCCCAACGCGTGACCGGCCAGCATGAGCACCGCACCCGCCACGGTGAGCCAGAACGGCGGGTGCATCCCTGAGCGCCACAGGTCCCAGGCGCCCCCGCCCAGCGCAATGGCCAGCGAGGCCAGCAGCAACACGTCGTGGCCGCCCTCGCCGACGACCGCGGTGACGCCCAGGACCGACAACACGGGCTTCCACAGGGAAACGCACGCGGGACATGCCGCGCAGCCAAGGACGGGAAGAACCGCGGCCAGGCCGCCGCGACGAGAAGGTTGCTTCTGGCAAGAATGGGCGTGATGGGCGCAGTCGCACTGCGTCCCGTGACCAATGAGCGTCATGGGCATTCCTCAGCAAAGGGTGTGATGGGACGACGTGACGCCCCTACCAGGTGCACCACCTCGCCGTGCGTGGGACACGTGGCGTGCGCAAACACGACGTGGTGCAGCATTGTCGCGGCGTGCCCGGCCACGAGGCTGACGGCCAACAACGCGGCCGTGACCACGTCACCAGGACGCGTGGTGCGCACCGGTGGGCGCTTGATGGCAGTTGGCATCGGGCTCACGGCGCGCACGGTTACGGAGCGCCTCCCGCGTGGGCAACCGTGATGCGACAGTTTCGCATTAGAGATCCAAGAGGTTGCGACGGAGGCGCAGAACGTCGTCATCCGCGACCACGGCAGCGACGGCAGGTCCCGGGCACTTCCACGGCGTGCTCGTCAGGCTCGAACTCCAGCCCGCGCCCCACCGCCGCCTTCAGGAGCCCCGGGATGTCCACTTCAACGACGCCACGGCAGGTGTTGCAGACCAGCAGGTGGTGCGAGGCGGCGTGGCCCGCCAGGCTGCTGTGCGGGAGCTGACACCCCACGTAGCCACCCAGCCGCGCGCTGTGGTGCACCAGGCCTTGCCGCATCAACACCGCCAGCGTCCGGAACACGCTCGCACGGTCCACGGGCTCCCCCTCCATGGCCAGGCGCTCCTCCAGCTCGCGGGCGGTGAGAAGCTGGCGGGTCCGGCCCAGCAGCGACACGATGGCCCGTCGTGGCCGGGTCAGACTGAAGCCGCGGCTGCGCAGCGTTTCCAGGCACGTCTCCTCAAAGCCACCTGGGGCAGAAGCATGCGACGACACCTTCATGGGCGGTGCTCCATGCCTTGGGAGCGCGCCCGGCGCGGGAATGGACACGCCACGCCGGGCGCCGCTGGTCCTCAGTCGAGGATTCGCCGCGTGGGACACTCGCCCTCGCCCTGGAAATCACCCAGGGTCCGGGCCTGCGCTTCCACGTAGTCCCGCGCGGTGTTCACCGGGATGATGGCGCCGGACAGGTTGTAGCCCTCGCTGGCGGGGAACACGTCGGACGCCGCCACCTGCCCCAGCTCCGCCAGCGTGGTCTCTCCGTCGTGGTCCAGGTCGCCATTGGCAATCCACTGCGCTTTGCGCTCGGTGATCTCCTCGCCTTGCGTGATGTTGGTGAAGAACCAGTGGTCGCCGTGGATGGTCGGCTTGACCTGGGCGGTGCCTCCGGTGGGAATGCTGAAGCCGGAGTCGCCCTCAGGTGGCGCGCAGTCATCGAACGCGGTGCCGGCCGCCAGGCCCCAGCGGAAGCGGACCTCCGCCGCTGCCACGCACTGGTTGGGTTGCGTGGGTGAGCAGGACTGCCCGTCCGTCTTGCTGATGACCCCTTCGATGAAGATCGAGTAGCCGTTCTGCTTCATCATCGCGCAGTCGTCGGCGGAGATGCCCGGCGCGCACGTGGATGACGCCGAGGCGTTCGGAATGTCATAGCCCACCCTGTCGTAACGAATCGCGGCAACGTCAGTGAACTCCGCCAGGACCAGCCCGCCCACGGGAAGGCTCCGGAGGTCCACCACGAGCACGTCGGGCTTGGCCAAGGATGCCTGGCTGTTGGCGCTGGACGTTGCGCGGAAGTTGCCCACCACGGCCAGGAACTTGTCGTAGCGCACGGTCCAGCCGTCCTGGATGTTCTCTTCCCCGTCGCCGGGCTCCAGGCCCTCGGGGATGGTGTCCTCCGCCTCCAGGAAGATCTGCGCGTTGCCCTTGGCCTGCGCTCCGCCCGAGGAGGACGAGGCGTCGTCGGTTCCGGTTTCGCAAGCGGAAAGCGCCACACACACGGCGCCGGTCATCAGGTGCTTTCTCATGCTCTTCTGCTCCTACGGTGCCACCCAGCGGAATTGCGGCGTGGCGTTGGCCGTCATGGCCACAAGAACTGCGTTGGCCGCGCGGGAATCCGCGGGAACGACCACGACGTCGTCCGCGGGCGCGTCCACGAATTCGTCAAAGTCGACGCCGGACCACCAGAGGTTCGGGTCCACCGTCACCTCCAGGCGCGTGTGGCTGTCCAGGACATCCGCGCTGGTGCGCGCGCCCTGCACCACGTGGGTTCCCTGCGCGCGCGGGATGGCGTCGATGTTGGCAACAAAGCGGAGCGTCCGGTCTCCCCGCGTGGCCCGGCCCCGAAACACCGCCGAGTGCCCGTCGACGGCGCCTTGCAACGCGCGCGGCTGCGTGTCGGTCTCAAGCCAGACGATGCCGAAGTCGTATTGCGCGGAGCCGATGGAACCGGTGACGCCGTGCACGGTCCCCAGGTGCTGCGACCGCGGGTCCAACGCATCCCATGGCCACGTGGCCAACAGCTCGGCTCGCGCCGACGGGCAGAGGTCGGCGGAGGCGGCCTGGGTGGCGCAGAAGTAGACCGGGCCCAGCGCCACGCGCGCTTCTTCCAGCGTCACCTGCCAACCGCCGCGCGCCTCCACCACCCGCGCCGCACGGCCCACCCCCACCGCGGCGTACTCGACTTCACGCTGGCCGCTGGCGCCGCACGAGAGGACGAACGCCAGGAAGATGCAGATGCAGCGCGTGGTGTTCACGACGGGGCTCCTTCAGAGATGCAGCTCAAGGGTGGCCAACACGGTGCGCGGCGGCCCGGCGGAGAAGTGGCGCGCCGGGATGCGCGAGGGGACTTCCGAGGTGCCCCACCACGAGACGTACGCGTATTCGTTCTGCGCGTAGCGGAGGTCCGCCGCGTTCATCACATCCACGCCCAGCTGCAGGTGCTGCGTGCCAAACGCCACGCGCTGGTCCACCAGCATCACCGGGTCGGCGAATTGCCCGTGGGGCAGCGGCCGGGGTGACAGCACCGTCACGCTGGTTCCGGCCTGCAGGATCAGTGGAACACCGCGGATGAGCGGAATGCGGTGGTGCACCGACGTGTCGAGGCGCGCCACCAGCGGCGGGACGTAGGGGAGCAGCCGGCCGGGCACATAGGGCGGGTCGGGATTGTCGGCGGTGGCGGGGGGCGGCGCGTCCAGCGTGGCGTGCACGTAGGTCACCGACGCCGACGTCACGAGCCAAGGCGCGGGCCGCAGCAGCGCGTGGGCGGCCACACCGCGACGCGTGGTGGGACCAACCTTCTCCAGCGCGCCTTCCGTGGGATCAAAGGCCAGGTCCGACGACAAACTGGTGTAATACGCAGCGGCGGTCAGCGTGGCGCGCTCGGGTCCGCCCGGAGTGACCCGCACCGCCACCTCCGCGGAGCGGACCTTGGCAAATGGCGCGGACTCGCCCTCCTCCAGCTGGCGGGCCTGGGGCGAGCGGTAGCCTTCGCCGTACGACGCCAACAGGCTCAGCTCGCGGAAGGGCGTCAGCTCCGCGGTTCCGCGTGGCCCATACGCCAGCCCCAGCGCCGTGCGGCGGTAGCCCACCAGGTGCGTCTTGCGCTGGGAGCTGGGGATGAAGTTTCCCAGTCGGTCGTCGAGGTCGAAGTAGAGCGCGTCCACCCGCGGCCCACCGCGCAGCCGCAACCACGACGTCACCTGCCAGTCCGCGTCCGCGTACGCCCCCACGCTGGCCGCTCCCACGCGCGCGTCCACGCGCTGGTCCCACGTCTCGTTCTGCGGCGCCTGCAGCAGGTTGACGGTCTGGTCGATGAGGTCGGTCCGCGCCGAGATGCCCAGCTCGAAGCGACCGTGAAGCCAATCCCGGACGTGCAGCCGCGGGGTGTGCTGCGCCGCACGGGCGCCGAGCGCGAAGTCCCTGTTGCTCTGCTCCACGAGGTCGCCACGGCCCACCCACTCCGGGCGCTGCCGGGAGCGCTCCAGGAAGCCGGTGAAGTTCTGGCGAAGCCGCAGCGTGGTGTACTGCGCCCACAACGAGAAGGTGGTGCGCCCGCCGGTGTCCCCCTTGCGCTCGGCGTCCAGCCCCGCTTGCAGATGGGTGGCCAGCGCGGACTGCATGTTGGCCGACGGTGTGGCGTAGCTCTCATAGAAGCCAACCCGCCCTGCTTCCACGTCGTCGCGGCGCAGGATTCCGGCCAGGTTGGCGCGGCTACCGTGAGCGGCCACATGGCCCACCACGCGAACACCGGGCGCCAGGTCCACGGCAAGCTGAGCCATCCCCGACGCGCTCTGCGCACCGCGATTGCGGCCGAACCCCTGCGTGCGTCGGAACTGCACCGCGCCAAAGGTGTCCTCGGGCAGGTCCGACGGCGCCCACACGCCGCTGAGACGGAAAGCACCAAAGGAGCCGCCCTCAAGGCGGAGGTGGTAGCCCCGCTCCGGCACGCCCAGCTCGTAGGTGGCGCTGCCAGCGACGGCGAAGTCGCCCTGGTGAGGATCGTAGACGCCCTCGGTGACACGAACGGCGCGGACGGCCTCCGGGATGATGAAGCCCAGGTCGGCGTATCCCTGCCCGTGGACGTGCGAAGGCTGGTTGAGCGGCACGCTGCCCAGCCGCAGCTCCATGTCCTGCCCGTGCTCAGCGTCGAAGCCGCGGAGTTGAATCTCCTGCGCAACCGCTTCACCCTCCGGACGGCTGACGTAGACGCCCGGCGCGGTGGCGAGCAGCGCACTGGCGTCCTGGCGCGGCGCCGCCGTCAGGACATCCCGCTCCAGAATGAAGTCGCTGCCCGCGCGTGCGGCCACCGGGCGTCGCGACCGGACTTCCGTGACGAACGACGGCGGCGACGGAGCAGGAGGCACTCCATGCGGCACTTCCGGTTCCACGTGGGGAGCGTCCGCGGCGTGGACGTCCACGTCGGCGTGCGGAG
>JBFMGU010000390.1:0-7185 GCA_040752415.1 Myxococcota bacterium
CGCTGTTCTTCCTCGGCCGGTGGGGGCGGAGGTGGCGGTGGCGGCGGAGGAGGAGGTGGTGTCGCGGCAATCCGGCCGGCGGATGCGGGCACCTGCATGGCCGGTCGGACCGCCCCCGCGCTGGGCGGCCCTTCATCCGTGATCACGACGCCACCACCGGGCCGCGCAGTGGGCTTGGCGGCCACGGCCGGCGTGGGAGGTGGCGTGGGCGTGCCACGGGCGCGTGCGGCACCGGCGTCGGCGGAATCGGCCTCGTCAAAGTCGATGATGAGGCTCTCCGCGCTGGTGGTGCCGCCGGCAAAGGGGTTGGCCGCGGGCGGCTCGGCGCGCTTGGTGGGGGAGGCGCTGATGGACCAGCGGGTGATGGGCACGCTTTCCGGCAGGCGCGGACCGCTGGCCTCCTCCGAGGCCCCGTCCGCCTTCCGGCCCGCGGCGGCGGGAGGAGACGGCACCGGTGCAGCCCGGGGCGACGACGCGACGGGAGGACTGGGCGGAGGCGGTGGCGGGGGAGGCGGTGGCCGTGCCGCGGCGGGTGGCGGCGGGGGCGACGAGGGCACCGCGGCCAGGTTGGGAGAGGACCCCTGCGGCGGGGGCGCCGACGCGGACGGACCCGGCCCGGTGAGCGGCGCGCGACCCGGCGGCGGCGCCGGACGGGGTGCCACCGCGGTGGCCTGTTGCGACGCCGGCGGCGGACTGGACGCAGGGCGCGACGGAGGCGGCGGCGGAGGCGGAGGCGGTGTGGCCTGCAGCGGAACACGCCCCGGGGGCGGCGGAGGCGGCGCTGCCACCAACGTGGTTGCGCTGCCAGAGTTGCCCTCGTTCTCCATGCCGCCGGGCATGTCGTCCAGACCGCTGATCGTCGGAGACTCGTCGATGGGCGGGGGTTGCGGCGGCGGAGGCGCAGGCGGGCGCGGCGCCGGCGCGGCGGGCTTGGCCGCAGCGGGCGCTGGTGGCGGCGGCGGAGGTGGCGGTGGCGGCGGAGGCGGCGCGGCGGTGACCTGCGGGGGAGCGGCCGGTGTCGCCGAGGCCGAGGGCGGCGGGGCGCCGAGGAGCAGGTCGCCGAGCGGGATCTTGTCGCCGAGGCGCGCGCTGCGCATCTTGGGGTGCGTCTCGGTCTGCGGCTCGTTGTCGCCAAAGCCGCTGGCGCGCTGCTGCTTGGCGCCTTCCGCGGGCTCCTTCTGCTGGAACGCCTCGCCCATCATGTCGCTGACGCGCACGGAGACGCTCTTGTTGAGCGGGTCCTTGTCGTCGGGCGGTGGCTTGGGCGGGGCGCCGCCCAGGAACAGGTAGTTCAGGAACTCCGCCAGGTGCTCACGGCTGGCGCGCGGGTTGATCTTGTAGAGCACGCGCGTGAGGTCGTCGCGGAACTCGCCCGCGTCGGCGTAGCGGTCCTCACGCTGGTGCGCGGTGGCCTTCCCGTAGATGAGGTCCACCTCACGCGGGATGCCGGAGGCGCGCTCACTGGGGAGGATGGGCGTGGGGTTGGCCACCTTCTCCAAGAGGGACAGCGGATTGTCGTCGACAAAGCGCTTGGTCCCCGTGCTCAGCTCAAACAGCACGATGCCCGTGGAGTACACGTCCGTGCGCACGTCCAGCTTCTTGCCGCGCGCCTGCTCCGGGCTCATGTACCCGAAGTTGCCCAGCAGCACGTTGGCCTGCGTCTCCTGCGAGCGCTGCGTGCTCTTGGCCAG
The DNA here is from genome assembly GCA_040752415.1 of Myxococcota bacterium. GTDB lineage: Bacteria > Myxococcota > JACRCW01 > JACRCW01 > JACRCW01 > JBFMGU01. Next base: position 1,692 of record JBFMGU010000390.1, read on the forward strand.
ACCAAAGTCGATGATCTTGACCTCACCCTCGAAGCTGACGAGGACGTTCTGCGGGCTGATGTCGCGGTGCACCAGGTTGATGAGCCGGCCCTGCGCGTCCACCTGGCGGTGCGCGTACGCCAGCCCGCTCAGGATCTCCCGGACGATGAACAGCGCGATGTCCAGCGGGATGCGCTTGTTCTTCTCATGGCAGAACCGGAGGATGCGTCGCAGGTCAAACCCGTCGACGAACTCCGCCGCCATGTACAGCTCTTCGTTGATCTTCCCGAGGTCATAGACCTGGACGATGTTGGGATGCCCCAGGCGCGCGCCGAGCTTGGCCTCGTCGACAAAGCGCGTGGTGACGTCCTGGTCCTTGCTGAACTTGGCCAGCAGCTTCTTGACCGCGTAGTACTTCTCGAACTCGGCCAGGCCGGCGGTGCGGGCCAGGTAGATTTCACCCATGCCGCCGCGCGCCAGCAGCTTGAGCAGCGTGTAGTGCCCGAAGGAGCGGGGGAGCTGCTGTTCCGGTTCCCTGGCGCCGCTCATGCGCTCCCCACCGGGGCACCATCCACCCGAAAGAGGTCCACCGCCTCAGGCCGACCGCGCAGCGCGTGTGGCCCCAGAGCAATGATGCGCCAGCCCGCCTTCTGGACCAGCGCGGCGCGGAGTGCCGCGGTGATGTAGAGCTCTCCGCCGCCGGCCATCTCGGCAATGCGCTCCGCCACGCGGGCTGGTGCGCCCACCAGCGTGTACGTGGCCCGCGCTCCGTCTCCGAACACGCCCGCCATCACCGGCCCATGGTCCGCCCCGGCCCGCAGCCGCAGGGAGCGCGCGTGGTCCCCGAGCACCGCCTGCATGCGCGCGCGCAGGTCCAGTACCGCACGCACCGCCGCCTCGGCCACTTCATCCGGCTGGCCGTCCCAGAAGCGCATGAACCCGCCGGAGCCCACGGCCTGCTCCAGTCTCCCGCCAAAGGCGGAGGCCACGCCCGCCGCGGTGGTGGAAAGCCCGCCCACCACGCGCGCCACCTCCGAGGGCGACTGCTGCGCGGACCACGCGTCGAAGCCGTGCAGGTCATAGAAGACCACCACCTGCTCACCGGCGGAGGGCGTCACCAGCGCCGCGGGCTGACCCTGCGCCAGGGAGAGCACGCGGTCCGCCAGCTCATCCGGCATGGCCTTGAGCAACGCCGCGCGGAGCGCCTCCGGGTTCATGCCTCCGCTGGCGGGTGCCTCCGGCGCGCTGGCGCGTCCCGCCGTCCTCCCCGCGGGCTCGTACACCGCCATGGCGTGACCGATGGCCACGGCCAGGTCCACCTCGTGGTCGGCGAATCCACCGGGCTCGAACGGCCGCGTGATCTGGACCGCGCCCAGCGCCGGCCCGCGGGCATCCGCCGCCACCGGCACGGAGAGCAGCGCGGTGGGACCGGTGATGCTCTGGCTCTCGGCCAGCTCCATGTCCGCGCTCTGTTCGCGCGAGCAGAACGCGGTCAGCTCCGCCACGGTCTTGCGCGCCACGGCCCAGCTGATGGAGGGCTCCATCTTGGTGTCGGCGGAGACCTGGCGCACGTCCAGCTGGTCCTTCTCCCCGACGACAATCAACGCCGCGGTGATGCCGCCCATGAGGTCCCGCAACAGGTCCAGCGCGCGCTGCCGGAACTCCCCCACGCTGGCGTCCTGGGACAACATCTGCACCGCGCGGGACACCACCGCCACGTGACGCATCTGCGCCTCGCGGTCCACGAACGCGGAGGTCTCCCCGCGCAGCGCGGCGTCCACGGCGGTGAGCAGCTTCTCCGTCACCTTGATCCGGCCCAGGCTCCCGTCGACGGCGAGCGCGTCCTGCGGCTCCTGCGCGCCCACGTTCTCCAACGTGAGGCAGAACCCGCCCACGTAGATCTTGTCACCCAGGTTGACCGCGCGGGAACGGATCTTTTCGCCGTTGACGAACACGCCATTGTGGCTGTCCAGGTCGTAGACGTTGACGGTGCCCTGCTCGTCGACCACCAGCTTGGCGTGGCGGCGGGAGACCAGCCCGGCATCCAGGACCACGTCGACGCGGGCGCTCCGCCCCACCAGGTTGGTGCCGGGCCGCAACGCCACCACCTTCCTGGTCTGATGGCCTTCAACGGCCAGCTGGAACGGCATCCGAGGCTCCCCGCGGCAAGCAATGCCCGTGAAGGGGTCGGGATTGAAGCACACCTGCCGGGGGCAAGCCAACGGCCATTCCGCACGGGCCAACGCCTCAGCCGGAAAGGTTGCGGCGGGCTGCCGGCCTGTTGAATGCTACGGCGTCCTGCCTTCACAGAAGGAGTCGTCGCGTCCGCTCTCCGGCGCCTGCACCATGGCCGATCCCACCTTTGGAAGGCAGCTCAGCGGGTCCAGCGGTGAGTTCCGCTTCGGTCGCTATCTGGTCCGTCGCCTGCTGGGCGTGGGCGGCATGGCCAGCGTGTTCAAGGCGGAGGAGACCGCCAGCGGTCGCACGGTGGCGCTCAAGGTCATGAGCCCCGAGCTGGAAGGGGACCCGGAGTACCGCGCCCGCTTCGTCCGGGAAGCGCGCATGCTCCAGAACCTCCGCCACCCCAACGTGGTGCAGGTGCTCGACGCCGGAGAGGAGGGCGGTCGCCCGTTCTTCTGCATGGAGTACCTGGAGGGTGAGGACCTGGAGCAGCGCATCCGACGGGAAGGCCCCATGGACTGGCGCGCCGCCATGGGCTTCATGCGTCAGGCATTGCAGGGCCTGGCCGCCGCCTGGAGCGCGGGCGTGGTCCACCGCGACGTCAAGCCGGAGAACCTGTTCATCAGCCAGAACGTGCTGAAGGTGATGGACTTTGGCGTGGCCCGTCCCCTCGTGGCCGACGGGTTCCAGACGCAGATGGGCGTGGTGGTGGGAACGCCGGCGTACATTGCGCCGGAGCAGGCCATGGGGCGCAAGGTGGACTACCGCGCGGACCTCTACGCGCTGGGCGCCACCTTCTTCCACGTCATGAGCGGCCGCACGCCGTACGGTGAGGGGCAGCCCAGCGCGCTGTGCGCCTGCCACGTGTATGAGCCGTATCCCTCGCTGGCGCCGCACGTGCCCTCCGCGCCCAAGAGCGTGGTGGACCTCATTGCCAAGCTGGCCGAGAAGGACCCCGCCAACCGCGGTGACCAGCTCAGCACGCTCGCCGCCATTGACGCCATCCTGGCCGCCGCCCCGCCCGAGAAGGCCGCGCCGCCCTCGGGACCGCGCCTCGTGGTGGAGAGCGGTCGCATGGTGGGCACCACGGTGCCGGTGCCGGAGGGTGAGCTCATCATCGGCCGTATGCCGGGCTGTGGCCTGGTGCTGGATGATGCGCGGGCTTCTCGTCGACACGCGGTGGTGGCGCGCCGGGGAGTCTTCCTGGAGGTGCGCGACCTGGGCAGCCGCAACGGCGTCATCCTCAACGGCCATCCCGTGCAGGCCGCGCCGCTGGCGGAAGGCGACCGCGTGGCCATTGGCGACACGGTCCTGCGCGTGGAAGGCCTGGGCGGCCTGCCCGAGCCGGTGCTCACCAACGGGCGCGGCGTGGTGGCGGCGCCCATTGTCTCCACCTCGGGTGCACCGCTCCCCAAGAGCGTGGAGATGGACGTGGTGGTGCAGCGGGCCAACTTTGGTCCCAGCCCCGCGCCCGCCGCTCCCGCGCCGCAGCCCATGGGCGCCAATGAGGTGCTGCACCGTCGTGGGGAGCAGGCCGGGTTTGACCGCCTGGCCGACGGTCGCCTGGGCGGGCCCGCGCCGCTGGGACGCCACCTGCAGATCCTCTACCGCCTGGGCAAGGCCGTGGCGGGCGCGCGTGAGGTGGAGGACCTGGGTCGGCGCGTGATGGAGCTGGTCTCCGACGCCATCCCGTTCGACAAGGGCTTCGCGCTCGTCGACTTTGCCGCCACGCCGGAGCAGCGCGGGGACTTCAAGGTCGTGGCGTCTCGTGATGCCGCGGGCAACGCGGTGCCGGGACGTCCGAGCGCCACCATCCTGCGTCGCGTGCGCGAGGAGGGCGTGAGCCTCAAGACCGCCGACGCCACCGCGGACCAGCGCTTTGACATGAGCGAGTCGGTCATCAACATGCAGGTGCGCGGCGTCATGTGCGCGCCCATGTGGGCCGGCGACGAGATGGTGGGCGCCATCTACGTGGACCGCGGCACCAACCGTCCCTTCGTGGCGGAGGAGCTGATCACGCTGGAGGCCATTGCGGACTTCGCCGCCACCGCGTTCCAACAGCACCTGCAGGCTGCGCGCGCCCGCGCCATGAGCCGCATGGTGGACGACATTGCACGCTTTGCCCCGCCGGAAGTGCGCAAGGAGCTGGAGGCCAAGAGCGAGCGCGACGTGCAGGCCCTGCTCAGCCACCGCGAGATGCACGCCGCCGTGCTCTTCTGCGACATCAAGGGCTTCACGCCGCTGTGCGAGCACATCAATCCCGGTGAGCTGGCGCAACTGCTCACCCTGTATTTCAACGCCCTCACCGACGCCGTGGACGCGGAGCGCGGCAGCCTCAACAAGTTCATTGGCGACGCGTGCATGGGCCTCTTTGGCGTCCCGCTGGCGCTGGACAACAACAGCCTGCGCGCGGTGCGTGCGGGCATTGGCATCATCCACCGCATCTCGGAGCTGCAGGAGCAGTTGCCGCCGGACCGTCGCTTCCAGGTGCGCGTGGGCATCAACACCGGGCTTCTCGTCGCCGGCGCGTTCGGTTCGGAGCGGCGCATGGAGTACACCGTTCTCGGCGACACCGTGAACACCGCCGCGCGACTGGAGAGCCAGGCCAGCCCCATGGGCCTGCTCATCGGGGAGCAGACGTTCCTGGACGTGCGCAGCCAGGTGCAGTGCACGCCGCGCGGCAGCATCTCCGTCAAGGGCAAGGCCGTGCCCATCAATGCGTACGAGATCACCGTGCCGGGCATCACCGGCGTCCCGCTGCGCTGACGGGGCGGCGGGGGATGGATGCAATGGGCGTCGTGGATCCCCTGCGGCGTGACGACATCCAACGCGTCATCAACACACCCCTGGCCGAGCGGGCGCGCCAGGCGCTGGAAGCCATGGAGCTTGGATCCGGCTGAAGGCAGCCAGCCTGCGCCAGCGGTACCCTGACGAGTCCGAGGAACAAATCCAGCAGCGCCTGCACCGGTGGCTTGCACGCGATGAGTGATTCCGCCGTCGAGAGCGTCCACAGGCCTTGGGTGGGCGCGATGGCTTCGAACACCTGAGCGGCTGGGTCCAGCGGACCACGACCTGGAGTGCGGCGGGCCCTCGCCGCCCTGGTCAGCGTCGAACGGTTTGGACGCCCGTCAAGGATCCACGCACCACGAGACAGAGCCTCGTCCGACGTCATTGAGCCCCAGGGCTGTTCGGCGCGTTGTGAACGCCCTCGGCGCTGGCCAGGGCGGCGAGCCGCTTTGGACAGCATCGACAAAATCTGGCGTATCCGGCTGTCCCGGCTGGAGTTGAAGAAGCGTCGTCGTCACCGGCGAGTTGAGCCCAAGCGTGCCTCGCA
>JBFMGU010000391.1:0-7139 GCA_040752415.1 Myxococcota bacterium
GAGGATCCCCACCAGCGCACGCTCCATCCTGGCGCACAGCTCTTCCAGGTCCTGCTTGGTGAGCGGCGGCGCCGCGTGAAAAGTCGGCGGTTCCCCGGGCCTGAACCCCCCGTCGACGATGAGGAGAGTGAAGGCCTTGCGCAGGTACGCAGAAATACCCAGCGGCGCCAGCTCCGGTTGCGTGACACCCATGCCGCTCAGCACGACCACTGGAATCTCCGCCAGCTTGGGGTCCCGCAGCATCTCCCGCGCATCTCCCACCCGGTCATCACGGGCATCATCAGGTCCAACAGGATCACGGACGGCGTGTGTCCCTGTCGCAGCCACGCCAGGGCCACCGCGCCATCTGGCAAGGTGGTGACGTCGTGAGCTTCTCCCGGAGCAGCTCCGCCACCTCCTCACGAATCATCTCATCATCTTCAACAATCAGGATCATGCACGCCCCCTCAGTGCATGTGGTGGCTGAGCCGCCGGCGGGTGCAACGGGAGCTTGACCAGGAATGATGTGCCCTGAACGCGTAGGGTGGCTCCCACTTGTTGGAGAACCTGAGGCTCGAAGTCGTCGACGGGACAAACGGAACGCATTCACGCAATCGGAAATCAACACCTTGCGCGCCAGCTCCCTCTCACGGGCTGGCTGGCGCGCCTTCCCATCACCCAACTCCCCTCAAACACCTTCTTCTGCCAGATGTAGAAAGTGACGTGAACGTTGTTCTCCGCGCACAGGTCAGACACCGCAACCTTGTCCACAAAGTGACGCCTGAGGATGGTGGCCTTCTTTGCCGGCGCAAAAATGACGACGTTCCTTCCGTGCCATGGTTGACTCTGTGGGCCGCTCGATAGCAGGGCCCGGGGTTGGAGTCATGTTTCAGCTGAAGCAAAACACTTCAGACGCGCAAACAGCGACGTCATGCATGGGGACGTCAATGCTTCGGTCCCGTGAAGCCTGCAACTTCAGTTGGGCGGGCGCTCCAGCAACGCGTTTGGACGGTGGAGGGCCTGAAGCAACTTCGCAGGGCCACCAGCGGAGGCGCGTCTCACAGCGTCGGGTCGGTGGTGAAGCAACAGCGGAAGCCCACGTCATACAGCGAGTAGGTCTCTGAGGACCGGTAGGCGCTGAAGGCGCACGCCCCGCCCTGATCGGAGTCCGCCACAAACGAGGCACCGCCCAGCATGTAGTCGGAGCTGCCCTTGGTGATTTCACGCAGGTTGCCGGTGATGTCGTAGATCTTGTTGGTGGCTGCGTTGTTGCCTTGCAGGTTGGCCCAGTCTGCCCAGCAATTGGCCAGCACGGGTGAAGCAGTCTCCTGGAGGACGTTCTGGTCGCCTGCCATGAGGGCGTTGCCGTCATAGGAGGGGCCCAGGTTGCAGAACTTGGAAGCCGTGTACGCGCTGGTGCATGCCGCGCCGCGCGGATTGTAACCCCACGTGCAGGGGGTGGTGGCCTGGCAGGCCTGTTGCCATTGCGCCTCCGTGCACAATCCGCCGCCCATGGCTGCGCACGTCTGCTCGGCTTCCGCCGGCGTCACGTTGAACCACGGCATGTGCTGCGGGACCGAGCACGCCTTCGTCTTGTCCAGCGTCACGCCCAAGGGTGTGGCCGGGCAACTCGCCACGTCGCAATGGTAGCCATTGCCGCGCCCGGGATCGCTGAGGCTGGAATTGGGCCGGCTGGCTTCATAGGACATGATCCACAAGGAAGCGCCAATCTTGGTTACCGTGGGCTTCACAAAGTTGGCAGCGTTGGCTCCCCGGGACTGGAAAGTCTCGTCGGTGGCGCCGTCGCAGTCGTTATCCACGCCGTCACACGCTTCCGTGCACCCGCCGGGCAGGCTGTTGCAGTCCGCCTTGATGGCGCCGCAGGAAACGCTGTTGGGCCCACTGCAAAGGTAGGTTCCGGTGGTGCGACACCGGCCGTGGGTGCCCGGCACAGCGTCGTCGCTGGCGCAGCTCTGGCCGTAGAGCGGGACGTTTTCATTGACCAGGCCGTTGCAATTGTTGTCCACGGCGTCGCAGGTTTCCGCAGCGGCGGCGCACGTTGGGTTGCAGACATTGGCTGGGAAGGTGCACCGCCACGCGCCGTTCAAGCAGGACACATTCACTCCGCTGGTGCACTCAACGCCCGCGGCCGCTGGGGAGACGCCACACACCGCGGTGGGACTGGGTGCCACCACCCCTTCGTCAATCTGCCCGTCGCAGTTGTCATCCACGCCGTTGCAGGACTCCTGGGCGGAGACAAACGTGCACGCGTAGCCACACTTGTTATCCCCGGCCACGGCGTCACCGGGCCCGCCGTTGTCGTAGTAGCCGGGCTCACATCCCTGGAACAGGCACTGGCGCGACTGACAACTCCAGTTGGCATGGACCGCGCTGGCACGGCAGCTGAGGCCACAACCGCCGCAGTGGTCGACATCAGTCTCGGTGTCCGGCTGCATGGTGAGCGTGCCGTCGCAGTTTTGATCCACCCCGCAGGTGTCCATTCCGCCGGTGGAAACCACGCTGTCCTGGCAAACCAGGGCGCCCGAGAGACACGCCAACGTCCCGGCGCGGCAGGGACTGGTGGCACCTGCGGGGGCAGGGGGCGAAACGTCGCAGGCGCCCCCGCTGTCGGAGGTGGGCTCCGTACCGGAGTCGGTGACACCGTCACAGTCGTCATCCACGCCGTTGCAGAGCTCCAGGCTGGGCTCCACCGCACCCACGCACACCGTGCGCCCGTCCTGGCACCGCAGAGATCCCAACGAGCACGGGAACGTGTTGTTGCTGCCGCAGGGGCCGGACACGTCGGTGGGATTGTTGTCTGTCAGCCCGTCGCAGTCGTCGTCCACGTTGTTACACAGCTCTGCCGCCATTCCTTGCCGCAACACGTTGGGGCCCTGGCAGGAGACAACGCCGCCCACACAAGTGACGACGCCGGCGTGAGACGGGTCCGCGCAGGCACCGTCCGGATCACCGGCGCAAGGGACGCCCACTGCCGTATCCCCGCTGAGATCATCCAGGGCGTCCACCAGGCCGTCACAGTCGTTGTCCAGCCCGTCACAGATTTCCACGCCACCGTTGGTGATGGAGCACGGCACTTCACATCCGTTGCTGTCCACACCGTCGATGTTAACCCAGCAGTCGCCCGGGCCATTGCACACGCACTGGGTGACCGCGCACGCGGTGTTGGTGGGGTCGCACGCTGCCGCTCCGGTGTGGATGCAGGCGCTGATGGCGTGGGGCAGCGTGCAGTCAAACCCGCAGGCGCCACAGTGTGACGTGCTGGTGCACAGGTCCACGTCCTCGTCGGTGCTACCGTCACAGTCGTCGTCGACGTAGTTGCACGAGGCATCGTCGTTTGCAGAGGGGAAGCAGAAAGTTTCACACGTGGACGGGTCAGCATCCAGGTCCACCCAGCCCTCAGCACATTGGCCGGTGCAGGCGCCGGGGACGCCTGGAGTCACGGGTGTGCATGCCACGGTGATGGGGTCATGGTTGGCCAGGACGCCAAAGCAGTTGTTTTCGCACGTGCCGCACGTGGTGGGATCGCTGAGGGAGAAGCCTTCGTCGGTGACGCCGTCGCAGTTGTTGTCGACGTAGTCGCACACTTCTGTGCTGGGCACGCATGCCGCGCCGCTGCTGGATGACGACGACGAGCTGCTGGAGGAGGACGTAGACCCCGCCCCGCTGCTGGTTGCCACCGACGTGGCACTGCTGGTTGACGCCGCGCTGCTCGACGTCGATCCCGATGCTCCGGAGGTTGCTGCGCTGCTGGAGGCGGAGGTCCCCGTCGCGGACGAGGACGTAGCAGCCGCCGCCGACGTGGCCCCCGACGAGCTGCTTCCTCCCGTGGTGGCCGCCGACGCCGTGGAGCTGCTACCCGACGTCACGTTGGCGGCGCTGCTGGAAGACGTGGTCGCCGTGCCGGACGTGGAACCGGAGGACGAGACCGACGAGGCAGCGGAGGATGTGCTGTTTGTTCCGGACGTGCCGTTGACACCAGACGACGACGCCGAGCTTGAGCTGGAAGTGGACCCCGACGAGCTGCTGGATGGGCCCACCACGCCGGACGACGAGGCGCCGGGGGTGCCACTGCTGGAGGAGGAGCCACTGCCGCCTGGGTTGCTGCAGGCAATACACAAGGCCACCCACGTGATGGCTGGGACGGAGAGCTGGGTACGCATCACGCCACCCCCTTTCCAGAGCGGCGCGTCCGCAAGGCGCCCAGAACCAGGAGCAACGCAGCCGCAAACCACGGGCGCTCAGTCGTGACGTCTGCGCAGGCGCACCTGTCGACGCGGTCGGGTACATCCGGGGAGATCCCGTCCACTCTTGCCGCACCGGACACACCCGCGCCGCTGCCGCCGGGCACGCAGTGGGAACCGGCCGCGCCCGTTTCGCTGTTCACGGACGCCACGCAAATCTGACCGGTGGGGCAATCAACACCGGCGCCGCAGGGAACCGCGCACCGGGTTGCGCCGGAGGCGGTCACACAAGCTTGCGACGCAGGACAGACCCCATCGGAAGCTTCGTCGGTGGACCCGTCGCAGTCGTTGTCGACGTCGTCACAGACTTCCGTGGAAGTACCGGCGCCCACACAGCGCACCAGGCCGCGTTCACAGACGAGCGTGCCGGAGCCGCAGCCAAGGGCGCCCAACCCGCACGCCGCACCGAGCACGCGTGCGGGGTCCAACGGGCTGGCGGTGGCGTCCGTCCCGTCGGGCGGGAAGCCGGGTTCGTCCGTCTGGCCGTCGCAGTCGTTGTCGACGCCGTCGCAGACTTCCGGGGTGGGGCCCACCGCGCCCGCGCAGGTTTCGAATCCCGGTGATGTACATGCAGTGAGACCAGGACGGCAGGCGCCACCGGTCCGGGCTCCGGGGTACATCGCGGTGTCATAGGTTGCGGTACAGGTGGCGCTGGCAATGTCCTCGTCGGTGATGGCGTCGCAGTCGTTGTCCAGCCCGTCACAAGCCTCTGGGATGGGACTCACGCTGCCGCTGCAATAGAACACCCCCGAGAAACACGCCGTCGTGCCGAAAAAGCACTCACCCTCGTCGGTGCCGCACACGGTCCCCGTTTCCGGCACGTTGTCTGGAATGCCGTCGCAGTTGTTGTCCAGTCCGTCGCACACATCCTCCGTGGGGCCGCGCGCTCCCTGGCAGGACCAGCCGCCTGCGCCGCTGCAGGTCAGCTCTCCCCGACGGCACGGGGGCGCGAGCGAGCCTTCGTCAAAACAGCCTGCGCCGGGGGGCGGTTGCCAAGCCAGGTTGCCGTGGCTGCAGGCGTTGCCGGAGTCCAGCCAACACCCCTGGCGACCAGGCAGCGGGGCGTCAGCGAGCGGGGCGTCGTCGGGCGCGCCGTCGCAGTCGTTGTCAATACCGTCGCAGACCTCTGGCTGGGGCGCGGTTCCGCCCACGCACGTCATGGCGCCGTTGATGCAGGCCGTGAACCCCGGGGAGCACGGCGGCAGGTTGTTCCCGCAGGGCTGCCCCACCCCCGCCGGGCTCTCGTCGGGAGTCCCGTCACAGTCGTTATCCACGCCGTCACAGACCTCCGCGCGGGGGCCAACCCAGCCCACGCAGACGGTGTTCCCGTTCACGCAGTGCGTCTGGCCCAGCTTGCACTCGCTGTTGCCGCCGTAGTTGAGACCCGGAGGGGCCCCGGACGGCAGACATGCCACCGCGACTATGTAGTCGTCGACAATACCGTTGCAGTTGTTGTCCACGCCGTCACAGGTCTCGGCCTGCGGGTTGTTGCTGCACGCCTGATATCCGCCCCCGGCCACGCAACCGCCCGCCGGCACTGCCGTGGGGGGAGCGCAGGCGCGGGTGCCCTGGCAATAGGCAGGATTCGTCAGGCCGCACGGCACGGCGGATGCGCCGTCGTCCGCAACGCCGTTGCAGTCATTGTCGCAGCCGTCGCAGACCTCTGCGGTGGGGACACAGGAGACGCCACAGCCTTCATCCGCCACACCATTGCAGTTGTCATCCTGGCCGTTACAGGTCTCCGTGGTGGGGCAGTGCAACGGATTGCCGCACTTGGTGAGCGATTCATCCGTACCGTCCTGGCAGTTGTTGTCGATCTCGTCGCACGCTTCTCCGGGGTTGAAACAGAGCCACGCGGTGGGGTCCGTCTGCTGCTGGGCGGTGGTGCACGGCAGCAGCGCCTGGTTTCCCAAGGGCGCGGCCGCGGTGATGGATGCTTGAAAGTTGCTGAGGCAGGTGCTGCGCTGCGCTGGTGTGGCCCATGAACAACAGGTCTTCCCCACGTCGCAGTAGTGCCGGAAGCCTTCATCCGTGCAGCCGTTGCAGTTGTTGTCGACGTTGTCGCAGGTCTCCGCGGACAGTGCCCCGGTCATAATGGCCCGCAGAGCGGCAAGCAGCTCCGTCTCATTGGATGCAAAGTGCGCGGTACCCGTGTCACCTGCGTTGGCAATGGCATCCGCGTTGGCTTGGGTGGCGCCGGCAAAATTGATGACGTGGGTGCGGATCTTGAAGTTCTTTCCGCCCACGGTGACTCCGTTTTGGAACATGTCCGTGGCGGCATCTACCGCGTCCTGCTGGGTGTCGCAGTTCTCGTCGCCATCCATGATCAGGATGACGTGGAGCGGGCGGCACGCCAGGTCCTCAGCGGCCAGCGGCGAGGGGTAGCTCAGCGCACCGTCGGGGGAAGCCCAGGTTCCGGCAAAGTAGCGCTTCATGTCGCGCAGCACGCCGTTGATGGGAAAGACGCCAACGCCAAACAGCTCCCGGTCGGAGGCGCAGGAGCCGTCCAGCCACTGCTGCACGCTGGAGAGGCTGCTCGGGTTGGGAGGTGTGCTCCAGAAGTTATCCTGCGTTATCGGCACGCGGACGACTGCACCGGAGGCAGTGGTGGCGTCGCCGGACTTGGGACCGCAGCCGGAGCAGGTGCCGCGCGTGTTCATCTCCTGCTCGTAACAGAAGTAGCTGCATTCCTGGAACGCGTAGGGGTCCGTGGTCAGCGCTGTACACGTGTTGGTGCAGGTGTTCTGAAGGATGGCTCCGGTGGCCAGGCCTAGGCCCAAAAGAAGCGCGTTGGGAGCGCTTGAGGCAGGGCTGGCTGGTCAAGGGTCAATCCGTGGCGTTCAGCACACGAAGGCCATGTCCGTGCGCGGTGTGACGCGGCGCGGCTCATGTCCGAAC
>JBFMGU010000392.1:0-7106 GCA_040752415.1 Myxococcota bacterium
CCGCAAAGCCGCCGAGGCGCTGCGCGCGCCGCCCGGAGACGCGCAGGCCCAGCTCAAGAAGGCCGAGGAGGAGCGGGAGCGTCGCAAGGCGGAGCACGCCGTGAAGGTGAAGGCGGCGCGCAAGAAGGCCGCGGTGTGGCGCGTGGTGTGCGTCGTGGCGGCGGTGGCGTTGCTCCTCTACTCCGCCCTGGCGCTCATCCTCTTCCTGCGCAGCAACTCCGCGTGGAGCATGCTGGCTCTGCCCGCCGCCTTCCAGCTCCTGCGCGCGGATCCCGGCGGGGTGATGCGGATTACCGGGCTCATCGTCGTGGCCAACACCGTGCGCTTCCTGGCCGACCTGCCCGCCGTCCACTCGAAGTTTGCCCTGGCGGTGCCCGCTGCGTTCCTCAAGGGCCTGGCCACGCTGGCGGTGTACGGGTTGTGCGGGCTCTACATCCGCCAGAACGCGCGCGTGTTGAGCGTCCGCTGCGACGACGATGACTGGGAGCCCATCCCCTTTGACGCGGCCCCCGCGCCCGCTGCTGCTCCCGTCAAGCGCTCCACCGCGACGAATGTGGCCGCGCCGGCTCCTTCTCCCGTCGCCGCGCCCGCGCGCACGTCGACAGCGGTCCCGGCTCCGCCGAGCGCCGCGCCGTCCGCGTCCACCAGCACCGCTGCCGCGGCGACGTCGGCGGGCGGGGTGATGGTGTACGAGTGTCGCTTTGCGGGCAGGGGCGCGCAGGGCCTCAACGTGCAGTCCATGGAAGGGCGGAGCATGGTGCTGCAGCCCAGCCAGGTGCGCGCGGTGGGCGCGGGCATGGTGGCCATTGGCGGGACCAGCCACTCCGTGCTCGTCACCGACGTGGTGATGCACTCGCAGCCACCCAACGTCTTCGTGCTGCGCTTCCTGGGGCACCAGATGGGATTGGACACGCTGGCCCCGCCGGGCACGCCGCCGCAGCAGATCTACCAGGCGCTGATGGCGGAGCTGGCGTTGGTGAAAGGCGTGTTGATGTGGCCCAGCGCGTCGGTGTTGCAGATGGGGGCGTACCCCACGTTCCCGGACCTGGGCGTCTTCGAGCGGTCCTTCCGGGAGGCGGTGATGCGGTCCGCCGCCCCGGCGCCGCGCGTGAACGCGTGAGCGGGCGTCAGCCCAGCTCCTTCATGGACTCCGCGGCGCTGCGCACCACGTGCTCCATGTCCTCCGGCGTGTGCGCGAGTGAGTGGAACGCCGCTTCCAGCTGGCTGGGCGGCAGGTACACGCCGCGGTCCAGCATCTTGTGGAAGAACTTGCCGAAGCGCGGGCGGTCGGAGCGCATGGCGGTCTCCTCGTTGGTGACCGGGCCGGCCTGGAAGAACGCGGTCCACATGCTGCCCACGCGCTGCACGCACAACGGAATGCCCGCCGCCTTGGCCGCCGTGTTGAGCCCCTCCTCGAGCTGCGCGCCCAACGCCTCCAGCTTCTGGTAGGTGCCCGGCTCGCGCAGCAGCGCCAGCGTGCTCAGTCCCGCCGCCATGGCCAGCGGATTCCCGCTCAGCGTGCCCGCCTGGTACGTGGGCCCCTCCGGCGCGATGTTGGCCATCAGCGTCTTGGACGCGCCGTACGCGCCCACCGGGAGCCCGCCGCCAATGATCTTGCCGAGCGTGGTGATGTCCGCGCGCACGCCGTAGCGCTCCTGCGCGCCGCCGTACGCCACGCGGAAACCGGTCATCACCTCGTCCAGGATGAGCAGCGTGCCTTCCTTGCTGCACGCCTCGCGCACCGCCTGCAGGTAGCCATCCTTAGGCGGCACCAGTCCCATGTTCCCCACCACCGGCTCGACGATGAACGCCGCCACCTTCCCCGGGTGCGCAGCAAAGACGGCCTTGAGCGCGTCGACGTCATTGAACGGCACGGTGAGCGTGAGCTGCGCGAGTGGCGCGGGGACGCCGGGGCTGTCGGGGAGGCCGAGCGTGGCCACGCCGCTGCCCGCCTTCACGAGCAGGCTGTCGAAGTGACCGTGGTAGCAACCGGCCGCCTTCACGATGAGGCTGCGCCCAGTGGCGGCGCGGGCGAGTCGCAGCGCGGCCATGGTGGCCTCGGTGCCGCTGCTGACGAAGCGGACCTTCTCCATGGACGGGAACGCCTGGCGCACCGCCTCACCCAGCTCCGCCTCCAATGGATTGGGCGCGCCGTAGCTGGTGCCCATCAGCGTCCGCTCGACGACAGCGCCCACCACCTTGGGATGCGCGTGCCCCACGATCATGGGGCCCCAGCTGCCAATGAGGTCCACGTAGCGGTTGCCGTCGACGTCGTGGAGGTAGGCGCCCTGCGCGCGCTCCATGACGATGGGGGTGCCGCCCACGCCCTTGAAGGCGCGCACCGGGCTGTTGACGCCGCCCACCAGCACGTCGCGCGCGCGCTCCATGAGTTGCTCACTCTCCTTGTGGCTCAGCATCCGGGCCTCCGTGGGTTCTCGGTGAAGGGGCGGGGTCTACCTGAGCAGCGAAGCATAGCGCCAGAGGTAGTAGGGGATGACCTGTTCTCCGTCGGTGAGCGGGTGCAGGTGCAGGAGCTCCACCACGGCCTCGGCGTCCATGAGGCGGACCTCCCTGCCGTCCAGGTGACGCCCCAGCAGGTTGCACGCGTAGTACTCGTCCCGGCTCTTGAGCCGACTCACCGCGAACAGCCGTCCCCGCATCTCCCGCGCGGGATAGACGCTGCACAGCCCGGCGGAATCCAGCAGCGGACAGTCAAAGCTCAGGGCCAACGCGCTCAACACCCGGTCCAGCGGCGCGGCGCGGCGACGGGCGTCGTCGTCACCCAGTTCCGGCGCACCCGGGCAGGTGGGATGGCCAAAGGCCAGGATGCGCTCGCGGTGCGCGTTGAACGTGGCCACGCCCGCGTCGACCACGGCCGTCACCTCCGACGGGCTCCGCGTCTCCTGCAGGTGGCTGAGCAGGTACAGCGCCTCCAGCGGCGTCACGAACACACTCTGGCGACAACACGAGCTGCACCCGGGATGACACGGCAGCTCCAGCGGCGCGGCGAGGCGCGCGGCGTGCTCGTCGACCCGGTCGTACAGGTCCTTGAGCACCACGAACGCGTCCGCGAGCGTGACGTCGTCCATGCCGGTGGGAAGGTCCAGGATGCGGACGGGCATGTCAGCGCCTGCGCCTCTGGATGAGGGCCAGCAGCGCGGGCACCAGCGCGGCCCAGGAGGGCCCCCCGACGTCGACGCACCGGCACGTGGGCGGGCGGGGAACGCCGGGATCGGGCGCGCCGGGAACCACGCGGACCCCGGCATCGCCGTCATCCTGTGGCCCGCCCGACGAGCTGCTGGACCCACCCCCGCCTGATGACGACGTGCTCGAACCCGCGGTGGCGCACAGGGGCGAGATGTCGGTGAGGATGATCTGGTCCACGCCGGCCTCCACCACGTTCTGCTCCGCGCCCTGGTCCCCGACGACGAACCGCACCTGCAGGCTCGTGGCATCCTGCCATGCCAGTCCCGGCACCTCGTTCAGGCGGACCGTCTTCACGCTCCAGGCGAAGTCGTTGGTGTCGTCGCGGTCCACCTCCACCCACGCGCCCTCGTCGAGCCGCACCAGCGTCACCAGGTCATCGCCTTCCGCCTCGCGCAGCTGGCCGTTGTCCAGGTCCATGACGATGGCGGTGTGCCAGCTGTGCCATTGCAGCGTGGGCTCGCGCAGGCCGGCCAGGGAGAGGGAGGGGGTCTGCAATGTGGTGATGCCGTCGTCGACGTCGGTGACGGCCACGTCGGTGGGGGAGAGCTCGTCGGTGCCGCTGTCGGTGAAGCAGGCCAGGCCGCCCTCGTCGGGGGAGTCGTGGCCCGGCTGGAAGACCACCTCGGGCGCGCCGTACTGGCGCAGGTCCGTCTGGTGGGCCGCGCCCATGGCCCACGCGCCGCGCGCGGCGGTATCCGTCCCGTCGGGGTCCACGGTGAAACCCGCCGGCTGCTCCATGGTGAAGCGCTGCAGCGTGCGCACGCCCACCCGCGCGTCGAGCTGCTGGCTGTCCGCGATCTCTCCGCCGGCGTGCAGCGTCATGCGGGCCGCCAGCGGGTCCCCGCAGGGGAAGTCCTCGGCGGGGATGATGGTGAGGGAAACGGGTTGGGTTCCGTCGGAGGGAATGGGTGGCACCGCCGCGCTGGGCTGCGGAATGGAGGTGCGCGCGGCGCCGCTGAGCGTGACGGAGGCCGCCTCGCTGGTGAGAGCACCGGTGTTGCGCACCAGGGCGTGGACGGTGAGCGGCTCACCCGGCTCCAGCACGCCATCCTGCTCGTTCTCGACGAGATGGACCTCCTCCAGGCGCAGCTGGGCCTGCTGGCAGTTGCCGCTCAGCGCGGTGCACAGCGTGGCGCGACCCGACGTCCACGCGTGGAACACCTCCTGCCACTGCACGCGGAACGCATCCACCTCCGCCACGACGTCGGCCACCTGGCTTGCGGTCTGGCCCGGCTGCGTGAGCACCACCACGGCCATGTTGAACTCCCGCGGCGCGTCCGCCGCCGACGGAATGCGCGGACCCAGCGCGGCAACCACGTGCTCCACCGTGAAGTCCACGCGCGTGCCGCTGATGGTGGTGCCCGGCTCGAGTCGCGCGTTGGGGGGAACGGTCTGGCCCAGGTAGCGCGCGTTGGTGATGGCGTAGAACGGCTCCACGTCCTGCGCGTCCAGGAGGCCCATGAGATACAGGTCCAGCGTCGAGAAACGCGCCCGCGGCGAGATCACGAACGCGGGATCCGCGAACACCTCCGCCACGGTGAAGGTGCCATTGCCGTTGTCCATCCACGCCACGCCGTCCTGGACGCTGCAGGAGACCTCCCCGGTCATGTCCACCGGCCCCGTGTGCATCAGCGCCGACCAGTGCGCGTCATCCCGACCCAGGAGCACCTCCGAGGGTTGCCCGTCCTGGAATCCCTCCTTGGCCACGCGCGCGAACGCGAGCCAGCGGTGCGTCATCTCCTGGCCCATGATCGGGTAGATGGCGCTGTTGCGGTTGGAGATGGGTTGGCCATCCAGCGCCAGGTACGCTTCCGGGGTGTTCATGTTGAGGAAGCCCTGCAACCGCCCCGACGAGCCGAACACCTGGCTGAGGGTGATGGTGGGCAACCCGATGCCACGCACCGAGTTCTCGATGTTGCTGAAGTAGGCGAAGCCGGGGTTGAGCAGGTCGCGGAAGGCGGGGAAGACGACGATGAAGTCGAAGTGATCTCCCTCCTCGTCGATGACCTGGCGGGTGATGCGCGCCAGATCCTGCCGGCCTTCATCCATGCGCAGCCCGTAGCCGCTGCCCTGGTTGGTCTGCGCGGTGGAGACGTTGGTGTTGTCTCCCTCGATCACCTTGATGTCCCCCACGTTGGTGCTGACGGCGTAGCGGGAGAGCCGGCTGGGCGGCGCGGCGTGCAGGTCCACGCGTGCGTTGGTGGGGGGACGCCAGTCGGTGTGACGTCGGAAAATCCCCAGTTCCCCAGGGCCGGCGGGGAGGTCGGGTGGCGCGGCGCAGGCGGCCAGCAGCAGTAGGGAGAGCCACGCGCGCCGCATCCACGTCCTCCGCCGTCAGCGTGAACCGGACCACGCCTGGACACCGATTATGGAGCGCGCCGCGCGCCGAGGCCATCTCCCGGCCACGGGTGGTCCGGTGGTCGGAGGTGGCATCGGGCGGTGGGAGAAAGTGCCGCGCCAGGCCGTTCCGTGGACCGGGGGGAGGGGTAGGCCACGGAGTCGGCCGGGCGCGGCGAGGTGAATCCGGTGCGTCGTCAGCCGGCGGTGACGGGGATGTGGCGTGGCTTGAGGCGGTCCTGCTTGGGCAGGCGCACCTTGAGCACGCCGTTCTTGAGCTCCGCGCTGATCTTCTCGGGGTCAATGCCGCCCGGCAGCAGGAAGGTCCGACGGTAGCTCAGCCCGCCGTACAGCGACGAGAGCTGCTCGTGCTCCTCCTGCACCAGGCCGGAGAAGGTCAGCTGGTTCTTCTCGTAGTTCAGCTGCACATGGTCCGGGGTGACGCCGGGGAAGTCCGCGTACATCACGATCTCGTCGGCGTTCTCGAAGATGTCCACCGGCGGAGCCACCGTGCGAGCGGCCGCGCGCGGGGGCAGCTTCTCCTCGTTCCGTGTGACGTCATTGTGCGTGGTCATGGTGGTCTCCTTTCAATGCGCCTTGACGGTGATCTGACGGGGCTGGCTCTCCGGCGCCTTGGGAAGCGTCACGGTGAGCATCCCGTTCTTGACGACGGCGGCGGTCCGCTCCGCGTCGACCTTGCACGGCAGCGAGAAGCTGCGCACGAAGTTGGTGGCAGGCCGCTCCTGGCGGTGCACCGAGTAGCCACGCAGCTCTTCCGGCTTGCGCGCGCCGCTGATGGTCAGCACGTCCTGGTTGATGGTGACGTTGACGTCCTTCTCCGTCAGTCCCGGCACCTCGGCGCGCACCACCACACTGGCGCCGGCATCCGCGAGGTACGTCCGGGGCCACGCGTGCGCCCAGCCGTCGGTCATGGAGTAGCCGTCCTGACGGCCGGTCTCCCAATCCTCGAAGACGCGGTCCATCCGTCGACGGAACTCATCCATCACCGCCAACGTCCCCTGGAAATCTCCCCAACGTGTCATCATGGTCTCCTCCAAGCCCTGGAGCTCGGCATCACGCGCAGTCCTCCTGAGGGGAGGCGCCAGCCACACGCGGCGGCGGCGCCTGCTGCCTTGCTCCGACGCCACCACGACTAAGCATCACCCCCGAGGTGTCAAGGCGGCGGGCAAGAAAGCGCTGGCACCCGGACGGCGGGCGGCGCATTCTTCCGCGCCATGAGCGTGCGCGTGTTGCTGGTGCTGCTGGTGGCGTTCCTGTGGGGAGGCACGGCGTGGGGGCAGGCGCCGCAGTCGGATGACACCAGCATGTTTTCCGAGGAGCAGGAGCTGGCTCCTCCGTCGGAGAGACCGGACTCGCGGCTGGAGCTGCCGCGCGCTCCGACGAGAACGGCGTCCGCCGCGCAGAACGCCTCCGTGCCGCGTCTGTGGGCCACGCCGTTCCAGCGGCTCCTGATCCTGACCGCCGCCACGTCGGTGTTCAGCCTGGCGGGGCTGGTGGCGGGCGGCGTGGTGGGCGGGCTGGGGATGGGCGCGCTGGTGTTC
>JBFMGU010000393.1:0-7091 GCA_040752415.1 Myxococcota bacterium
GACCCGGGAGGAGCGCGACCTCTGCCACGTGGTGGCCGAGTGCCCCGCCGCCGCTGGCGCTCTGGAGGAAGCCGGCGTGGCCGAGCACCTCTCCGCGGCCGTCCAGCAGCTGCTTGCAGCGGCCCGGGACATGTGGCAGGACGGCCAGCCCCCAGAGGTGGGGAGCCAGGAATACGCGTCCTTGCGGGCAGTTGCGGGACATCCGGAGATAGCCAACATCATTGACAACGTGATGGAAGGCCGACGGATGTTCGACGGCGAGACCGTCGAGAAGGCCATCAAGGATTTCATCATCCGGGCCAGGAAGAGGCAGTTTGAGAAGCGGGAGCGTGAACTGTTGACGGAGCTGCAGGACAGCGACCGACGGGGAGATCGGGATGGCGCCCAACGCGCCATGGTGGCCCTGCGCGAGTTGCGCAACGCACGGAGCAATCTGGAGCGGGGGGTGGTGCCTCCGCCCACGTACCACTGAGGACCTGGAGCGGATTGTCGCGGCCCGGCGGGAATGAGCCGGCCGGTCCTCGTCAATCCGGGACCTTTGCAACAGGAAGAAGGCTGATGGAGACCGAGAAGATCCCTGCCCAGAAGCGCGGTGCCACCCAACCCCCGGCGGCCGCCGCCCCCTCCGACGAAGGGCGCCCCCAGACCCCGCGCCCCGCTGGCCAGAACAAGGCCGTGGTGGAGCGCAAGGAAATCAAGCGCCTGCTCGCCAAGGGCAAGGAGAAGGGCTTCCTGACCTTTGATGAGCTCAATGACGGGCTGCCCCCGGACGTCACCCAGAGCGACCAGCTCGACGACGTCATGGCCTTCTTCGGTGAGCACGAGGTGGAGATCGTCGAGGACGCCACCAAGTTCAAGGCCGACAAGCCCAAGACCAAGGACGCCCGCCCCTCCCTCATGGTGGACAACGCCGAGGAGGAGGAAGAGGACTTTGGCTCCTTTGCCAAGACCGCCGACCCGGTGCGCATGTACCTGCGCAAGATGGGCTCCGTCTCCCTGCTGACGCGTGAGGGAGAGGTCCAGATCGCCATGCGCATTGAGGAGGGTGAGCAGGAGGTCCTGCAGGCCGTCCTCCGCTCTCCGCTGGCCGTGGCGGAGATTGTGCAGCTGGGTGAGCGCCTCAAGCGCGGCAAGATCCGCGTCAAGGACGTCATCCGCGGTGAGGACGACGACGACGACGATGACACCGGCACCACCGGCCTGGGCGACGGCGTGGAGGAGCCCGCCGAGGAGGTGGACGCCGCGGGTGAGGAGGACGGTGAGGCCGACGGCGAGGGCGATGCCGAGGGCGACGACGAGGAGCTGGAGGCCGCGGGCGAAGAGGAGGGTGACGGCGAGAAGGCCGGCGCCTCCGACGACGACGAGGCCGGCGCGGCGTTCTACCTGGAGGAGAGCGAGCCGGAGAAGCCCGCCATCCCCGAGCCGGTGCGCCCCGCCAACGCCACCGACAACAAGCTCACCGAGGAGACGGTGTGGGTCATCCAGCGCATCAGTGAGCTGGACCACCTGAACCGCCAGCACCGGGAGACGCTGGAGAACCGTGAGGCCGGCGCCTCCGGCAAGAAGGAAGCGCGCGAGGCGTTCGACACCAACGAGAAGGAGATGTTCGAGCTCCTGCAGCGCCTCCGTCTCAACAAGAAGCAGATTGACCGCATTGTCCAGAAGCTGAAGCTCCTCATTGGCCGCGTGGAGAAGTGTGAGGAGGAGATCCGGGAGCTGGAGCGCCGCTGTGGTGAGCCGGTCAAGGAGCTCCGTCGCCTGGTGAAGGAGGCGCGCGGAAACAAGGAGAAGGAGAAGAAGCTGGCCAAGCGCCTGGGCGTCATGGCCCAGGAGGTGCCGGAGATCGACCGCATCCTCAAGATCGTCGGTCGCAAGCTCAAGCGCGTGGAGGAGGAGGCGGACATGCCGCTCTCCGAGCTCCGTCGCCACTACGCGGCCATCATGCGGGGTGAGCGCAAGGCGGAGCGCGCCAAGGCCGAGCTCGTCGAGGCCAACCTGCGCCTCGTGGTGAGCATTGCCAAGAAGTACACCAACCGCGGCCTGCAGTTCCTGGACCTGATCCAGGAAGGCAACATCGGCCTCATGAAGGCGGTGGACAAGTTCGAGTACCGTCGTGGCTACAAGTTCAGCACGTACGCCACGTGGTGGATCCGCCAGGCCATCACCCGCGCCATTGCCGACCAGGCCCGCACCATCCGCATCCCGGTGCACATGATCGAGACCATCAACAAGCTCATCCGCACGAGCCGCTACCTCGTGCAGGAGCTCGGTCGCGAGCCCACGCCGGAGGAGATTGCGGAGAAGATGGAGCTGCCCATCGACAAGGTGCGCAAGGTCCTCAAGATCGCCAAGGAGCCCATCTCGCTGGAGACGCCCATTGGTGAGGAGGAGGACAGCCACCTCGGGGACTTCATCGAGGACAAGAACGCCACCAGCCTCTCCGACGCCGTCATCTCGCTCAACCTGGGGGAGCAGACGCGCAAGGTGCTGGCCACGCTCACCCCGCGTGAGGAGAAGGTCCTGCGCATGCGCTTCGGCATTGGTGAGCGCAGTGATCACACGCTGGAGGAGGTGGGCCAGGACTTCGAGGTGACGCGTGAGCGCATCCGGCAGATTGAGGCCAAGGCGCTGCGCAAGCTGCGGCATCCCTCCCGCTCCAAGAAGCTGAAAGCCTTTGTGGAAGGCTGAGTTGCCCGCGCCGGCCAAGCGCCTCCGCGCGGAGGGCTGCCAACGCGGCGCGGCTGTGCTAGGGGGGCGCTGCGCCTGTTCGCGGGACTCCTCCCGTCCACCGGCGCGGCGTTCCCGCTGCGGCACGGCGGGATGGAGGCGTGACCTGATGCTGGGAGGCGTTCGGCCCGCATGAGCGTCCTGGGCTCCCCACCGACGGGTTCGGCTCTCTCACGGGCCACGGTGGGGATGCGTCCGGACACGGGCTGGACCCCGGCACCGCGCCGCCGCTCCTGCGGGCCCATAGCTCAGCGGTCAGAGCTGCCGGCTCATAACCGGCTGGTCGCTGGTTCAAATCCAGCTGGGCCCACACCCCAAGCCCTCCTTTCATCCCTTCTCCGGCTCCCGGCCGCGCCTGACCGCGCGGTGACGGGCCGTTCTGTCCTTTCACGTCGTCTTGTTGCCGTCGTCCCCCCCGGCGGCTTGCATTGGAGAGTCAACCTTGAAGTCCCAGCTGATCCTGCTTGCGGAATTGCAGTCCATTGATAGCCGGCTCCTCAAAGTGGAAGCCGCGCGTGAGGCCATCTTCTCCCGTCAGCGCACGCTCCAGACGGAAGTCGACAAGCTGAAGGCCGAGCACAAGTCCACCGTGGACAAGGTGGAGGAGCTTGAGAAGGAGCGTCGCCAGAAGGAGCTGGAGTTCCAGACCGACCGCGACAAGCAGCGCAAGTGGGAGGTCCGCCTGGAGGAGCTGAAGACCGGCCGGGAGTTCGCCGCGCTCAGCCGCGAGGTGGAAGGCCTCAAGCGCAGCATGACCGAGAGCCAGGAGCGCGTGCAGGCCCTCAGCGGCGAGATCGAGGAGACCCGCAAGAAGGCCAAGGACGTGGAGCAGAAGCTCAAGGCGGCGGACCAGGCGTTGTCCGACGAGAAGAAGAGCGTCCAGGACACGCTCAAGGAGCACGAGGTCAACATCGGCAAGGAGCGGGAGAACCGCGGTCGCATCACCACGCAGCTCCCGGCCAACCTGGTGAAGCGCTACGAGCAGCTGCTGCAGAAGCGCCAGGGCGTGGCGGTGGTGCCGGCCAAGGAAGGCGGCGTGTGCAAGGGCTGCAACATGGGGCTGCCGCCGCAGATGTTCATCCGCGTGCAGCGGGGGGAGACCGTGGAGCAGTGCCCGGCGTGCAACCGGATGCTCTACTGGGAGCCGCTGCTGGCCCGTGACGCCACCCTGGGTGAAGCGCGCACCTGAGCGCTGCCGCTGGCGCTTGCCTCCGGGGGGGAAGCTGTTCATAACGCCGGACGCGGCCCAGGCAGGCTGGGCAGCCGCTGGTGCTGGAGGCCCCCTGGGTCTTCCGCACGGGAGGAAAGTCCGGGCTCCGCAGGGCAAGGTGCTGGCCAACGGCCAGTCAGGGCAACCTGAAGGAAAGTGCCACAGAGAACAGACCGCTCGACGTCAAACTCGAGCAAGGGTGAAACGGTGCGGTAAGAGCGCACCGCGCGGGTCGAGAGATTCGCGGCACGGCAAACCCCACCTGGAGCAAGGTCAAATAGGGACCGGGGTTGCGGCGGAAACGCTGGCAACCAAGGGACGGCCCGTCCCCGGTCCGGGTACGACCGCTCAAGCGCTCGGGCAACCGCGCGCGTAGAGGAATGGCTGCCGCGTGAGGTTGGCAACAACCTGGCGCACAGAACCCGGCTTACAGGCCTGCCCGCACCGTTACACGCCCGTCCACCGTCGTCATGATGGGGGGCGGGCGTTCTTATTCGCGCTGGCCCTGGGTGCACACGTCTTCCGGCGCACGCCCGCGACACACCTCCACGAACCGCTTCACCGTCTCTGCGTCCAACCGGTCCGCTTTGAGCACGTGGTTCGCCGCCACCGCGGCCACCGGGACTTCCAGCTCCGGGTCCGGCGTCAGCAGGGCGCGGGTGTGCTCACACTTCTCGTCGAGGGGGATGGCCGCGTAGGCGGCTTTGAGCGCGTCGATCACGTCCTGCGGCGCATCCGGACGGTGCAGGAGCACCACGCCGCCGTGCTCCAGGTTGTGCACCCAGTGTCGACGGGGCATGGGCTCCGTGTAGAGCTGCCAGCGCGCCCACGTCCCGCTGTGCGGCCCGCTGGCGGGCGGGTTGTGTCGGTAGAGGACTGGCAGCTCGTCGGGGACGTGGAGCCAGCCTTCATTCGGGACGAACGTGGCCACCTCGGAGCAGGTGGTGTCCGGTGACAGCTCGCATGCCATGGCCAGCAACAACGTCGTCATCCACGCGCGCATGACCGTTTCCTTCATTGCAGCACGTCAAAGCCCACGCGCGCCGGCTTCTGCAGCGGCTGGCTCGCGCGCTCCACCGCGGCACCCACGCGCAGCACCATGGCCTCGTCGTACGCACGACCGAGGACCTGCACGCCCACCGGCAGACCCGCGTCATTGGGCGCGCCGGGAACGCTGAGCGCGGGCAGGCCGGTCAGGTTGGCCAGGAACGCGTACCGCGTCAGCGCCGTGGTGACGACGTCATCCACTTCACCGGAGGCCAACGCGTCCGGCTGGATGCGGGGCGCGGTGCACGCGGTGGCAGGCGTGAGGATCACGTCCACGCGACCGAGCAGCTCCGCCATGGCCTCCTGCAGCGCGCGACGCAGCCGCTGCGCCTTCAGGTACTGCACGGCGGTGAGTCGGGCGCCGGCTTCCAGGCCCAGTCGCACGTCGGGGCCCAGCACGTCGGCGCTGGCGTCCAGGTGCTCCTGGTAGGCGGTGGCGCCCTCGGCCAGCATGGTGATGAGGCCCAGCGCGCGGAGATGGTTGCGCTCCGGGATGTCCACCGGCTGGATCACCGCGCCCTGCTCCTTGAGCGCGGCCAAAGTGGTGTTGAAGCTGCGCTGCACGTCGTCATGGGCCTGGCGAACCCACGTCTCATCCACGCCCACGCGCACGCCCTCCACGGGCTGGGTGGGATCAAAGCTGAGGAGCGGGGAGGGGAGGCCGCCGGTGGTGGGGTCGGCGTCGTCGGGGCCGGCGAGCGCGCCGTAGAGGAGGGCCACGTCGGCCACGGTGGTGCCCATGGGCCCGGCGTGATCCAGCGACCAGGCCAGCGGCATCAATCCCGCCGTGCTGATCCGCCCGTAGCTGGGCTTGAGCCCAACGACCCCACACAGCGACGCGGGAATCCGGATGCTCCCGCCGGTGTCGGTGCCCACGGCCAGGGGACAGATCCCGGCGGCGATGGCACCCGCGTTCCCCGACGAGGAACCGCCGCAGATCCGCTCCAGGTCATGTGGGTTCCGTGCGGTTCCCGCGTGCGGGTTGATGCCGGTGGCGCCCAGGGCGACCTCGTGCATGTTGGTCTTGCCCAGGATCAGCGCGCCGGCGCGGCGCAGCCGGGCCACCACGGTGCTGTCGACGTTGGACGCCTGCCGACCCAGCAGCGCGGTGCCGACCGTGGTGCGGTGTCCGGCGGCATCAAACCCGTCCTTGATGGCCACGGGCACGCCATCCAGCGGACCCAGCTCCTGGCCGCGCAGCCACCTTTGCGCGCTGGCTTCCGCCTGCTTCTGCACGTCGGGGCCGCTGTAGCTGATGAAGAGGCGCAGGCTGGGATCGTGATTCTCGGCGTCCTGGATGGCGTCCAGGCAGCGCTCGGAGACACGGATGGGATCCAGGCGACCGGACCGGAACGCATTGGTGTAGCGCTGGGCGGCGTAGAGGCGTGCGGTCACCGCTCACCTCCCCGACGAGTGGGAACCACCGGGCGGGCCAGGGTGGCCGGTGGCCGGGCGCGATCACCCAGCGGGAGATCATCCAGTGCGTCCAGCCCCAGCTTGTGGACCAGGTTGCGGCAGAGCGCGTCGCCGATCACCGGCGCACCGGTGAGCGCAGCCGCGGCCCGCAGCGCAGCACCGACGAGGCGCGGCGGGGAAGATTCGGTGGCCATGGGAGATCCTCATCGTTATCGAGGGGGACGCGCCTTCTACTGCACCGCAGGTTCTGCGGCCCAGCTGAAGGGCGTGGTTCCGTGATCGGGCGATCTCCGTGCGAGATCGTCCGCCGCGGATCAGATCGCGGAGATCTGCGAGCATGGATCCCTGACCGTGAGCGGCACGGATCCACGACGTGGAACCGCGGTGATCGACACGTGCGGTGGCGCCTGTGGCCAAGAAATCGGTTGACAGGTTCCACGGCCGCACGTATCTAGCGCGCCCCCTCGGCGGAACGCGGTTCTGACGGGTGGGCGGGCCGGAGCGAACGAGCTCCGGGCTGGGTGGTTGGAAGCGACGGACTGCGGATCTGAGAGAGATCGAGGAACGCAGAAAGTAGTTGACAGCACCTCAGCGGTTGCGTAGAAAGCGCGCCCCCCACGGACGGAGCGGTTGGCCGGCCGGGGCGGAAACGAGCGAGTCTCGGGTCCGTTTCTTTGACAGCTGAACAGGG
>JBFMGU010000394.1:0-7079 GCA_040752415.1 Myxococcota bacterium
GGAGGAGCCCGCCGAGGAGGAGGAGCAGGCCGCCGCGGAAGCGGAATCCTCAGACGAGGACGCGGCCTCCGACGACGAGCAGGCGGAGGAAGACGCCGGCCCGCCGGTGCACGAGGAGACGCGCATCGAGGATGGCGACGGTGTGCCGGTGCGTCGCTGGACCGAGGGGACGCGGCCCAACATCTCACGCGCCGCGGCGGCGCTCAGCCCGCGCAAGCGGCCACCCCCGCCGGTGGAGGAGCCCCCGCCCGACGAGGAGGAGGTCGCGGCGGAGGAGGAAGAGCCCGGCAACGTGGTGGCCGAGAGCTGGAACGAGGATGACGCCGCCGAGCTGGACGAGCACACCACCATGGCCCCTTCGGTCGACGACGAGGAGGCCGACGTCACCGACCCCACGCGCGTGCGCGACAACGGCCTGCGCGAGCGGCGCGGCCACACCACCCGCCCCGACGAGACGCGCGTGGAGATCAGCAGCTCCCGGCTGCGTGCGCCGCCGCTGCCTGGAGACGGAACCAACCGCGTGGCCACGCTGGCGGACCGTGAGCGGCTGAGTACACGCTCGGACTTCCTGGACGAGGACGACGCACCCACCCAGGCCTCCTCCCGCCGCCCCGGCGCCGACGACGACGAGGACGAGCCGGTGCGTCGTCGTTCCGTGCTCCCCGAGCGGCAGCGCACGCGCATGGAGACCCTCCCGCCGGCCACTCCGCGCTCCCGCATCCCCGACCCGGTGGAATCCACCCGGGTGGACCTCAAGCAGCCCCCGCGCAAGCCCTCCCGTTGAGCGGTGGGGCGTGGCATCATGGCGCCCATGAGAGCCTGCCACCTCCCCCTCGCATCCCTTCTCGTCCTCCTGCCGTTGGCCGCCTGCTCGGGTGGCGACGGGGAGGAAGCCTCCAGCACCAGCAGCTCCGGCGGAGCGGATACCAGCAGCAGCTCCGGCGGCGGCAATACCAGCTCGTCGTCGGGCGGCGCGGCGTCCTCGTCCTCATCGTCGTCGGGTGCGGCGTCATCGACGTCCAGCGGCGGCGCGTCCAGCTCCACCGGCGGGACCAGCAGCTCGTCGGGGGCGGCGTCCTCGTCGACGTCCAGCAGCGGCGCGGCGTCCACCTCCAGCAGCGGTGGCGCGTCCAGCAGCAGCGGCGGCTCCAATGAGGTCACCTGGGGCGCGGAGGTCACCGAGGACGTGCCCGACGGCGCCGAGGTCAACACCACGGTCACCACCGTGGTCATTCCCGCCGGCGCCGACGTCACGGTGGGCTCCGGCGTCATGTTCACCGGCGGCGCCGCCAAGATCCGCGTGCTGGGCGCGCTGACCATCCTGGGCTCGGAGGCCTCCCCGGTGTTCCTGGGCGGGCGCACCCTGGAGGTGGGGAGCGGCGGTACGGTGGTGGCCAGCCACTTCGAGATCATGGGCGCGCCGGTGGCCCTCAAGGTGGAGAGCGGCGCGGGCGTGGTGGCGGTGGATCACCTCACCACCAACGGCAACACCAAGGATTGCGACATCGCCGGTGGCGAGGTCAGCGTGGACCGCAGCCACTTCGAGGGCGGCACCAGCGGTGCGGTGTGCACCATCAGCGGCAACACCACCCGCCCGGTGTTCACCAACAGCTACATCTCCAGCGCCGGCGGTGACTTCTTTGTGCTCAACGGCGGCGGCTCGGTGGATGCCAACCACAACATCCTGGAGTTCACCCACTGCGCCATCCACAGCAACAGCGCCACCACGCCGTCATTCACCTACAACATCTTCCGCAGCAACGACTACGCGATCATGTTCGGCCAGGGCCAGGTGGAGATGACCAACAACCACATCGGCACCGCGTCGTTCCTGGACCGCATCTCCGACATTGCCACGTCCAGCACCACCAACAGCGTGGACGCCACGGGCAACTACTTCGCGGACGGCAGCTGCCCCGCCGACACCGCCAAGGTCACCTACCAGCCGTGCGCTTCGGGCCCCATTGCGGATGTGGGTCCGCTGCCCTGAAAAACGGCTTCGTGGCTCTTGACTTCTGGGCGTCCGTGCTGACCCTGCTGGCAGCGCCTGGGGGCCAACGCTAAGCCAGTGCCCTTCAACGCGCCCCCGCGCATGTCGCGCCGGGAAGGGAGGCCACCTTGGTCCAAGCCATCCTGGGAGTTGTGGTCCTGGCCGTAGCGGTGTTCGCGGTCAGCCGTTTCATGCCCGGCATCAAGTGCAAGAGCTTTGGCACCGCGCTGGTGGTGGCGCTGGGGCTGTCCGCGGCCAACTTCGTGGCGTGGAAGCTCCTGTTCTTCCTCACCCTGCCGTTCATGGTCCTCACCGGGTTCCTCGGCTACTTCGTCGTCACCGCGGGGCTGTTGTGGCTGGTGGACCAGTTCGTCGATGACTTCCACATCGAGGGCGTGGGCACGCTGGTGCTGAGCAGCGCCATGATCGCCGCCATCAACGCGGTGCTGCGCTGGATCCTGCCGGGCCTGTGATGGTCCGCTGACGCAGCGGCCGTTCCTCCGTCGTCACCGGCGGGTGCCTTTCCCCATCCCCATCCCCATCCCCATCCCTATCCCGGCCGTTCGCCCGTCCGAACGCGACGCGGGCCTTTCCCTCGGCCCGTTGGATTGGGAATGGGATTGGGATTGGCACCAAGCCGTGACGACGCGGGACGGAAGGCGCGGCCGGGCGTAGGATGCTCTCCTCACAACTCCCCGGAGCACGGATGCGCGCATCCCCCCCGCTGCTGTCCCTGATGATGCTGGCCACGCTCGCCTCCTGCATTGGCGGTCGTGAGTCGCGGCGCGTGGAGCTGGGTGAGGAGGAGAGCTACGTCGTGGCGGAGGGGCGCTGGCGCGTGGCCGCGGGCGTGGCCGAGGCGGTGGCCCGGGAGCGCCCCGACCTGCCCCTGCACGAGCTCACGCTCCGCGACGTGGAGGGCGCGCCGGTGGTCAGCATCCCCTCGCTGCGTCCCCCGCAGATGAACCCCGCACCCAACGAGGGCATCGCGTATTTCGAGGTGGCGCTCGACGAGCAGCTCAACGCCGAGTGCGTGGTGCGCTCCAGCCGGCTGGACCTGGCGCAGGCGTTCCACCGCGCGCACAAGGAGCTGGCCAGCCGGCCCGCGTTGGAGCGTCGCCACTTCCCGGAGCCCGCGCTGCACCACGGCCCCGACGGATGGCCGCTGGTGATGCTGCGCCTGGAGTACCTCACGCCGGACCGCGCCTACGGCACCCTGCGCATGGCCGCCACCAACGTCAACGACCGCGGCGTGTTCTGCACCGCGGACTCTCCCGGCTACGCGCGCACCTTCGAGCACGTGGTGGACACGCTGGTGCAGAGCCTGGCGCGTGGCGCGGCGGACCCGGCGCAGCGACGGAGCTTCCACGCCATCAAGCTCAACGGCGCGGTGGCCGGGCTGGCGGAGGACATGACCAAGCAGCGTGACGACGGGAGCCTGGTGGACATGAGCTTCGTGGCACTGCTGCTCCCGCGGGGCGACGAGCTGCGCGCGGTGGACGAGGTCAGCGTGGAGGTCACCGCCCCGGACGGGGAGCTGGTGACGCTGCGGGTGATGCAGCAGGTGGACGGGGTGATGACGCGGGACGTGTCCATCAGCGGCGGCCGGCACGCCACGCTGGAGGACCGCCTGGGAGACGCGCGCGCCGACCTGGGCTCGGTGCCACCGGCGAGCGGGCGGGCCCTGCGCACGCACTACCAGGACGTGATGCAGCGGGGCGGCGGGCCGCCGCGTGTGTTCCTGCGCTACTACCCCGGCCTGGACGGCGCGGGCCTCACCGAGGAGACGGTGGAGCTCAAGGGCCAGGAGGGCGGCGCGGCGCATTTCTCGTCGGTGATCCGCAGCCCGCGGGAGGTGGTGCAGAGCAGCTATGACATTGGCGCCGACGGAGAACGCCTGCGCGGCATGGTGACCTGGGGCGCCTCCACCCTGACCCTGGAGCGGGTGCTGCCCCTGCCGTGATGCGCGCTATGGTGCCCCCTCGCACCCGGGCCGGGCCGGCTCCACGAGGGGAAACACCATGCGCAACGTGATGGCGCACCGCATCCACGACGTGGGCACCTCCATCTTCTCGGAGATGAGCGCGCTGGCCACCCGGCACGGCGCGGTGAACCTGGGCCAGGGCTTCCCGGACTTCGCCGGCCCCGCGTTCCTCAAGGAGGCCGCGCGCGCCGCCATCTCCGCCGACCTCAACCAGTACGCGCCCAGCCACGGGCTGCCGGTGCTGCGCAGCGCGCTGGCCCGCACCTACGGCCCGCTCTACGGGCGTGAGCTCGACGTGGACCGCGAGATCACCGTCACCAGCGGCGGCACCGAGGCCATCATGGTCAGCGTGCTGGCCCTGGTGAACCCCGGTGACGAGGTGATCCTGCTGGAGCCCTACTACGACAGCTACCCCGCCAACGTGCTGGCGGCGGGCGGCGTGCCGCGCCACGTGCGCTTGCGGGAGCCGGACTGGACGCTCAACCCCGACGAGCTGCGCGCCGCCATCACCCCGCGCACGCGCGTCATCATGCTCAACACGCCGCACAATCCCACCGGCAAGGTGTTCAGCCGCGCGGAGCTGGAGCTGGTGGCGCAGCTGGCGCGGGAGCATGATCTCGTTGTCATCAGCGACGAGGTCTACGAGCGCCTGGTCTTCCCTCCCGCCGAGCACGTGCCCTTGTGCACGCTGCCGGGCATGTGGGAGCGCACCGTCACCATCCTGAGCGCGGGGAAGACCTTCTCGGTGACGGGGTGGAAGGTGGGCTACGCGGTGGCCTCCGCCGCGCTGACCGAGGCGCTGCGGCGCGTGCACCAGTTCTGCACCTTTGCCACCGCCACGCCGCTGCAGGCCGCGGTGGCCGCAGGACTGGAGGCGGGGGAGGGCTACCTGGCGGAGTTCCGGGCCTTCTACACCGCGCGTCGTGATGAGCTGGTGACGGCGCTCTCCGACGTGGGCTTCCGGGTGCGCCCGCCGCAGGGCACGTACTTCGTGATGGCGGACTACCGCGGGTTGGGCGGGGAGGGGGACCTGGAGTTCTGTCGACGGCTGATCCGCGAGGTGGGGGTGGCCGCCATCCCGCCCAGCGCCTTCTTCCACGACGGACACCAGACCGGCCACGTGCGTTTCTGCTTTGCCAAGCAACCCCAGACGCTGGCTGCGGCGGCGGAGCGGCTGCGCAAACTGACGCGAGCTTGAGGACAGGCGTTGGTGGCTGGAGGGGTCGTTGTTAAAGTGCCCTCGAGATCACCGCCGCTGTGGCCAAGGGGCCCAAGCGTGAAAGGAACCCGTGCTTCACCCGCACACCGAGCTGCGCTTCATCAACAAGGAGATTGGTTACGGCGTCGTGGCCACGCGGCTCATTCCTCGTGGCACCATCACCTGGGTGCGCTGCCAGCTGGACCGCACCATCACGCCGGCGCAGGCCGCCAGCATGCCGCCCATCTACCAGGCCATCCTGGACAAGTACGCCTTCACCGACGGGCGCGGCGACCTGGTGCTGTGCTGGGACCTGGCGCGCTTCATCAACCACTCCTGTGAGGCCACCTGCCTGGCGCCCGGCTACGAGTTCGAGGTGGCCGTGCGGGACATCCACCCCGGCGAGGAGCTCACCGACGACTACGGCGCGCTCAACCTGGATTTCAGCTTCACCTGTCACTGCGGCAGCCCGGTGTGTCGTCGGACGGTGCGCCCGGATGACATGCTGCGCCAGGCCGACACCTGGGACACGCGCATCCGCGAGGTCTTCCCGCTGATCTCCGGCGTGGAGCAGCCGCTGTGGGACGTCGTCACCGCCGCGGACAAGGAGCGGGTGGCGCGCGCGCAGCGTCGGGAGATCCCGGTGGCCAGCTGCCGGCTCAACTTCTTTGCCCCCAAGGCCGGTGCCGAGGCGCAGGCGCAGGCCGGCTGAAGAACCGCCCATGCTGCAGGACGAGGCGTGTGTCCCGTGTCGTCGGCCGTTGAAGCCGATGCCGCGTGACGACGCGCGGGCCCTGCTGCCCGAGGTCCCCGGTTGGCAGCTGGTCACGCGTGATGGCGTGGACGCGCTGCAGCGGACCTTCACCTTCCCGGACTTTGCCCCGGCGCTGCGCTTCACCGTGGCGCTGGGCGCGCTGGCGGAAGAGGCCGGGCACCATCCCGCCGTGCTCACCGAGTGGGGCCGCGTCACGGTGTGGTGGTGGACGCACGTGGCGCGCGGGCTGCATCGCAATGACTTCGTGATGGCGGCGCGCACCTCAGCCCTGGCCACGTCGGATGAGACGGGGAAGAGCGCGCGTTAGCCTTCGTTGCGGCCATGTACCATGCCCTCGTGCTCCTGGGACTGTTGGCGGTGGCGACGGACGCCGGGGCCGGGACGCGGGCCACCTCCTTTGGCGGCGGCGCGTGTGGGAAGCTGAGCGGCGGGGTGGCGCTGCCGTGCTCGGGGGGGAACTACGAGTCGTTCTCGTCGCTGGCGTGCACGCTGGGGCGCAATCACCTGCACCCGCTGGTGGCGCGCACGGTGACGGACGCGTACGCGCTGCTGCAGGCACGCCATCCCGACCGCCGCTGGCAATACGGCGAGACCGGCTTCCGTGACGGCGGGAGGTTCTGGCCGCACCGCACGCATCGCGCGGGGGTGTCGGCGGACTTCTTCGTGCCGGTGTCGCGCGGGGTGGAGCCGGCGTTGCTGCCGGTGCACCCGTTCAACCTGCTGGGCTACGGCGTCGACGTCGACGCGCGCGGGGTGAGCGGCGCGCTGCGGGTGGACTTCCGGGCGCTGGCGGATCACCTCGCGGCGTTGGAGGAGGCGGGGAAGGTGCACGGCGTGGAGGTGCGGCTGGTGATCCTGGACAAGCCGTTGCAGAAGCTGTTGCTGCACGAGGTGCCGGCGGCGCGCGCGTTCAAGAAGCGTTTCAACAAGGGCACGCCCTGGGTCCGCCACGACGAGCACTACCACGTGGAGTTCACGATTCCCGCGGCGTACCGGAAGCCGCTGAAGTGTCGTTAGCCGTGCCAGAACACGCGGGGCTCGAACCAAAGCGGTATTTCAGACCGCACTCCCAAAGGGCTGCGCCCGCGGCGGTGTCCAACGGCCGGCACCTGGCGTCTTTCCGTCGACGACG
>JBFMGU010000395.1:0-7017 GCA_040752415.1 Myxococcota bacterium
CGGGGGGGGGGGGTGGAGGAGGCGCTGGTGGTGGATGAGGCGCACCGGCCGCTGGGCCTGGTGGGCATGATGGACCTGGCCCGCGCCCGCATCTCCGGGGTGATGCCCGACGGGGAGGTTTCCCGGAAGTCGTTCGAGGAGCTGACCGCGGCCGACGTGGCGCGCCCGTTGATGGTGTGGGTGGAGCCGCACGCCATGCTGCAGGAGGTGGCGGACATCATGGCGCGCACCGGTCAGAAGCGCGTGGCGGTGCTGCAGGGCGGCGCGGTGATTGGTGAGGTCCTCCGCGACGACGTGGATGACTGGCTGCGACTGCTTTCTCCGGCACGGACGCTGGGTGGCGCGGAGCGCCGGTGGTGAGTCGCGTGGACGCCAACGCCCCCAACGTGCCGCCAGCGCCGCCCACCGCGCTGGAGCTTGAGGCCCTGCGCGCGCGCTGGGCGGACCGTCCCCTGCCCGAGCTGGTGGAGCACATCCTGGCCACCTACCACCGCGACCTGGTGGAGCGGGTGCCACGCCTGCGTGCGCAGCTGGACGCGGTGGCGCATGCGCATGAGTCGCTCACGGCACCCACCGCGGCGGTGCGGGATGCGTTGGGGGTGCTGGCGGAGGACCTGGAGGACCACCTGATGAAGGAGGAGCGCCTGCTCTTCCCGGGGATCCTCACGCACAACGTCATCATGGCCGGGCGTCCGCTCGACGTCATGAAGCGCGAGCACACCCGGGTGCTGGGCGTGGCCCGCCAGATGCGGGAGCGCGTCTACGGCATGGTGACGCCGCTCGAAGCGCGCGAGGTGTGGGACGCGCTGGCGGTGGAGCTGCTCACGCTGGAGCGCCTCCTGGTGGAGCACATCTTCCTGGAGGATGAAGTGCTCTTCCCGCGCTTTGCGCGCGCCATGCGCTGAGTTCCCGCAGCGTTCTTCGAGAAGAAGGCCCGCCGTACCCCTGCCCGTGCCCGTGCCCGGCCTGTGGGACCTCTCAGCGCAGAGGTTTGTCGGCGGAAAACCTCGTTGACCTCTGGGCCTTCAAGCCGGGCAGGGGCACATCTGACATCCCCTGGGGAACCCCCCGACAACGCTCAGAAGCATCCCCACCGCAGCGGGCACCCGCCGTCCCACGGCAGCGTGGGTCCGGGGCCGGCGTCGGGCGGGATGATCACGTTGCCCGCGTCGTCAAAGCCCGCGTCCACGGGCGGCGGCGCGGCGTCGGGCGTGCCGGCGTCGGGCGGAGCGCCCACCAGGGCCTCGCATTCCTTCTGGCACGGCTCCCCGGTCATGCACTGGAAGCCGCCCTGCAGCAGGCCGTTGACCTCGCCTTCGTCAATCTCGTCGGCGCATTCCTCCGCCGTGCCCGCGTAGCAGTCCACGCCCTGCTGCTTGCCGTTGGCCACGCACTCACAGCACTTCAGGATGTCCGCGCGCGCCGGCAGCAGCGTGCCCAGCGGCCAGCACTGCTGAGCGCAGATGTCCCGCAGGCACTTGGGATTGCTCTCGGAGATGTTGATGCTCGGGCCGTCCGGCGTGACGATGTGCTCGAAGTCGTGGATGCAGTCGGTGACGCTGCCACGGGAGCAACGCGCGCCCCGCGGCGTGGTGCTGGTGGCCAGGCACCAACAGCACACGTCCAGCATGGGCACCAGCGCGGTGGTGGGCGGGCGCTCACAACGCGCGGTGAACAGCCCGGCCACCAGGCAGGTGACGGCAACCATCACGGTGGTCAGGGGCCGACGTGACATCGCGGCGCAACTTAGCCGTCGCTGGGCGCGGGGGCCACTGTCCAACCCGTGCCGCCGTTTGCCCTCCGCGCGTGGGGAGCGATACTGCTCATGTCGTGATGAGCCCGACGACCGCGGCCTGCCTTCTCCTGGCGCTGCATGCCGCCGCCGCGGACGGCGCCCCACCGCCGGAAGCTGCCTCTCCGTCGGCCACGGCGGTGTTGCCGGTGCAGATGCGCTTGGAGGATCCCGCGGCCGCCGCGTCGGCCAGCCTGCTCACCAACGCGCTCACCGCCCAGCTGGGCCAGGTGGCGGAGCTCAAGGTGATCAGCCCCGACGAGGTGGCCGCGCTGCTGCAGGAGGAAGGTGAGCGCCAGCAGCTCGGCTGCACCGACGACGGATGTCTCGCGGAGATCGCCGGTCTGCTTGGCGCGCGCTACCTGGTGACGGGGGAGGTGGAGTCCCTGGGCAGCACGTTGTCCTGGCGCGCCGCCCTCCTGGACCAACGCAGTGGCACCGTGGTGCGCCGGGCCACTGTCCGTGGCCGCACCGTGACGGCGTTGCTGGCGCAGGCGGAGGAGCTGGCCGCGGCGTTGATGGGCAAGACCGAGGCGCTGGCGCTGCAGGGACGGGACGCGGCGCGCAAGCTGGGCTTCACCAACGAGGGGGACCTGGCGCAGTTCCGCGACTTCCGCGCGCAGCACCCGGAGAGCACCGTGGGGGAGGCGCTCACCGAGTTCATCCTGGTGCGCAACCGCGAGAGCCGTCGTCTGGCGGTGGCGCAGGCGGGGCTGTTCCTGCTCAGTGGCGTGCTGTTGATGCCCACCGTGATGCTGGGCTGGGCGCCCACCATGATGCCCGCGGCCACGCCGGATCCCACGCTCTCTGCCGTGGTGGGGCTGGTGGTGGGCACGCTGGGCCTCCTGGCGCTGGCTGCCGGCATGGCCACCGCCACCGCGGGCCTGGTGCTGCTGGTGGTGGACGTGTTGGACCTGGGTCGGGTGGCGGTGCGACGCAGCGGCTGTTGTCGTCAGGACGCGGACATCCTGGATGCCCAGCGCAACACCGCGGACCTGCGCGCCGCGGGATTGGTGACGCTGCTCAGTGGTCCGGTGGCGGCGGCGGGGAGCGTGGCGCTCTTCATTGGCATGGTGTCGGCCAGCACGGTGATCACCGCGGTCACGGACCAGGACATCGGTGGTGACGTGCTGCCGGAGTGGGCCTTGGGGCCGGCGTACGTGGGCTTCCTGTGCGCGCCACCGGTGCTGCTCTCCTTCCTGTGCCTCAGCGTGCCGGCGGGATTGCTGTTGCTGGCGCGGCCGGAGGCGCCTCTCGTCGAGGACGAGGAGGGAGCACGCTGATGCTCGCGTCCGTCCTGGCGGCCACCGTCTTGCTGCAGGCTCCCGCCAGCCCCACCACGGAGCGCGCGGTGATCCTGCCGGTGCGCAGCGCCACGTCCTCGCCGGAGGTGCGCGCCGCGCTGCCGGGCATTGAGCGGGCGCTGGCCGACGCGCTGGGGCGGCACGCCAGCTTCCACGTCATCAGTCGCTCCGAGGTGGCGGCCATGGTGGGGCGCGCGGCGCAGGCGCAGCTGGAGGGCTGCGACGCGGAGAGCTGCGTGGCGGAGATTGCCGACGCGCTGGGCGCGGACCTCTCCGTGGTCACCGTCCTCGACGTCACCCCGGGCCTCTGGAGCCTGCAGACCAGCCTCATCCAGCGCAAGACCGCCAGCCTGGTGCGTCGCGCGGGGGTGAAGGCGCGCTCGCTGGACGCGCTGATGGCGTCGTTGGACGTGGTGGGACGACAGCTGGCCCAGGGCAGCCGCGTCTCCGCCGACGACCCGCGCCTGGCCCAACGCCTGGGCACCGACGCCGCCACCGCCGACGCCCTCCGCGCCCGTCTGCACGAGCAACCCGACGTGGACCTGTCCGAGACGTGGACCGACCTGGTGATCGAGCGCAACCGGGAGAGCGACGTGCTTGCCGCACTGCAGGGCGCGTTGCTCACCGTGGGTGGGTTGGGGATGTGCCTTGCGGGGGGCGTGCAGGGCATGACCGCGTGCGTCTACACCTACTCCACCGTCCTGCCGGGGAACGTGGAGGCGGTGGGCTTGCCGCTCTACACGGGCACGGCGTTCGTGCTGCTGCCGGCGCCGTGCTGGATTTCCGCGCTGGCCACGCTGCCCATGGCGCTGGTGGTGGCGGCGGTGGACGCGGCCGACCGGGGACGGCTGCCGGTCTCCCGCGACGGGTGCTGTCGCGACGAGGAGCGCATCCGGGAGGCCGAGGCGCCGGGGTGGGGACGGCGGCTGGCCCCGGTGCTGGC
The DNA here is from genome assembly GCA_040752415.1 of Myxococcota bacterium. Classification (GTDB taxonomy): domain Bacteria; phylum Myxococcota; class JACRCW01; order JACRCW01; family JACRCW01; genus JBFMGU01. The sequence continues at coordinate 4,040 of JBFMGU010000395.1, forward strand.
CACGGCGGGCGGCCTGCTGGCGTTGCTCACGCCGGTGGTTTTCGTGGTCACCTGGCTGGGGCCGCTGGCCTACGACTACGCCACCGTGAGCCTGGCGAAGGAGGGCTTTGGCCAGGAGGCGTCCACGCTCCACGAGGCTGGCTGGACCCTCCCCGAGGAGTACCTGTTCAACGACGCGCCCATTGCGCCCAGCGGCGTGGTGCCGTTGACCCACCTGGGATTGCTTGGCGCCACCGTGCTCCTGCCGTTCGTGGTGGTGGCGCTGACCGCGGCGGTGCTGCTGATGCTCACCGACACCGTGCCGCTCGTCGACGAGCCACCGCCCCGCCAGGTCAGCCCGGGGGCGAGCGCCACAACAGGTGCACGTCCAGCAGGTTCAGCTCCGACGGAAAACGCGGCACCAGCGCCCCCCGCGCCCTGAGCAGCTCCCGCGCCGCACCTTCCGCCAGCGCGCGGTCCACGTCGGGGCCGGGGATGCCTTCCAGGGTGTGATGGGTCACCAGCGCGCCGGCGTGGTCGGTGGGGCCGTCGCGCCCGTCGGAGCCCAGCGCCAGGAACGCAAACGCGGAGCCGCGCACCGCACGCGCCAGCCACAGCGCCAGGTGCATGGACCGTCCACCCGGCGGCGCCTCGGCGGGAACCGGGAAGGACACCTCGCTGACGTCGACGAGCAGCGGTGCGCCGCCGGGCATCGCGGGGACGAGCCGCGCCTGCACGTCCATGGGGTCGCGCAGGGGTGGCGTCAGCACCTGCACCGGTCCCAGCGGGCGCACCTCCTCGGCGAGCAACGCGCGCAGCTGCGAGGGTGTGGCGACGGGAACGTGCGGCCAGGTGGGGCAGGGCACCCGGGTGTGGTCGTGGAGGGCGCGGGTGATGGCGGCGGGGAGCGTGGGGGTGAGGCCGTGGCGGTCCAGCACCGCGCGCGCGTCAGCCCCGGTGGTCTCGTCGGGGAGGGCGGGACCGGAGGCCACCAGCGCCAGGTCCTCATCCAGGATGTCCACCGCCACCGCGACGCGCAGCCCACCCGCCACCGCGCCCAGGCGACCACCGAGCGCCTGGCACAGGTGCTTGCGCACGGTGTTGAGCTCACGGATGTCCGCGCCGCGCAGCATGAGCGCCCGGCTGACCTCCCCCAGCTCCGCGACAGAAACTCCGGGTAGCGGCGCCCCCAGGCACGCCGAGCCCCCGCCGGAGAGGCAGAACCAGAGCGGCCGCTCCGACGTGGACGCGCGGGAGAGCGCCAGGGCCCGCGCCGCGGCGACGGTGGTCCGCACGTCCGGGTAGGGATGCGCGCCGCGCAGGATCTCGACGTCACTCCCGGTGGGCGGCGGCGCTCCGTCGGGGAGGATGGCGCAAACGGGCCCCGACCACGACGGAGGAAGTGCCCGACGCGCGCCGTCCAGCATGGCGCCCGCGCATTTTCCCACGGCGAGGATGCCGGAGGGGGAGGGTGCGGAGGAGAAGGCATCCGCGGTGCGCGCGCGCAGGTCCAGGCGGGACAATGCGCGGCGGGCCGCGGTCAGGAGCGGATGCTCAGAAGTCATCATCCGCCCAGGAACGGTCGCGCTCCTGGACTTCAAAGGCGGTCACGCACTCCGCGGCGCGGACAAACGCCTCGGTCACCTGCGTCTCCAGCGCCGCAAAGTTCTTCCCGCCGCCGCCCACCTTCAGGGTGGCCTTGGGTTGCCCGGACACACGACGGTCGCCCTTGCCCTCAAAGCGCTGCAGCTGCTTGTCCAGCTCCGGGTCCGGCATGCCGTCCATGGTGATGGCGCGCGCCCGCACGATGGAGAGGTTCTTGGGCTCCAGGGTCAGCACCACCTCGGTCTCACGCTTCTGACCGGACAGCGGCACCACCACCACGTAGCCCACCTTCATGTTGCGCTTCAGCTTGTCCAGCACCTTGGGGTCGGCGGGGAGCAGCGAGGTCTGGCCGCCCCAACCGGTCTTGTACCCGGCGTAGACGGTGAACTTGCTGTCCTCCGGCTTGAAGCTCTGCCCGGTGGTCTTCTGCAGGCGCTCCAGGCCGAACTCGTCGGGGGTGTAGGGGATGGCCAGGTAGCGGTCCGCGTCCGGCACCATCACCGGCACCTCGATGGTGCGGCTGCGCAAAAAGCCGATGATGTCCCACGCATCCAGCACGCCCAGCTCGCCGGGGAGCTTGAAGTGGCGGGACTTCTTGGGCCGGCTGCTGTCGCCTTCACGGATGAGGTCCAGCAGCTTGGTGTCGGAGCGGGCGTTGAGCAGGTTGCTGTCGGACAGGCGCAGCTCCTTGCCGCCCATGCCGTTGGCGCCGTGGCAGCTCATGCAGTGCGCGTCGTAGAGCTCCTTGCCGCGCACCAGGTCGCCCTGCAGGGGGCGGGGAGAGGACTCCTGTGCGAGCGCGCTGGCGCACACCACCGCGCCGCCCAGGATGAGGAGCCTTGGAAGGTTGAGGACGCGCATCTGATCACTCCACCGCCCGACGGCCACCGCCGCCCAGCGCGATGTTGTTCTTCTCTTCCTGGTCAAAGTCCGGCGGCGGCCACACGCCCGCGTGCAGGCTGAACTCACCCGCCAGCGCCTTGCCGTCCTTCCGGGCGCCGCTGATCTTCACGTCCCACTTGCCGGCCTGCGGCAGCGTGGCGTGGAAGCCGTACACGCCGGCGTCGCCCAGCGGGTGGAGCTGGTAGGCCACCGGCGCGGCCAGCGGGGCGGGCTTGGCCTTGGGGTCCTTGGGCGGCGGCGCGCTGGCGTGGGTCAACGTCACCACGATGTACGCATCCTCCAGCGGCGCGTACTCACCGTAGGTGGGGTCCTCCTCCTCCAGGTGGTCGCGCACGTCCATCACGACCTCGGTGAGCTTGCCGGGCTCCACGGCGCCGGGGCGCACCTTGATGGTGTAGAGCACCGCGTTCTTCTCGCGCTTGAGGGTGCGCTCGGCCCTGGCCGCCTCGACGTTGGCCTTGCCCGCCTCGGCCCGCTTCTCCGCGCGCTTG
>JBFMGU010000396.1:0-6819 GCA_040752415.1 Myxococcota bacterium
GGCGACCGCGCCACCCGCCACGACGACGCCCACGCCCGAGGAGGAATCGTCGCCGGCGCGCGCGGCTGGTATCGGCCTTGGGGGCGTGTTGCTGGCGGGCGGCGTGTTGGGGCTGGTGGTGGCGGCGGTGGCCGCGCTGGGAGCGGCGGGGAGCGGGGCGCTGTTTGGCTACGCGCATTCCACGCTGGGCGGACCGCGCGGCGACCTGGTGCCGAACCGGCCGCTCCTGGAAGTGGTGTGGCAGGTTTCGTGGATGGTGGCGCTGGGGCTGCTGCCCGCCGCAGGTCTTGCGGGGATTGTGGGGGTGGTGTTGGCCGCCGTGGGGGGCGGCACGGTGGTGGCGGCACGGCAGATGTGAGGCTCCGCGCGCGCCTGCCTTGAAGTGTTGCCCGCGCTAAGGCAGGGTCCCGCGCCCGGAGGTTTTCCCCATGTTGCTGACCCGTGCCCACATCGCGTCCCTGGTTCTCTGTCTGGCCACCCCCGCGCTCGCCGCGGACAAGCCCGCCGCGGCCCCCGCCGCGCAGAAGGGCAAGCAGACCTATGGCAAGCCCTTCACCACCGCCGCCGCCGTCCCCGTGGCCGACGTGATGGCTGCCTCCGACAAGTTCGAGGGCAAGAGCGTCAAGATGACCGGCACGGTCTCCAAGGTCTGCCAGAAGAAGGGCTGCTGGTTTGAGCTGGCCCCCACCGCCGGCGGGCGCGGCGTGCGCATCAAGAGCGCGGACTACACCATCTTCGTCCCCATGGACTCCGCGGGCCGCACCGCCACCGTGGAGGGGACCTTCAGCAGCAAGACCATGAACGAGGCCGAGGCCAAGCACATGGCCGAGGACGGGGCCAAGGCGGGTGAGAAGCCGGCCGAGGTCAAGGGACCCGTCAAGGAGTTCCAGATGGCCGCCGTGGCCGTGGAGCTGAACTGAAGCTGCGCCTGGAGGGGTCCTGTACGCCCGTGCAGGCCCCGCCGCCACCCTGAGGGATCCGCGCGGGGCGTTGTCTCCACGCCGGCCGGAAGGGTATGCAGGCGCCCTTTTCATCCCTTCCCAAAACGTTCGCGGGCCCCAGCAGCGCCCGCACAGGTGTGGACATGGAATTGCGGATTGCCAAGGAGGAATTGGCTCGCGCGGTTGGAAGCGCGCAGGGAATCGTCCCGCGGAAGAGCACCATGCCCATCCTGTCCAACATCCTCGTGGATGCGCGGGCGGGCGGTGAGCTGGTGTTGTCGGCCACGGACCTGGACGTCTCGGTGCGCATTGACTCGCGCGCGGATGTCTCCCGTCCCGGCGCGGTGACCGTGGCCGCCAAGAACATCTACGACATCGTCAAGAACCTGCCCGGTCCCGACGTCACGCTGCGCCGCCTGGACAACCACTACGTGGAGGTCACCAGCGGGCGCGTGCAGTACCGCATCGTGGGGATGGCGTCGGAGGAGTTCCCCAAGATTCCGGACATGGGCGCGGACCGCATGCTGGCCATGGAGCCCGCGCTCCTCAAGGAGATGGTGGACAAGACGCTCTACAGCGTGTCCACCGACGAGACGCGCTACGTGCTCAACGGCGTCTACGTGGAGCCGCAGCCCGACGCGCTCAGCCTGGTCTCCACCGACGGGCACCGCCTCTCCATGTGCACGCGCAAGGTTCCCGGCGTGGGTGAGGCGCTCAAGCGTGCGGTGATCCTGCCGCGCAAGGGCCTGTCCGAGCTGCGTCGCATGCTGGATGACGGTGATGGCGACGTGCAGCTGGGCTTCCGCGAGAGCCACGCGGTTGCCAAGCGCGGCGGCGTGAGCCTGGTGATGCGCCTCATCGACGGTCGCTTCCCCGACTACAAGCAGGTGGTCCCCGCCAGCACCGAGCGCACCGTCAAGGTGGCCCGCCCCGTGCTCCTGGACGCGCTCAAGCGCATCAGCCTGGTGTCGTCGGACCGCACCAGCAGCGTGCGGCTGGAGCTCACCAAGGACCTGCTGCGCATCAGCTCGCAGAACCCGGACCTGGGCGAGGCCTCCGAGGAGATCCCGGTGGACTACCGCGGCGGGGACCTGCGCATCGGCTTCAACGCGCGCTACCTCATCGACGCCATCGTGGCCATGAGCGCGGACCCGGTGGCGCTGGAGTTCAATGATGAGCTGAGCCCTGGGCTGATCCACGGCGTGGATGACAACAGCTACATCTGCGTGGTCATGCCCATGCGCATCTGATACGGCAGACACCGCACCACAACCTGAAACCCTTCTTTCTCGTCGGGAACCGCCATGGCGATCATGCGCAAGGAAGAGCCGCCCCAGGACAAGCCCATCAGCGTGGGCCAGACGCACACCATCCTGGGACCGGAGGCCAGCTTTGAAGGCAAGCTCACCTTCCAGGGCACCGTCCGCATCGACGGCAAGTTCAGTGGAGAGGTGGTGACCAACGAGGTGCTCGTGGTGGGTGAGGGCGCCGTGGTCAAGGCGGAGATCGACGTGGGCTCGCTGGTGATCAACGGCGAGGTCATTGGCAACGTGCGCGCCAAGAACGCCGTGGAGATCCATGCGCCGGGCAAGCTGCGCGGCAACCTGGAGACGCCCAAGCTGGTGATCGACGCCGGCGTGATCTTCGAGGGCAACTGCAAGATGGAGAACCTCGGTCGTCGCGACACGGCCTCCACGCCGCCGCCGCTGGCCACCGCCGAGGGCCGCAAGTAAGGCCACCGTGCAATGACGTTGAAGAACCTGCTGGGCTGCGGCCTCCTGCTCCTCCTGACCGTCGCCACGGCGTGCAACGCCTGCAATCCTCCCTTCAATCCTGAGCCGCGGGCCAACCAGCCCAACGTGAAATGGTGCCCGGGCAGCCCCGGGTGCCTCACCACCGGCAAGGGCCAGATCCGCGCCGGCGTGGGCAAGCGTGACGTCACGCCACGTGGCTTCGAGATTCCCAACGTGAACTACCTGGTCAGCACCGCGTGCGACCCGGTGATGACCAGCCGCTACCGCGCCGGTCGCTGCGGGGAGCTGCGGGAGGACCCGCGGGACTGCGGCGTGGATGGCTTGTGTCGCAATGACCCGGGCTGGACCGCGGGGGAACCGAGCGAGGGTGACGGCGTCGACGACTGGTTCCTGGACTGCGGCCTGGACCGCCTGTGTCCGGGCAACACGCCGGAGACGGATGATCCCAGCACGCCCGCGGTCGACGAGAGCGCGGACGGCGTGGACAACGACGCCGACGGCGCGATTGACGACGGTCCCTACCCCGGGCCCGACGAGGGCGAGAACGACCGGCAATTCCAGGCGGTGTGGATTGCGGGCTTTGGAAACTCGCGTCCCGCGCTGGGCGTCTACGACCCGGTGCAGGTCCGTTGCATGGCGCTGAACACCAACCAGACCACGGCGGTGGTGTGCAGCCTGGACGCGGTGGGCTTCTTCTACGACGAGGTGGAGCGCGCCCGCGCCCTCTTCCGTGAGCGCCACCGGGAGCTGGACCTGGACTACCTGGCCGTGGCCAGCACGCACACGCACGAGAGCGTGGACACCATGGGCCAGTGGGGCCACGCCAATCCCATCCCCATCACGCCGGGCCGGCTGGAAGGGCACAACGCGTACATCGTCGACCAGATCGTGGAAGCCGCGGCGGAGGCGGTGAGCACGCTGGAGCCGGCGCGGCTGGTGCTGGCGCGGACCTCGTCGGGGCGGGGCGGCTTCCTGCGCGACCTGCGCGACCCGCAGATCTACGACGACGAGATGCTGGTGATGGAGGCGCGCGCCGCGGAGACCGACCGTCCCATCTTCACCGCCGTGAACTGGGGCAACCACCCCGAGATCCTGGGTGATGCCAACAGCCTCATCTCGTCGGACTATCCGCACGCGCTGCGCCGGGCCATTGAGCAGGGCCTGCCTGCCACGGGGAGCAAGCCGGCGCTGGCGGGGCGCGGGGGCGTGGCCATCTATCTCAACGGCGCGGTGGGCGGGCTGATGTCGCCGCTGGGCGTGGAGTTCCAGGGCCGCGACGGCACCGAGTACCCGCCGAGCCAGGAGACCTTTGCGCGCATGGAGGCGTACGGGGAGAACCTGGCAGAGCTGGCCCTCACCGCGCTCTCCGACGAGGCGAACCTGGAGACGGTGGAGGAAGCAGAGCTGAAGGTGAAGGCGGAGCGCTTCTTCATCCCGGTGGTGAACCGTGTGTTCATCTTCGCCTTCGCCGCGGGACTGTTCGACCGCCTCGTTTTCGACGAGCAGAACGGCGAGCCCATCGACACCGAGAACACGAGTCTCCTCGAGGTCACCGGCAGCGCGCAGACCGAGACGTTCACGCTGGAGGCGGGCCCGTGGGCCATCCTGGGCGTGCCGGGGGAGCTGTTCCCGGAGAGCGCGGTGGGCGGCTACGACGGGACGCGCACGCTGGGACTGCCCATCATCAAGTCGGATTACTGCCCGCCGCAGGAGAGCTGTCGCGCGGAGAGCGCGGATGACCCGTGTCCCACGCAGAAGCCCGACGGTGGCTACACCGACTGCGAGTGCGAGAAGTGTCGCCTGTGCGCGCCGCCGGACCTGGCCACCGCGCCGGCGGGGCCGTACCTGAAGGAGAAGCTGGGCGGCCGCTTCAACATGGTGCTGGGCCTGGCCAACGACGAGCTCGGCTACCTGGTCCCGCCCTGGCAATTCAAGGTGAGCGAGACCGCGCCCTACTTCTGCGACGCCGAGGACCACTACGAGGAGACCAACAGCACCGGTCCCTTCGCCATCCCGCGCATCGAGGGCGCGCTGCAGAAGCTGTTCGACTTCGCGCTGTGATCAGCGTCCCTTGAAGACGGGCGTGCGCTTCTGGTTGTACGCCACGATCCCCTCGCGCGCGTCCTCACTGACAAACAGCTGCTGCTGCAACTCCCGCTCGAGGGCCAGCCCCTCGGTGAAGCCCATCTCCATGCCGCTGTGCACCGCGCGCTTGATGCGGCCCACGCTGCGGGAGGCCTTGCCCGGCGGGCAGAAGCGTCGCGCGTACTTCATCACCTCCGCGGAGAAGTTCTCCGACGGAAGGATGGCATTCACCAGTCCCAGCGCCTTGGCCTCCTCCACGCCCAGGTTCGCGCCCTCCACCATCAGCTCCAGCGCCTTGCTCTTGCCGAGGACACGCGGAAGTCGCTGTGTCCCGCCGGTCCCGGGAAGCACGCCCAGCGCCACCTCGGGCAGGCCGATCTTGCCCGCGCCCGCCCGTGCCACGCGCAGGTCCGCGGCCAGGGCCACCTCGAGACCGCCGCCCACGCAGTGCCCGTTGATGGCGGCAATGACGAGCTTGTCGGTCTGCTCCAGGCGGTTCAGCGTCTCGTTGGCGTGCTGGCAGAACGCGTACTTGAACTGCGGTGAGCTCGTCTCCAGCATCTTGATGTCCGCCCCCGCGCAGAAGAACTTCTCGCCCGCGCCGGTGAGCACCAGCACGTGCACGTCGGCGTCAAAGCGGGCGCGGAGGATGGCGTCGTCCAGCTGACGCATCATCTCGTGGGAGTAGGTGTTGGCCGGTGCGTTGGTGAGCGTCAGGACCGCCACGCCGTCCTGCGCGTTGTAGGTGACCAGCGTCTCCGTCATGGGTGTGCTCCTCGGAAAGCGCGCGCAAGCTAGACCGCGTGCGAGGCGGACATCCAGTCACGCTCGAGGAGAGGCGCGCTCAGAACAGCCCGGGCGGCAGACCACCGGTGAGCTTCTGCATCTCCGCGCCCATGATCTCGCGGACACGCGCGTGCGCCTGGTTCACCGCGGCGGTGACCAGGTCCTCCAGCATGGTGATGTCCTTGAACTCGAGGGCCTTGGGGTCGATTTTGAGCTTCACGAGCTCACCCTGGCCGTTCACCGTGGCGCTCACCATGCCGCCGCCGGCCTGGCCCTCCGCGGTCTTCTGGGCCATCTCGGCCTGGAGCTTCTGCGCCATCTGCTGCGCCTGCTGCAGCATCTGCGGCAACTTGGACGGGTCGAACATGGTGCCTCCTGGTTCCGGTGACCATAACGCCCTTCGCCCCCGGGTTCTGCCTGCTCTACAAGGCGCCACCGTGAAACGCCTCCTCCCGTGCCTCCTCCTCATGTCCGCCGCCTGCACCACCGGGACGGACAAGCGTGCGGACGCCCATCCCACGCCGCCACCCGCCGCTCCCGACGCCGGCGCCCCGCAACAGGACTTCCTCACGCCCGCGCAGGCCGCGCTCACCGCCGGTGAACACGCGCGCGCCCGGGAGCTGCTCCGTTCCGCCGCCGCGCAGCCCGGCGCCGGCGCGCTCCCGTTCATCCTGCTGGCCGAGAGCCACCTCTCCGACGACGGCGACCTGGTCGCCTCGGAGAAGGCGCTCACCGAGGCGCTGACGCGTGAGCCGCAGAACGGGCGTGCGTTGTTCCTGATGGCACGCGTGCGGGAGACGCAGGGGCGTGGCGCGGAGGCGGAGGAGCTGTACGTGAAGTCGGTGACCGGCAATCCGCCGCAGCCGGACGCGCATGAACGCATTGGGTCGCTGGCGCTGTGGCAGGCGGCGTTGGCGCGACGCGCTGGCGACGAGGATGGCGCGGTCCGGGCGTACGCGCGCGCGGTGAGCGCATTGGAGGCGGCGCGCGCGGCATCCGGCGACAAGCCCGCGTACGCGCTGGGAGAGGCGCAGGCGCGTGAGGGACTGGGCGACGTGGCGGGCGCGGAGGCCGCGTTGAAGCGACTGGTGGCGCTGAGCCCCGAGGCCACCGAGCCGCATGCGCGACTGGCGGACTTCTACGAGCGGCACGGCGAGCCCGAGAAAGCGCGCAAGGAGCGCGAGCTGTCCGGGGTGGCGGCGCCGCGCAAGCTCCGTCCGCTCAAGCCCTCCCGCTGAGCCTCACGGCGCGGG
>JBFMGU010000397.1:0-6812 GCA_040752415.1 Myxococcota bacterium
GGCTCACCGACAAACCGGGCGCGGCACATCTACGCCTCCCCACGCCGTGGGGGAGGTCGGCCGCCACGTCGTGAACTCAGTGGAATCGGCTGGCGGCCGGGTGGGGGGGCCAACTCGCCACCAACCCCACCGGGTCACGGCCGGGTCGCGGTGACCTCGCGCTTCCGCGTCGACAACTGCAGCGCAATGGCATCCGCCCCGGCCGCCAACACCACGCGGAAGCAGCCCCCGGCCGCCACCGGTCATGCGCAGGGTCGCCGCTCCATCCCGCCCCGCGTCCGAGGGAGAAAACGCGAGCTTTGCGGAGAAAACCGCGCGACATCCCCCGCCAGCGCGCACCGCGGGCCACCGCCGCCTGCCGACCACCCGCCGTGGTTCCAGACCGCCGCGGGAAGCGCCGCGCCCCACGCGTGACGGCGTCACCATCGCGTGTTTTCCGCAAGCGTGAGCACGTCCCGTCGCTGGACAACCGCTTTTGCGCCCATTACACGCATGCGCATTCCAACCCTGGAAGGGAGCCATGCCGAAACTCGCGGTTGTCTACAGTGTAGAACGCCCCGCCGCCGAAGCGCTTGTGACGCCGGCGGCCGCAGATGAACCTCCGGCGAGCCCTGTACCTGTAAGTAGCGCCGTCCTCGCCTCCCGCGCCGACAACGAGAACGTGGCACGTGGTGCCGTGACTGCCCTGCGCAGCGCGGGCCATGACGTCAGGCTTGTGGGTGTGTGGGACCGGGTCCCCGTGGAGGAGCTCCACGACGTCGACGCGGTGCTCAACCTGTGCGAGGGCCTGGGCGGGGAATCCTCCCGGGAAGCGGAAGCCGCGCAGCAGCTGGAGGACGCAGGCATCCCGTTCTCCGGCAACCGCGCCCACGCCCTGGGGCTGTGTCAGAAGAAGGAGCGCTGTCGCGCCCGGCTGCTGGAGGCGGGCGTGCCCGTCCCCGCGGGCCTGGTGTTGCACAGCGTTCCCACCACGTGGCCCGAGGGCCTGCCCGCCCCGTGCATCGTCAAGCCGGCCTGGGAGGACGCGAGCGAAGGCATTGACCACAAGGCCGTGGTCAACGACCTGGCCGGCCTGCAGGAAGCCGTGAGCCGCGTCGTGTTCGGCATGAAGGAGCCCGCGCTGGTGGAGCAGTTCATCGACGGGCGCGAGCTCACCGTGAGCCTGCTGGGCACGCCGGTGCAGGCGCTCCCGCTCGGCGAGATCGACTTCACCCGCGTCCGCTCCGACCGCCCGCGCATCGTCTGCTACGCCGCCAAGTGGGTTCCCACCTCGGAGGAGTATGAGACCACGCCGTCGGTGACCTGCCGCCTGGACGCCGCCACCACCGCACGCGCCAAGAAGATTGCCCGCAACGCCGCCGCGGCGCTGGGCCTGACCGACATCGCCCGCATCGACATGCGCCTGGACAAGCGGGGCGGGTTGTACGTCATTGACGTCAATCCCAACTGTGACCTGGGCCAGGACGCGGGCTTTGCCAAGGCGGGCCACCGCGCCGGTCTCACCTACGTGGAGCTGCTGCACCGCGTGCTGGAACGCGCGCTCGCGTCGGGTCGGCAACGACAGGCCAAGGTGGGCTGAAGCCGCGCTTGCCGGGGATGACGCTTCGTGGTGCCCTATGGCGCCATGAAGCGCGTCCTGGTGGTGGGGCTGGGGGTGGTTCTCGTCGGGTACGTGGTGGCGGTGGTGGCCTTCTCCGGGCGCTACCCCACCGAGCAATTCGGCGCGGAGGCCCAGACCACGCCTTTGTCCTTCCCCCAGGGCTTCTTGTGGGGCACCGCCACCGCCGCGCACCAGGTGGAAGGCGGCAACACCCGCAATGACTGGGCCGCCTTCGAGGCGGAGCCGGGCAACATCAGGAACAATGACCGCAGCGGCCTGGCCTCCGACCACTGGAACCGTGTGGCCGGGGACGTGGCGCTGATGAAGGCCATGGGCGCCAACGCCTACCGGTTCTCCGTCGAGTGGAGCCGGCTGGAGCCCAGCGAGGGGACCTGGGATGAGGCCGCCTGGGCCCACTACGTGGACGAGGTGGACCAGCTGGTGGCCGCGGGCCTCACGCCCATGGTGACGCTGCTGCACTTCACGCTGCCGCAGTGGCTGGCGGAGCAGGGCGGCCTGCTTGCGCCCGGGTTTCCGTCGGGGCTGGGCCGGTTGGCGGCGGAGGCGGCGCGACGACTGGGCCCCAAGGTCAGCCTGTGGTGCACCATCAATGAGCCGAACGTGCAGATGTTCCACGGCTACCTGGAAGGCGTCTGGCCGCCCAAACGAAAATCCAACGAAGAAGCGGTGAAGGCCATGCGGGCCCTGGTGCAGGCCCACGCCGCGGCGGCCCACGCGCTCCGCACCGGGGACCCCGACGCCAGGATCGGCGCGGCCATCCACCTCGTGGCGTTCGAGCCGGTGAGCAAGGTGAACCTGCTGGACTGGGTGTCCATGCACCTCTCCGGCAACACCTTCAACTGGACCTTCTATGACAGCATCCAGGCCGGCCGGTTCACCTTCAACGCGCCCGGCTTCCCCGCCTACGACGAGCCCGTGGAGCACCTGGCCGGCTCCGTGGACTACTTCGGCGTGAACTACTACACGCGACGACGCATCCGCTTCGCGCCGGATAGTCCCACGCTGGTAGCGGTGGAACCCGGGGAAGGCGAGAAGACCGACCTGGGCTGGGAGATCCGCCCCGAGGGCCTGCTGCAGCTCCTGCGCGCCGCGCACCAGCGCTACGGCCTGCCCATCCACATCACGGAGAACGGCCTTGCCGACGAGAAAGGCGACAAGCGCGGCCCCTACCTGCGCGGCCATCTCTACGCGGTGTGGCGCGCCCTTCAGGAGGGCATCCCGGTGCGCAGCTACTTCCACTGGTCGCTGATGGACAACTTCGAGTGGGCGGAGGGATTTCGTCCGCGCTTCGGGTTGTACCACGTGGACTATGCAACCCAGGCGCGCACTCCCGCCGGTGGCTCGGAGGTCTTCAAGACGGTGGCCACCACGGGGACGCTGCGCTGAGCACGCTCAGCCCTGCTCGACGATGGCGCTCCACACCTTCAAGGCGTGCTCGCGGAACAAGGGCGGCCCCTTCTGCAGCGAGGCATCCACCTCCTGCTTGCCGCCCAGCTTCTCTCCTTCTCCCACGTCTACCCGTGTCTCGCCGCGGATGATGTATTTCTCACCGTTCTCCAGCATCAGCAGCTTCAGGGTCAGCGGTGAGACGTCGCTGCGGCACGCGGTGACATAGGCAAACGTGACCTCGCCCAGCCCGTCTCCGTCGAGGTCGGTGACGCCCAGGGCCGCGTCGATGAACCGCGCGTCCAGGTCCATGGCGCACGCCTCCACGCCGTCGCGCACCAGGCGCAGCTGACGCGGCTTCCCCTTGCCCACCACCACGTGCTCGACGAAGAGCTGGCGGGTGCGCGTGTCCTCTCCGGTTTCCTTGTCGCTTCCGGTGGTGTCCCGCGTGGAGAAGATGACCAGGTTCTCGCCGTTCTGGTCGGTCCATCCCACCACGCGCTGCACGGTCCCGTTGGGCTTGAGGGCGCGCGGCACGTCAGACGGCTTGAGCTGGCGCAGCGGCGGCGGGGCGGACACCAGGGCAACACCGAGCATCATCACGGCGGGGAATGTCATTTCGCGGGCTCCACTTCGTCGTCGAGCAGGTCACGGCCGCTGGTGAGCGCGAGGCCCAGCGCGGAGGCCAGGCTCACCAACGTGACAACCGGGATGAAACAGCACCCGATGATGAAGGGACCACGCACAATGATGTCCTGCAGGGTGCCAGTCACGTCATCCCGCACGGCCGTCTCCCGGAACGGCGCGCTCAGTCCAAAGGTCAGCATCAGGAGCGTGACCGGGAATATCGAGAAGAACATCAACCCCGACGCTCCCACGGAGCTGGCCGCGAATCCGCCACCCAAACCGGCGAGGAACGGTGCCACCTTGCGACCCCACCCCGGCTCAGCGGCGTCGCGAACCACCTCCTCGTCGCGACAGCAGCCATGGCGCGCCACCGGCAACCGCCCCAGGTCCTGCATGTCCACCAACGCCAACACACCCGCAAACGCCAGCGCGCCGAGAGAACCCACCAGGAACGGAATGGGCACGAGCACCACCAGCGCGGACGCAACGGGTGGCGGTCCTCCGGCCTCCGCGCTGGCAAAGAGCCATTGCGCCATCAGGAAGCCATGAAGGAAACCGCCCACGAGCAACTGCGCGCCACTCGCCAACACCGCCGCGCCCTCAAGGAACGCCAACACCTCTCCTTCCTGGTTGTGCTCGACGATGATGCGCGTCCATTCCGTCGCGAGGTCGGCGTCTCCGCCGGCGAGTCTTTCCCGCAACAGCCGGGTCCCCGCCTCGGTGGTGCCCAACCGCTTGACCAACTCCGGATCCTCGGCGGAGATGCGGCTCCCCTGGGCCAGCTGTCGCGCAATCTGGTCCAACGACGCCATCAGCGCATCCAGGCTGCGCGCCTTGACGCCCGCCCGTCTGAGCGCCCGCGCCGCGCGACGGTCCAGCAGGGACACGGAGAAGGACCACAAGCCCGGCTCCACCACCAGCCGCGACGACACCGCGAGCTCCGCGCCCAACGCGTCGGCCACCTCGGCAAGACAGCTCTCAGCGTCACAGCCACTCAGTTGCGCCTGGGCCTCCTTCCCCAGCGCCGCCTGCAGGTCCGCCCGGCTGAGCACCTTGAAGCCCGCGTGACGCGCCAGCCGGTCGGTCAACGCACGCTCGATTCCCGGCGCCGCCGCCTTCACCTCCGAGGAAGCGGTCGCGGGAAGCTGCAGCGGCAACACCACCGCGCGCGCCGTGTCCGCCGCCGGCTGGGGCGCCTGGGCCAGCAGCAACAACGTCGTGAGCAGAGCGGACGACGTCATGGCGCGACCTCCGGGACTGCATCCGCTTCCAGGATGGGCGCATCCGGCTTGAGGAGCAGCGCGGCGCCGACGACTGGAGTGGTGACGCACAGCGTGGAGACGGCGCAGAGCGGCACTCCAAAGGTCGCCATCAGCGTCACGGGGAACGTGGTGAATTCATCGCCGAAGCCCACCGGCACCAACGCGGTGGCGGCCCACACTCCCGCCAGCGCGCCCAGCGCCACGCCAAAGGCCATGGGTCCGCTGAGCAGCACCGCCATGGCCGCGGCGCGCAACAGGTTGCGGTCGCGCTCGGCGTCCACAATCCGCGCGTCGTCACGACAACATCCCTGCCGGCTCACCGGCACGCGCCCCGGATCCATCTCATCCACCACGACAAGAACCACGCCCACCAGCGTGGCCACCGCCGACGACAAGCCCATCAGGAAGCTGGTGGCGAACAGACCGAGCGTGACGGGGAGCAGCGCAATGCCGGTCTGGGTGGCCACGCAATTGATGGGCAGCACCGGGACCAGGCACGCCGCCGCCAGCCCGAAGCTGATGGCCTGCCCCACCGCCAACGCGCGGCTCTCACGGTTGTGGCCGATGATGTACTCGGTGAGGACGTCGGAGAGACTCGCCGCGGGACGACGCTCCCGTTGCCGACGGAAATCCTCGAGGTCCGCCGCGCTCAGGAAACCCAGTCGACGCTGCGCCGCGGGTCCGCTCAGTCGCGCTTCATCCGCGCGTCCCTGCAGCTGCAACGCCAGCTCATAGGCCTGCGCCGCCAGCTCCTGCACGTTCCCGCCGGTCACCAACCCGCGCCCCACCGCGGCGTCCGCCTGCCTGTCGACGAGACGCGCCGTCCACTGCAACGCTCGTCCCACCTTCTCCACCTCGCCCGCCACCACCAGGCGCGCGCCCAGCGCTCCGGCAATCTCGGCGAGACAGCCGTCGTCGGTGCAGCCCACGCCCTGGCGCGCCGCCTCGTTCTCCAGGAGCGCCTGGATCTCGTCCATGCCCAGGATGCGGTGGTGGCCGGTGGCGGAGAGATGCGCGGTGAGCGCGCTGGTCAACAGGCTGCTGGCGTCGTTGTCAGCGCCGGTCCCCAGGCGGACCGCCATGGGCATCACGGCCAGCGCGGGAGCCTCGGGTGTGGTGCTGGTGGGCGGTGCGGCGTCCGGCGTGGCCTCACCCGCTGGCGACGACGGTGGCGGCTCCTGCGCCAGCACGAGGAAGGTCACCACCAGGCCGCCCGTCCACCCCACGTCAGACGCTCGCTTTCCCCACCGTCGTGGTGTGGGACGGAACGTCAGCCAGAACGGAACAGCGGGTCAAGCCACGTCAGAGGTGCTTGAGGTTCCCGCGCGTCACCGCCGCGCCCAGGCCCTGCACCGTGGCCAGCGCCGCCGCGAAGAGGCCGTTGTTGGACAACTCGCGCAGCCCCATGGCCAGCGCCTCCAGCGGCTCGGGGAACTTGTTGTAGTTCGCGCTCACCGCGATGAGCCCGGTGGAGATGCCCAGGAAACCCAGCACCAGCGAGGCAAGGCATCCGCCCAGCAGGATCACCGGCCGCTCCGCCGCGGGCTTGCTGGCCGCCCACGCCACCGTCGCCACCGCGGAAGCCAGCAGCAGCCACATGTTGAAACCACCGTCGCGCATGAAGTCCATGGGAGCTCTCCTCTCGGGCCGTGAGTGGCCGCGTTGCCCGTCGGGATTGCCACGCGCGTGCCAGGGTGGAGCACACGTGTTTCGCGGGGTTGCGCGGCTGGGTGTCCGGAGGAGCGGACAGGTGGCGGAGCGGAGTGTCCGGAGAAGCGGACGGACTGCGGTTTCCTAAACTGTAGGCCACGTGTTCGAATCACGTCGGGGGCGCACTCTTTTTCCTGATCAATATCAATCACTTCCGGCTCTGCCTTGGTTTTCTTCTCGTCGGAGGCGGGTGCGCTGGTAAGCAC
>JBFMGU010000398.1:0-6779 GCA_040752415.1 Myxococcota bacterium
CGTCGGCCCGGTGCCACTGACTTCCCGGGAGGGGGATGGGGATGGGGAGAGGGAGGGGGAACACCGCCTTTTGTGCCGGTCAACCCGAACGGGAACCACTGTAACGCGTCGTCGGAACTTCGGCGCAGA
Source organism: Myxococcota bacterium (assembly GCA_040752415.1). GTDB lineage: Bacteria > Myxococcota > JACRCW01 > JACRCW01 > JACRCW01 > JBFMGU01. The sequence goes on from JBFMGU010000398.1 coordinate 130, forward strand.
AGCAGACACGCCGCGGCAATCCAGGTGCACAGGACCATCCATGAAAACACCCCCCATCGACGTTGGCAGGCCTCGTTCTTCTCTCCACCTCCGTCGCCTGCGTCATGCCGGAGTCGGTTGCGCCTGACGCGGATGCCTCTCTTGAAGCAGCGGAGTACGAAGCGGAAGATGCCCTCTTTGACGGTGACACCATCGTGGTCGATGATGATGGAGAAGACTGCGACGACGCCGACTTCACGACCATCCAGGACGCGGTGGATGCGGCGTTCGACGGCGACACCATTCGGGTCTGTGAGGGCACCTACCCGGAGACCGTGCTCATCGACAAGCGGCTGCGGCTGCGCGGCGAACAGCATGGTGAAGACGGGCGCGGGCGCGACGAGCCGCTCTCGGACGAGTCCGTGATTGACGGCCTGGGAAACGGTTTCCAGTTGCTGGCGGAAGGAATCGTCGTGGACGGGTTCCTGTTTGACCGTTCGCGGGTGGACATCGACTTCGCCGGCGCCAACGTGAAGAACAACATCTTTGAACGTCAGGGCGTGAACGCGGAGTTCAACGGCCCGGATTCTCCGCTCACCCGCATCCGGCGCAACGAGTTCCGCGGCGGAGATGACCCGGAGCCGGGCATCGGCATCCACCTCGATTTCCCGTCGACCAACACCGAGATCGCCTACAACCGGCTGCTCAATTCCAGCATGACCCTCACGGAATCGGTGCGCACCCGCGTCCGCAACAACGTGGTGCGGGGCGGCGGGTCGATCTTCCTCACCGAAAGCGTCGACAGCGAGGTGACGGAGAACCGTGTCATCGGTTCAAAGGACGAGCCCCTGGCGGATGCCCACGGCGGGATCAATGTCCGGCGGGGCACGACGAACACGACGGTGCGGCACAACCTGGTGAAACTGAGCGAGCGCGCCGGCATCGTCGTCGACTCTTCAAACGCCAACGTGATCAAGGACAACAAGGTGGAGGACAACGACGAAGACGGTATCGTGCTCGTGGATGGAGCAAGCCGGAACGTGGTGAAGGACAACAACATCACGCACAACAGCCGTCACGGCATCGTGCTCGATGGGGCCTATGGGAACCTGGTGAAGGACAACGAGGTCGAGGAGAACGTAGGCTCCGGCATTGTGTTGGGCTTCACCACGTCCTTCCTCACCGAGGCGAACGCCATTGTGGACAACGAGGTGGAGGACAACGAAGAGAACGGCATCAGCGTCGTGGCCGCGGGTGTGCTCAACAACCTGTTTCGGGAGAACGAGGTGCGCGGGAACGACGTCGTGGACTGCCTGGACCAGTCCACGGACACCGGCACCGAGGGCACCGCCAACATCTGGCGCAGGAACGAAGGCGGGGACTCCGACCCGGATGGCCTCTGCGTGGACGAGGTGGAAGAGCCGGAGTGCGCGCCCCCGCCGCCGGACCTGGTGAGCTGGTGGCCGGGCGACGTGGACGCCGACGACATCGCGGATGACAACGACGGGACCATCACCGGTGACGTCGAGTTTGAGGACGGGAAGGTGGATGACGCGTTCAATCTGGACAACGAGCCCGTTGGCCCCTCCCAGGTTGTCATCGGCAACCCGGCGAATCTCCAGCTCCAGAGCTTCACGCTCGATGCGTGGATCCGCGGTGATGCCACGAGCGTGGTGGGCTACACGGCAGGCACAGGGGGTTACCAGTTGCTCATCAACAACGGGTTCCTTTCCCTGAGCAAGACGGGTGTCAGCAACGTCAACAGCGCGCCGGAGCTGCGAATCACCGACGAGGATGACTGGCACCACGTGGCGGTGACCAAGGATGGCGACGAGGTGATCTTCTACCTGGATGGCTTCCCGAGCGATCCCCGCCTGTACGAGGTTCTCTTCGAGTTCACCGGCGTGACCTTCACGCTGGGCAGCGGCTCCTACCATGGCCGTCTTGACGAGGTGGAAGCGTTCTCGCGCGCGCTGAATGCCGCGGAGATCCTGGACATCTTCCACGCTGGTCACGACGGGAAATGCAAGCCCTGAATGGAAAGCACCCCGGCGTCGATGCCTCGGGACCCCCGGATGGATGTCTCCGGAATGTCGAAGTGATGGCTCCGTGCGGGGTGTAAACCCCGGGGCTGCGTGTAATCACATTGCCCATTTCGTCGTGGCGGGCGAACACCTAACCCCCCACGTTCATGCCGTTGCGCTCGCTCGCCCCCCTTCCCCACACCCGCTTCCCCGTCGTCGACCATTGCGGGGAAGGGGGGCACGCATTGGCATTGGGACTTCTTCTCGTCGGAAAGAGGGCAGCTGCGCCCATCGATTGCCCCCCTTCCCCGGCTGGGTGACGACGGAGAATCGGTTCTGGGGAAGGGGGGCGAGTGGGCGCAGCAGGACAAGCGTGGGGGGTTAGGTGTTCGCCGGCCACGACCGAATGAGCAATCTGTCCGGACGCAGACCCCTAAGCGCCTCCGGACCACTTTGGCGGCAAGCCGGCTGCTGAAGCCCGTGAGCCTCGTCACACGCGCGGCGACAAGGGGGGACACCCTCCATCCCAGCGCCGGCTGTGGCCTCCTGGTCTGCCACGCGGACGGGCCCCGGTTGTCCCGAGGCGCTGAAGCCAGTGGCTGTCATTCTAATGATGCCTAAGCTGCGTTCTCAGGGAGCCTGGCGCCGGGCCGCGGCCGTGGCGTCTCAAACCGCCATCGAAGCCCAGCGTGAGCGTGACGGAAACCGGCAAATCCAGCTCTCCGCGCCGCTCCCGGCGTCCTTTCTTGCCGACTGCGCATCCCTTGCTCGGCACCGGCGCAAGTTGTTCGCATTCCTTTCACAGGATTGCGCGCGTGCCGCGGAGGTGAACCATTGCGGGTCGCGTTAGTGTGGCATAGACTCACACTAATCCGAGGGTATGCGCTACACCGGGCGCGTGCCGGGGCTGAGTCGTGTGGCGCCCGCTTGTGCCCGGACTGCTTGGCCAATCGTCTGAGGGTTCAGGCCCGGGGAGGGCGGCCTGGCCCGGCCGGTTCCTCCCTCCGCCGCGGGAGCCATGCATGGCCAGGGCACAACCCAGCGACGTCATCCCCACGCTCCGGCCTGGCGACCATGTCTGCCTGTTCTACGAGAGTCAGGAAGAACAGCGCGCCTGGCTGGTTCCGTTCTTCCGGGAAGGGCTGCGACGAGGCGAAGCGTGCGTCTACATCATGGACCAGCACCACCGGCATGACGTGGCTGCGGCGCTCCACGCCGGCGGCGTCGACGTGCGGGCGGAGGTCCGTCGGGGTGCGCTCAGCCTGTTGACCCAGGATGACACCTATCTGCGGGGTGGACGGTTCGACCCCGGGGCGATGATCACGCTGCTCCAGGGCGCCACCCGTGACGCACTCCGACGGGGTTTCACGGCACTCCGGGTTACCGGGGAGATGACCTGGTCACTTGGCGGTGAGCCCGGGTGCGAGCGGCTGGTGGAGTACGAGTCCCTGCTCAACGACATCTTCCCCCGCAGCAAGACGCTGGCCATCTGCCAGTACCACCGGCCACGTTTTCCCGCGGAGCTCCTCCTGGGCGCCCTGCGCACGCATCCCACGGCGATTCTCGGCGAGGACCTCTGCGCGAATCCCTATTGTGAGCCGGCGGGACTCCTGGGGGACGGTGCGCGCGTGGAATGGATGTTTGCCCAGCTCCCCCGATGGTGCTCCGCGGACGCGCCGCATCCCGCTTCGGTGCCCTCCGAGCTCTCCGTCCCCGAGGTGCAGCGTCGCGCGCTGGCAGCGCGAGAGCAGCACGTGGAGCGGATGCTCCGGGCCCGCGACAACATCCTGCGGGTGGTTGCCCACGACCTGCGTGACCCCCTCAACGTCGTGCTCATGGCGGCCCACAAGCTGCAGCGCCTGCTCGTGCAACCCGTACCCCGACAGTCCGTGGACACCATTGTCCGTGCGGTGAACCAGGCGCGCCGGCTCATCCACGACCTCCGCGACGTGGCGCTGATCGAGGCCGGTCGGCTCGGGGTGCACCCCACGCCGCAGGAGGTGACGTTGTTGGTGGAGGACGCGCGGAGCTCGCTGTTGGCGCACGCGGAGGAACGCGGTCTGGACGTCGAGGTTCGCGTTTCCCCGGAGTTGCCTCCCGTCCTTGCGGACCGTGAGCGGGTGCACCAGGTCTTCTCCAACCTCATCGGCAACGCCGCCAAGTTCACGCCGGCGGGTGGCCGCATCTCGCTTGGTGCCAGCAGGTTGAGACACGCGGTGTGTTTCTCCGTGGTGGATAACGGCCGGGGAATCCCGCATGGGAACCTGGAGCGCGTGTTCGAGCCTTTCTGGCAGCAGGTGGCCGGTGAGGGGCGCGGCTCCGGTCTGGGGCTCGCCATCTCCAAGGGGATCGTCGAGGCCCACGGCGGGCGAATCTGGGCGGAAGCGGAGGAGGGGTGGGGGAGCGCGTTCCATTTCACGCTTCCGGTCGCAGCACCGCGGGGCGGAATCGCCGTGTGTTCCCCGCGCCCGTGATGCGCTGGTGCCGTCGTGCGCGGCTCCGGGTGTCGTGACCGCAATCCACGTCTTGGGCATCAACGCCGGCAGGCCCATACGTCCGAGCTGCGGCTCTCCCGTGACGTCGCGGGCTGAATCCCGGAGCGACAATCGGAATACCCCTGCATCCCGCTCAGGGGAGGGTTTCATGACGCACAAGCAGCTTTTGTTCCGGTCCGCGGCACGGGAGAAGACGCTCCGTGGCGCCACGGCCCTTGCGGACGCGGTGCGTGTCACGTTGGGCCCGCGCTCCAAGTGCGTCCTCATTGCACGGAAGTGGGGTGACCCCATTGTGTGCAATGACGGCGTCACCATCGCCAAGGAGCTTGAGCTCAAGGATCCCGAGGAGGACCTGGGCGCACGCATCATCCGTCAGGCCGCGGAGCGTACCGGTGAGGAAGTGGGCGACGGCACCACCACCGCCACACTCCTGGCTCAGGCCATCTATGCCGAGGGTGTTCGCAACGTCGTCGCGGGCGCCAGTGCCATTGACATCAAGCGTGGGCTGGACCGCGGTGTGAAGATTGCCGTGGAGGCCATCCAGGCCCAGTCCCGGCCCGTCACCACCCACCGTGAGCGCGCGCAGGTGGCCACCATCTCCGCGCACAACGACCCGCTGATCGGCGAGCTGGTGGCCCAGGCGGTGGACAAGGTGGGGCGGGAGGGCGTGGTCACCGTCGAGGAGGCCAAGGGTACGGAGACCTCGCTCGAGGTGGTGGAGGGCATGCAGTTCGACCAGGGTTATCTCTCCGCCTACTTCGTGACCGACCCCGACAAGATGGAGTGCATCCTGGAGGATGCCGCGGTGCTGCTGCATGACCGACGCATCAGCAACCTGCAGAACCTCCTCCCGCTGCTGGAGCAGGTGGCCAAGCAGGGCTGTCCGCTGCTGGTGGTGGCGGAGGACGTGGATGGGGAGGCGCTGGCCACGCTGGTGGTGAACAAGCTCCGCGGCACGCTGCGTTGCGCTGCGGTCAAGGCGCCCGGCTTTGGGGATCGACGTCGCGCGCTCCTCGAGGACATGGCGGTGGTTACCGGGGGCCAGGTGGCGGCCGAGGAGCTGGGCATCAAGCTCGAGAAGCTTTCGCTGGAGAACCTGGGACGTGCGCGCCGCGTGGTGGTGGACAAGGACAGCACCACGTTGGTGGGTGGCGGTGGCGGCCGGGAAGCCATGGATGCGCGGGTGGAGTTGCTGCGACGTGAAATCAAGGACGCCACCAGTGACTACGACCGCGAGAAACTCCAGGAGCGCCTGGCCAAGCTCACCGGCGGCGTGGCGGTGATCCGCGTGGGCGCGCCGTCCGAGGCGGAGCTGAAGAGCCGCAGGGAGGCATTTGACGACGCCATCAGCGCCACCCGCGCGGCCATGGAGGAGGGGCTGGTGCCCGGGGCGGGTCTGGCGCTGCTGCGCGCCCTGCCGGCCCTCACGCGCGCGGAGGAGGAGATGGAGGGGGATGCCCGGACCGGGTTGCGCATCCTGGCGCACGCGCTGCAAACGCCCACGCGGCAGATCGCGGAGAACTCGGGTGTGGATGGGGGCGTGGTGGTGGAACGCATGCGCGCGAGCACGGGCCACGTGGGGTTTGACGCCGCCACCTGCAACTACGTCGACCTGTTCGACGCCGGCATCGTGGATCCCACCAAGGTGGTGCGCGTGGCCTTGGAGAACGCGGTTTCCGTTGCGAGCCTGCTGCTGCTGACCGAGGCCACCATGACGGACATCCCCGAGCCGGTGCACAAGCCCCTGGGTGGTGTGGAAGGGGAGGCGGCGCTGTGAATGCGTCGCGGTACCAGGCCGCTACAGCGGTTCCCGTTGGAGTTGGCCGTGGCGGAGGGTGAACCCCGCAGCTGCGAAGCGATGGTTTTCACCGCGGAATCGCAGACAAGAATGGTTGCGCCACGGGGAATGACGCCAGCGATATCGTGAACCTACGGGCATGGTGGTCGAAGCGGCTTCAATTCCCCGTGGCGCAGCCATTCTTGTCTGCGATTCCGCGGCCAAGGGCCATCACTTCCCCGGTCAATCTGTAGGTTCTCAAAACCTTTCCCCACCGAGTTCGGAGGTTTCTCAAAACCTTTCCCCACCCCCCGCGTGATGCCCTACCGGCCTCTCGAGGCGGTCCCGTGCCGACCCCGGAGGCTGCATGGCGTA
>JBFMGU010000399.1:0-6760 GCA_040752415.1 Myxococcota bacterium
CCGGCGTGGCAGCAACCAGCGACCCATTGCGGCCGGGCAGCATGGTCGAGGTGAATGGGGGCGCCGGGCTTCTGACGGTGGAAGCGCTGGTGGCCGACGAGGGCGGTCGCCGCTACTTCCGCGCGCGCGGCGCCCACGGGGAGGGCTTCACGCTGGTGGAGCTGGCGCAGGCCAACGCGCTCACGCTGTTCCAGAAGCTGCCCGACCGTCGCGTGCTGCGCATGAGCGCGGAGGTGGCGGTGGGCGGTCGCACGGTGCGCGTCTATCCGCGCGTCTCCGGCATCACCGTGCGGGAATGGGTCCACGACGTCACCCCGCCCGACCCGCTGGACGTGTTGCACTGGGGCATCCAGCTCTGTGAGGTGGTGGAGAACATCCACGGCGCCGGCCTGTGCGTGTACTCGCTGGATCCCGACGCGGTGCTGCGCACACCCTCGCTCGACGCGGTGCTGGTGGGCCTGGAGCGCCTGCCGCACGCCGGAGAGCCGCCTCTGGACGTGCATACCGCCACCGCCGCGCCGGAGGTGGTGCACCGCGTGGCGCCGCTGTGCGGCATTCCCTCCGACGTGTACACCGTGGCCGCCGTCATCCACGCCGTGCTGGCCGGCCGTGAGTTCTGGCCGCCGCCGCCGGGCATGAGCGCCGTGCTGGTGCACCAGCAGAGCCCGCGCACCTTCCGCCCGGAGCTGCCGCTGGGCATCTGGCCGCGCCTGGCTCCCGCGCTCCACCCCGACCCCACCCGTCGCATGCCGCACCTGGCCGCGCTCAAGGAGGCGCTGCGCGGAGCGCAGACGGCGGTGCAGCTGCGTGGTTCCCCGGCGCGCGGGGTGCGCGTGGATGGCTGGCAGGACACGCACATTGGCGTGGGCAAGGCGCGTCGTGGCGGGGTGCAGCAGGACCGCGTGTACCTGGAGATGACGGGGGAGGGCGCGCTCGCCGTGGGCGCGGTGGCCGACGGCGTCAGTCACGCCATCCTGGGCGACGGTGGCACCGCGGCGCAGCACACCGCCGAGGCCGTCTCCAAGGTGGCGCAGCTGGTGTTCGACAGCGTGGGACAGCCGCGCTCCCAGGCGGAGCGTCACGGGCTGTTGCAGCAGGCCCTGGACAACGCCACCGACGCCATCTGCCAGGACGCCAACACCAACTACCCGCCGCTCACGGGCGACACCTCCGGCGTCATGGCCTCCACCCTGGTGATGACGCTCGTGGAGGATGGCGTGGCGTCGATCCTCAGCGTGGGCGACAGCCGCGTGTACCTGTTTGACGGCGAGGTCTGCGAGGCGGTGACGGTGGACCATGACCGTCGCACGGAGGCCATGCGCGCGGGCATGGATGCGTTCAGTGCCGCGTCGCTGGAGGCGGGTGGGGCGCTGACGCGCGCGGTGGGGCGGGTGCTGCGGGACATGGATGGCCGCCTGGTCTCCTCGCCGAGCGCGGGCGACTACTACGACGTGCCGCTGCTGCCCGGCGACCGCCTCCTGCTCTGCTCCGACGGGCTCCCCGACTACGCGCTCCCGTTGGGGCAGGCGGCGCTCTCTCCGTGTGCGGTGGAGGACGTGCTCGCGGAGGTGCTGCAGCGTCTCCCGGATCCGGCCAGCGCCTCCCATGAGCTCATTGGTCTGGCCAACAGCAACGGCGGCCACGACAACGTCTCGGTGGTCCTGCTCGTCGTGCGGGAAGCCCCGTGAGCCTGCGCGGCGGCGCGCTCCTTCTGCTGGTCCTCTCCTGTTCCTGTGCCAGCCCGCGGGGGGAAGGACGGCTGCTGAACCGCATGGCGCCGGCGCATCCCGACCGCTGGCCTCGTCCCACGCCGCTGGGGGAGGGCGGGGGCGTGGACATCACCGAGGGCGCGCTCACCGACGAGGAAGCCTCCCAGCTGGAGCCCGCGTGCACGGCGGCGGTGGCGCGGGTGCTGCGGGCGCGTGGTGAGGTCCGGCGTGCGCGGCGCGACGAGTACCGCGTGGTGGTGACGCGCCTGGTGGTGGACACCTACCTGACCAAGCGCTCGGAGCGGCTGGTGCGCGTGCGCGCGGTGGCCGAGGTCCGCGACGGGGACAAGCCGCTCTCCTCCGCCACGGGGCTCTCCAGCCTGCTCTCCGGGGCACCCAGCTTCCGCGGGGGCGCGGCCGAGCCTGGCGAGGTGCAGAAGACGGTGGAGCACGCGTGCGAGCTGGCCGCGCGGGAGCTGATGAAGCCGCCGGCGCCGGTTTCCGTAGACGAGCGGGCCCGGCTGCACGCCCAGCTCACGGGTCCGGACGCGCGCACCCGGGCGGATGCGGTGATGATCCTGGCGCAGCGCCTGGATGAACCAAGCGCGCCACAGTTGGTGAACGCGCTTGGAGACACCGACGCTGCCGTGCGCCGGGTGGCCGCGTGGGCGCTGGGTGAGCTGGCGCACGCTCCGGCCGCCGAGCCATTGGCGTTTCTCGTCGAGACCGACCCGGACTACGGCGTGCGCACCGAGGCGTACGGCGCCATCACCAAGCTGCTGCTGCTCCACCCGGAGGTGCGCGCGGCGGTGCGGGCGGGACGGGAGCGGGGTCGCGTGTCACGGGAAGACACGACGCCACCCGAAGAGCCGGCGCCGCCCGAGGAGGAGGGCCCCTCCCGCGTTCTCGAATTGCCCGAGGATGGGTCAGGGGCAGGAGATGGGTGACAAGGCCTGCGGGTTGGAGCACGTGCCGCTGGTGCAGGTGTATTGCGGCTGGCACGCCAGGTCGTCGTAGGTGGCGGTGAGGTCGGGGTCGCTGCAGGAGCCGTTGAGTCCCCGACGAGCAATGCATGTTCCCTGCGTCACCGAGGTGGGCTCCTCCCATGCGCTGCAGAACGTGTTGCCCGCGCAATAGATGGCGCCGGTGTTGAAGTCGCAGACGTCATTGAGCTGGGGGCGGTTGGTGCACGTGCCGGTGATGTTGAAGAGGCCGTCGCCCACGCAGTTCTGGGTGATGGGACACTGGCTGGTGGAGTCGTTGGGCGTGCAGGAGGAGCCCGCGGGCAGCGTGGTGATGGTGGCGCACGTCCCGTTGCTGCAGACCGTGTCGCCTTCGCAGAACGGGCCGTTGGTGTTGTCGCACGTCTCACCGGCGCCGGCGTAGACGCTGGAAATGGGCTGGCAACGGCTCTGGTGGCAGGCGTACCCGTCGATGCACTCGTCGCCGCTACAGGTCCCGTTGGCGCCCACCCGCTGCTGGCAGGTGCCGCACTGGGTCCCGTTGCTGGTGCAGTACGTTCCGGGAGCGCACTGCTCCAGCGCGTAGCAGGACTGACCCACGCCCCGCACCCCGGTGAAGATGCTCTCGCACGACGTGTCCCACCCCGGCTCCTGGTTGCACGTGGCGGAGCGGTACAGCGCCATGCACGTGTCGAACTGTGACTGGTGGTACGCGGTGCTGACGCCCACCGCGGCCTGCACCGGGGGGATGGCGGCGAGACAACCGGCGGTGAACGCGGAAACGCAGCCCGCCTCGCTGTCGTAGAAGAGCGCCACGCTCTGCGTGTTGCACTTCACGAAGCGCGCGCATCTCGCGGAGGCGAGGCCGTCGCAGTAGGCGCTGGCGCTGAACGGATCCGTCTGCACCGTCCCCCCTGACGACGAGGATGAGCTGCTGGACGACGACGCGCTGGAGCTGCTGCTGCTGGATGCCGCGCTGCTGCTCGAGGACGCACTCGACGTGGACGACGCCGGCGAGGAAGACGAGGAGGAGAACGACGAGGACGACGACGTGGGGTCTCCGCTGGAGGTCGAGCTGGTCGACGAGGCGGTGCTGCCGGTGATTCCGCCGGAGCTGCTGGACTCCCCGCCCGACGAAGTGCTGGAGGAGATGCCCCCGGAACCGGTGGAGCTGCTCCCGGAGACGCTCCCCGACGAGGACGAGCTGCTCCCCACCCCCGCGCCCAGCCCGCCGGTGCTGGTGGAGCCTCCGGAGCGGTTGCGGCCGCTTCCATCGTCGTCAGAGCCGGTGCAGGCCAGCTGCGTGAGCAACCAGGCGCCGAGGAGGGCGCGCGTCATCCAACAGGTCTTCATGGGCCACCTCAAGGATGCGTGGACGCTACAACGATCCTGCTCAGTTGGCTGCCTTGCTGCCTTGCAGGTCGATCAGCGCGCGGAGGCGCTTGGCCAGGACCACGAACAGGCCGCGGGTCAGCTCGGGGCGGTCGGTGACGAGGTCCAGGAACGTGTCGCCGTGGATGACGAGGAGCTCCGCGCCCAGCGAGTCCTTGCGCACCACCGCGGTGGTGGGACGGGGGCCGCGGTCCAACAGGCTCACCTGCCCAATGGATTCCCCCGGACCCAGCTCCATGAAGACGTGACCGCCGCGGATCAGCTGCACGCGACCGCTGACCAGCACCATCATCGTGTTGCCCGGCTCACCCTCCCGGTACAGCACCTCGCCGGCCTCCGCGTGACGCTCCTCGGCAATGCCGGCAATGGCCGCCACGTCGTCAACCGGGAGGCCTTCAAAGAGATCCACGCGCTCCAGCGTGAGGATCCGGTTGAGCAGCGACTCATCCATGTTCTGCACCTCCTCGAGGTCGGTGGGGTCGCTGACCGCGGCCTCCTCCTCGCGCTGCATGCGCACGTATTCGCTGGCCGGCAGCTCACGCGGCATGGACGACTCCTCCGGCATGAGCACGCCGCTGCGCAACACGCGTCGGGCCAGCGCGGAGACCAGCGGGTCGGCACTGGCGCGCAAGGCACGCGCGGTATCCGCCACGGTGCGCCAGGGAACGTTCAGGGATTGTCGTGACGGCGGGGGCGGCTCCAGCACGCGCATCACTTCTTCACGCATGGAGTCACCACCCAGCGCCACGTCGATGAGCTCCAGCGCATCCGCGCGCATGCCCTGCACCGTGGCGGAAGTGGCCCCGCCGAGCGCCGCGCGCTCCGCGTCGACGAGCAACGCAGCCGCACGCAGCATGCGCTCCTCGCCGCGGTGCAGGCCCAACAGCTTCACGGCCATGTCCAGGTTCTGCAGGAGGCGGTCGGTGGTGGCGTGACAGAGGACGTCCCACGCCCGACGAGCGGGACCACCCTTGGGCGCCGTCTCGTCGGCGGCGAAGAGCGCGTGGCAGAGCGGGCGATAGTGCAGGAACGCGGCCAGTCGACGACGACACGCATCATTGGTGCGGTCCAGGTCGATGTGCACCGACGGGTGCGCGCGCCGGATGTGGAAGAGGGACTCCGCAATGCGCCAGCGCAATGAGGGGTGGTCCTTGATGTTGCTGAAGAGCAGCGCCTCCGCTGCGGCGTCGGTGCCCACCGCGCACAGGAGACGGGGAATCTCGATGCGCACCGCCAGCGGGAGACGCCGGTCGTCCAGGCTGCGACGGAGCAGCGGCACCGCGTGGTCACCCAGCTGCGCCAGGGCCTCGCGCGCGGCGGCGCGGTCACTGCGCACGGCGAGGCGCGCCTGCAGCACGGGCACCAGGGGCAACGCCAGCGACGGAGCAGCGGCACCCAGCGCGGCCGCGCTCTTCATGGCCAGCGCACGCACGGAGGGCTCGGTGTCCTCGAGGTAGTCGCGCAGGTGCGGCAACGACGTCTCCGGCGGGAGCTCCCCGAGCACGCGGGCCACCTCACGGCGCTCCGCCGCATCCGCCGCCTCCCGACGAGAGAGCAGCTCCGACAAACGCGCTTCCGCGGCCTCGCGCCCGTCGGGGAGGGGGTGGATGGCGGCAATGACGGCGCAGGTGACGCCGGGGTCCGGGTCGGTGAGGAAGGGACGCAACGCCTGGCCCGCGCGCTCCGGGGTGCAACGCGCGAACGCCCGGGCCGCCGCCGCACGGGGCCGACGCTGGTCCATGGCCAACGCGCTGGCGAGGGCGAATTCCACGTCGGGACCGGGGTGCTCCGGCACCAGGTCCATGGCGGCCACGCGCACGCTCTCGTCGGGGTGGACCAGCAATGCGCCCAGGTGCTCCGCGGGTTTGAAGCGTGCGTCCCGTCGGAGAATGGACAACGCGGCCAGGACCTCCGCGCCGGACGGGCTCTGCAGCGCGCGGTGCAACGCGGCACGCGTCACCTTGTCCTCGACGTCCATCGTCGTCGTCACCACGCGGGCGCGCGAGCCGCGCAGCTTGTCCTCCAACGCGCGCACGTACCCGCCGCGCAGCCCGCGGATGAGGAGGAGACAACCCAAGGCCAGCCCGGTCACGAGCCATGGTGAGCTGGCCTGCGGGAAGAATCCGACGAGCACGGCCAGCCCCATGCCCGCCAACGCCATGCCGCCCTTCTTCACCAACCCGTCGACAAACGCGCGCACCGCGGGCCGGGACTCCGGCGGCATGGGGTTGTAGAGGAGCTGCATGCCGGATTGCTGGATGGAGAAGCTGCCGGCCATCTCCAGTCCCTTCACCACCACCAGCGTCCAGAAGAACCCGGTGAGCGCGGAGACAGCCGCCATCACGGCGAGCAACGTGGGCACCACGCCGAGGAAGAGGAACAAACCACCGCGCTCCAGGACCCTCCCGGTGAGCAGGAGCTGGTACGCAATGGACGCCCCGCCGACGACAGCGTTGAGATCACCGAACAGCGCGGCGAGTTCGCCCTCGGTGAGTCGGCCCGCGGATTCCACGCGGAACACGTAGTCCACGCACGCGCCCAACGCCGCGTACGCCGCCGCCAACGCCGCCACGCCGCGCGGAAACGGGTGCCCCACGAGATAACGCCCGCCCGCGAGCACGCTCTGGGGGCGCGCCCGCGGGACTCCCGTCGTCGGCGCGCGACGCAACAGCCGCAACCCGCCCACCACCGCCAACG